>NZ_JAHQCS010000083.1 GCF_019042215.1 Evansella tamaricis | reverse complement strand
ATACTCAATTGTCCGAATCAAGCCCAAGTTCGGACAAATGGAGAGGAAAGTCGTCATCAATTGTCCGAACCAAGCTCCAGTTCGGACAAATGGAGGGTAAAGTCGTCATCAATTGTCCGAACCAAGCTCCAGTTCGGACAAATGGAGGGTAAAGTCGTCATCAATTGTCCGAAGCAAGCTCCAGTTCGGACAAAAGGAGGGTGAATCGAAACTGAATTGTCCGAACCAAGCCCAAGTTCGGACAAATGGAGAGGAAATCAAAACTCAATTGTCCGAATCAAGCCCAAGCTCGGACAAATGGAGAGGAAATCAAAACTCAATTGTCCGAACCAAGCCCAAGTTCGGACAAATGGAGAGGAAAGTCGTCATCAATTGTCCGAATCAAGCCCAAGTTCGGACAAATGGAGAGGAAATCGATACTGAATTGTCCGAACCAAGCTCCAGTTCGGACAAATGGAGGGTAAAGTCGTCATCAATTGTCCGAACCAAGCTCCAGTTCGGACAAATGGAGAGGAAGTCAATACTCAATTGTCCGAACCAAGCTCTAGTTCGGACAAATGGAGAGAAAATCGAAACTGAATTGTCCGAATCAAGCCCAAACTCGGACAAATGACAGAAGAAGAAATCGTGTTGAATGGTCCAAACCGAATGCACGCAGAAAAGGCACACTGGTGGTGTGTTGCAAAACTCCAAAACTTTTTTTGTAAAAGCTAATTCTTCCGGGAAAGTTGTCGATATAATAGAAAAGGATCATTTTGGGAGGAAGAAGCAATGAACGAATTGGAGAATTGCCCTAATTGTGGGAAGTTGTTTATCCGGGCTTTAAGGGGAGTTTGTAATAACTGTTTTAGTGAGGTTGAGAATAAATTTAAGACGGTGCACAATTTTATTCGCAGGCGGGAGAACCGGATGGCGACCGTGGATGAAGTTCACGAAGCAACTGAGGTGAAGAAGGATCTCATTTACCAGTTTATCCGGGAAGGTAGAATTCTCCTTGCGCAGTTCCCGAACCTTGGTTTTCCATGTGAAAAGTGTGGAACATTCATCAAGGAAGGTCGAATTTGTGAATCATGTCGTAAGGAATTGAGGTCTGGATTGGATCAATTATCGAAAGAATCTGCATTTCAAGATCGTCAGAAACAGCGGGAGCGGGAAAAAATTCAGACGTATCACTCACTGGAAGACCGGATAAAGCGAGGAAGATAAACACTTGGATTGTTTTCACTAAACATTCGTGGTCAACTGCCGATATAATGAAGAGATGACTGATAGAGTGGGACATATTCGAGCACGAAGAACCGAGGGCGAAGGTATCTGTGAAAACGGTGGTGCTGCAGCCGGTTTGATGAAAGGGGGAAATTAGGATGAAAATTAATCCAATGCATTCCGTTCATGCGTATCAGAAAGCGCAGGAAGTTGGGGGAAAGAAAAAAGTAGCGACGAGTAAAAATCAAGATCGTCTTGATATCTCTTTGGAGGCAAAGAAAATGCAGGAATCTTCAAAGTTCAGTGCGGAGAGACAGGAAAAGGTTGATCAAGTAAAAGCTAAAATTGAAAACGGAACATATGAAGTAAATGCCAGAGAGGTTGCGAAAAAGTTTTACGATTACTGGAATAATTGATAGGGGCACCGAAAACCAAGCTAAACAAATAAGGGGAAAAAAGCTTTCCTAGAGAGCTTAGCTTGGCAACATCAAAACAACAGAATGAAATATAATACGTAAAAACGGAGAGGGGTGTGATGATAGTGGAAAAGAAAACTCAGGAACTGATAACGATATTTCAGGCGATGACGGCACTTCATGAACGCTTTAATGATAAGGCGCTGCAAAAACAAGAAGCGGTGAAAAAAGGTGATATACCTGGACTTGAAAAGGTTATGAAGGAAGAGTCTGCCCTGATTCAACAGCTAAGAAAATTAGAGACGACGCGGCAGCATGCGGTAAAGACGTGGATGGAAGAAAAGGGACTTGTGAAAGAGGACATAACGATGGACGCTTTACTTCAATTTTTTCCCGAAGAGGAGCGAAAGGAACTTCAGCATTGGCAACAGCGTCTCGTCATGGAAATTAAGAAACTAAAAGAGCAAAACGAATTAAATCAGCAGTTGATTGAGGAATCGTTACGTTTTGTGAACATTTCCCTTGAAACAGTGCAACCGCAGCAACAATTTGGAAACTATCATCGCCCGAGTGGGAAAACCGGGGAGGACGATGATTTAGGATCAGGAACCCGCCCTCTGTTTGATTCGAAGGCATAGCACTGGTGAGATGGCTCAACTAAATTATAAAGTAAACATACGGTTCCAGCCATAGCCCTAATCGGCTGAGATGGCCCAGCTAGATTAGAAAGTCGGGATGCGGTTTAAGTAGTAGCCCTAATCGGCTGAGATGGCTCAACTAGATTACAAAGCTAGCATTCCACAACTAAAATGGATTACAAAGCCAGTATTGAATTCGGGTGTATTAGCCCGAATTCGAAAGCTTAAATTGATTAAACCGCTTAAATTGCTTAATAAAAACTCAAATAGCTTAAAAAGCTTAATTACCGTAAATAACTTATCAAGATTACCCACCATCGACTACGGGACGGGAATTACGGATTCAATGGTGAAAAACGAAAAGATCACATCAACAAACCTATCGCACGCACCACGACAACTCTGTTTTTCAAAAAGGATTGGAGGAAGATGCAATGAAGTCCACGTTTCACGGTTTAGAAACGTTCCGCCGGGCGATCAATACGCAACAGACGGCAATACAGACAACGGGGCACAATATTGCAAATGCAAATACACCTGGTTACTCGAGACAAAGGGTGAATCTGACACCAACGGAAGCCTTCCCGAGCCCTGCCTTTAACAAACCAATGATCCCTGGACAGATTGGATCAGGCGTTCAAGCTGGAGAAGTGCAGCGGATTCGTCAGGCCTTTTTAGATACACAGTACCGCGGGGAAAACAATAAGCTTGGGTACTGGAAACAGCAGCACCAAGCCCTCGTTAAAATGGAAGATATCATGAATGAGCCTACGGAAAACGGGATTGCAAACATGATGGACAAGTTTTGGCAGTCACTCCAGGACCTATCCGTTCATCCTGAAGATGCAGGGGCCCGGTCGGTCGTCCTGCAAAATGGAGTAGCCCTTGCCGATACTTTCAACTATACATACAATTCTCTTTTGGCGGTTCAGCATGATCAGAAAAGCCAAATTGAGGTACAGCAAAATAATATCAATTCCCTCCTAAGGCAGATCAATAATATCAACAAACAGATCGCAGCGGTGGAACCGCACGGATACTTGTCCAATGATCTCTATGATCAGCGAGATCTCCTTGTGGATGAACTCTCGAATTATATGAATATCTCCGTGGAACAAGTGGGGAGCGGTGGATTGGCCAAGGACATTGCCGACGGACGTTATACCGTAAAACTGTTGGATGAACATGGCAGAGATTTAGGCGTGACCCTTGTGGACGGCTCACGATTAGAAGCGAATGAACTTCACATTTCCTATGACGAAAACAGCGGTCTTGTGGATGGAATGTTTATCGCCAAACCGCGGGCACTAGAAGGTCTTGAAGATGTGAAAGATCTCAAGGACAGAGGCGGCGTGTTCCATTTTGCCAGTTTAGAAGATTTCCGGTCCCCGGGGGCGCTCATGGCGTCGATTGAAGCATACGGATATTTTGGGAAAAATGGTGAGGAAAAGGGTCTTTATCCAGAAATGATGGCCCAACTGGATCTGATGGTTCATACCTTTGTGGAAGAGTTCAATAAAGTGCATAGCTCAGGATGGAGCCTGTCCGAGATCACAGCCGGGGAAAAAGCGAATGGCGGGGAAGGATACCAGTTCTTCACGTATGCAACCGGTGGGACGGGACCTAACGGCGATCCATTCGGCACCAACGGAAACATCAAAGGGGCAGCGCAACGAATTCAAATTAGTGCAGACATCTATGCCAGTTTAAACAACATCGCTGCATCCGGTGCCGCAACAGGAAACGGAGGCATTCCGCTGACGGAAGCCTTCTCTGGAGATGGCTCGAATGCCCTCGCCCTCTCTAAAGTGAAGGACGCGACCTTGCAGTTTGGCGGCACAAGAACCAATGTCCAATCCTTC
This sequence comes from Evansella tamaricis, assembly GCF_019042215.1. Taxonomy (GTDB): domain Bacteria; phylum Bacillota; class Bacilli; order Bacillales; family Salisediminibacteriaceae; genus Evansella; species Evansella tamaricis. The sequence continues at coordinate 11,519 of NZ_JAHQCS010000083.1, read as the reverse complement.
TACCAAGGAATCATTGGGGAAATGGCCGTTAAGACGAGTGAAGCAGAGCGGATGACGAAGAATTCCCAGACCCTTCGCGATTCCGTGGAGGAGCGGCGCCAGTCCATTAGCGGCGTATCTCTGGATGAAGAAATGACGAACCTTATCCAATTCCAGCATGCATATAACGCCGCAGCCCGCGGGATTACCGTTATGGATGAAATGCTCGACCGGATTATCAACGGAATGGGCATTGGCGGACGATAGATAAAGTGTGAAAAAAGGGCACCGTCCTGTTAACAATGACAGTGAATTCCCTTAACGAATAGACAAAGTTTCAAAGAGTTACGACTCGATTTTTCAAAAGAAGGTGAAGGATATGCGAGTAACACAATCCATGTTGACCCAAAGCTCCCTGCGCTATTTGAGCCAGAGCTATCAGACATTGAATACCCTCCAGGACCAGCTGGCAACCGGGAAAAAAATCTCCCGCGCCTCCCAGGATCCCGTCGTCGCCATGAACGGCATGCGCTACCGCACCCAGGTGGTGGAAGTGGGCCAGTTCAACCGGAACCTTTCCGAAGTGTACAACTGGATGGATAACGCCGACGCGACCTTGAATGAAGTGACCCATGCCCTGCAACGCGTTCGCGAACTCACCGTACAGGCGTCCAACGATACATACGAGGACACCCAGCGCGCCAACATCGCCAAAGAAGTCAAACAACTGCGCGAACATCTCATGGGACTGGCCAATACGAAGACCAACAACAAATACATCTTCAACGGCACCAATACCACCAACCCACCATTAGACGAGAAACAGATGGACGTGGGATTTGGAGCCGTGGCCGCAGAACTTGGAGCACTCCCGGACGGCGAAATCGCCCCAGGGACCACGACCCATGAACTGACATTTAACAGCGCCCGTTACGAACTTTCGGAAAAACAAGGTGATGAGTATGTGTATCGAAGTGTCTCGGATCCGAACAAAACACTAACCATCTCGGGGCCTGCCGGCGAGAACCAATCCCTTGTCCATTCCCATACGTATGTGAATAAACAAGGGGAAACGGTAACTGATACGACGAACTTGCAAGAGCGTCAAGTGGTCGTTTCTTATAAAGGAGCGGTGTCCACCAACACGGAGAATGTGAATATCGAGTTAATGAAGGGTGTGAACATCCCCGTTAACATCAATCCCGGGAATGTGTTCTCCAGCGACTTTTTTGGAGACCTCATTCAACTGGAAAAGGCATTGGAAGATCCGTCTGCCACTGCCACGGAATTAACAGGAATGCTTGCGAATCTGGACCACCAGATCAACAAGACCGTAAACGAGCGGGCGGAATTAGGGGCACGGTACAACCGGGTGGAACTCATCGACTCTAGAATCAAAGAGCAGGAAGTCATTGCTAAACGTGTCCTCTCCGACAACGAAGATGCCGACATCGAGAAGGTCATCACCGATTTGCTGACAGCCGAAAACATCCACCGTGCCGCATTGTCATCCACATCACGGATTCTGCAACCAACGTTGATGGATTTCTTGAGATAAACGCTTGAAGTTGATATGGAAAAAGTTGACGCGTTCATGAAGGAGCCATGAACGCGTACGATTACTCACCGACTATTGTGTCATGATAACTTATCTTGGCTATAAACACTTCCCCAAAAACGCCAAAACCAAGACCCGAACGCCCCCTAAAACCTCAAGACCCAAAACACTAATTTGTTTTATTTGACGGAAGGGATGGTTACCATGAATCTACCAAAGCTATCGATTCAAACCGGGAGAGCAGAAATAGGGATTCAGCATCATAAGCCCCCCATGTCCATCAAACAAGAACAAGCACGGATGTCGTTAAAACAGGAATTGTCCGGAAGTCTTCAGATTAGTAAGACCGCCTCTCAATTATATATCGATCAAACGGAGGCGTTTGCGGATGCCGGTTTGAAAGGTCCTCTTAGGCAAGGATTGGAACGCACTGGACAAGCAAGGCAATCCATATTTCAATACATTGCGAAAACGGTGAGACAAGGGGAACAAATGAAGAAAATTGAAACTGGACAAAATGTGCTGCCACATCTTGCCCGCGAGAATGGGGAGCGTCAATTGCCCTCTGTCAATTACGGCACGATACCGGAAAATGCATTCAAAGTCCAGTTTCATTATGTTCCTTCTTCCATTGCAGTGGATGTCTCTTGGCCCGACCCCACTATTCGTTTCGACCCAGTTGAGCCAAAGATCCAGATTCCGAGATGGGAAGCCAACGCATATCTGCAACAGAAGAATTGGATTACCTATTCCGTACAAGATGAATCAGTAAACAAGCAACTTTAATTAAGATGCTATCAATAAGTAATTAGCCCCCAAATAGGTGCTGTTCCCCCTTTAAGTTAAAATGAGAACCTAACTTTTAGGAAGCAACATCAAGAGGGGGCTTTTTCTTGTCCACACCTTATACCATACTAATAGACTACCAAATTCCTTTTTTATCCAAATACATAAGAGTATTTTACCGATATAACTGTATAAAAATATGAAAAAAATTCCTTAGTTTTGAAAATAATCACTCTAAAGTCGCCAAAAACGTGTTACAATAAGAGTTAATAACACAAAATGACATATTTTGCTATGATCACCTATAATAATCAAAAAATTGACATTTACAGCTAATTGTGAAACAGACGGAGTGATGACGTTGAAAATTGAAACAAAGTATTCAGGAGAAGTGGAAATTAATCCGAAAAATATCATTCATTTTGACCAAGGAATACCCAGTTTTGAAACGGAAAAAGAATTTATCCTTTTGCCATTTAGTGAAGAACCAAGTCCGTTTTATCTTCTTCAAGCGATTCACACACCTGGACTTGCCTTTATGGTTATGACACCATTCTCTTTTTTCCCAGACTATCAGGCCAAACTCTCCGACGCTGTTATCGAGCAGTTAGAGATTGAAGCGGAAGAAGATGTGGCATTGTTTACCATCATCACCCTGAGGGACACGTTAAAGGAATCCACCGTGAACTTGCGCGGACCGATCATCATCAACAGCAAGAAACAAAAGGGGAAACAAATTGTATTAAGTGAAACAGATTATCACACAAAGCATGCCCTTGTGACACCGGTGGCAGCAGGCGAGGAGGGGTAACGATGCTCGTTCTGACCAGGAAATGGAATGAATCGATCAAGATTGGCGACGACATCGAAGTTACTATTCTCGGTGTGGAAGGTGATCAAGTGAAACTTGGGATCAATGCCCCAAGGAATATCGACATTCATCGGAAAGAAATTTATTTAGCGATTCAGCAAGAAAACAGTGAAGCCGCAGCAAAGGGTTCTTTAGACTTACTGAAGCAATTATCGGAGACTGTGAAAAAATAGGTAAACAAATTTAAACCGTTAGCAATCACGGAAAAATAGTATTGGCAAAATTATCTATTTTTTTCCGCCTATCGTTCTATATAGTGAAACAAATTCACCCAAAAAATGACTAAACACTTGCAATTTACCAATAAAAAAATGACTATCGAATCTTGTAGAAATGTGTAACATTATGTAATTATTAAACTAGATTAGTATAAAACTAAATTTTTTTAACTAAAAAAGTATAAAACTAAAAAAGAAAACATGTGAAGGGGAGAACGTTTATGCTTACGATTACAAAAGAACAAACAAGAACCCAACAACATAAGATCCTCTTCTTTGATCGGGAAAATCATGTATCACCTGAAACAATCAACCTCCTGATGGGAACATTTACAGAAGGAAGTATTTTAAGACAAACAACGATCACGTCAGACAACCTAGGAACTTGTGAGTACTTGTTTTATTTTGTTGATGGGTATGACCGAAAATCTGTTCAATCCCTTGAGGAATTACTGGAATCCAGCACAAATTTAACTTCCGAAAAAAAACTACCGATCATTCTCGTACATAGAAACTGTTCGGAGAAGGATTTGTTCCATTACCTCGCTTTTCCTATCAGTGGAATTGTCACTTTATCGTACTTGGAATCTCATTTCACACAAGTTATACAAATTCTGAAACAGAAAGGTGTCTTTTTGGAACCTACCTTTCACCGCGAACTCGTTCATGAAATTGAACGTAAAAAAATGAAAGACAAACCCATTAAAAAACTCGTCCTAAACCGGAACCTGGTCGCATCTGTTTTATCGCAAAACGAGCAAGACGTCCTTCAATTCATATTAGATGGTCACAACAACCGACGAATTGCAGAATTATTATATTTAGCCCCATCCACCGTCAGCACGATCATCAGCCATTTACTGAAGAAAATGCAAGCCAACGACCGCACTGACGCCATGGTCACCGCCATCCGCAAAGGCTGGGTAGAGGCACACCGGTAGATACTGTCTTGGGAAAAATAGATTCCCCGTGAGTTAATATAGTAATTTTATTTTAAGTAGTCTTGTGATTTTTTAACTAATATATAGTACGCTGGCTCCGTTTACTTTATGGGGGTCAAAAAGGAAGGAAAATATATTTTCCTTCCTTTTTTTTATGTGTACCCGGCATACGCTACTACTTGGTGTTGAAAGTCCATTAAAGTCTTGGCAGTAGGAACTATTAGTCAATGGCAAAGGTGTCCATCTGAAGATGGAATGTGAAGGAATACGGAGGTAAAATCCCGAACTGACGAACAGAACTTTATTAGGATGAATAGGAACGTTTGAGTTTGCATAATAAAGCGAAATTCAATACTAACCGAGATTTCTTACAGTAAATTTTGCAGTTATTTGGGAAGAAGTTTATAAGTCTTACCTGAGAAGGTCTTACAAGGATTGCCGATAAGAGGGGGAAAATATACCACAGGAACAATTGAGACAGTGATGTTGTTGATGAATTGTAAGGAGTCAGCAGAACCCATGGAAGTCCGTAAGGAACATATCAACGACCAAATCGCTCTAAAGTTTATTCCAAAGTTCTAAAGAAGGGGGGGTTCCATTGATAGGAAAGTTTATCCAACAGGAGTTGGCTATCCACAAGGCGTAAATTTCTCTTCTCTCTCCAAACTAAGTAACAATTAACTAAATCTACTAGTAGAAGATCTTGATAAATGGGAGGCACTAACCTCCCATTCAATCCATTCGAGAGATATGCAGATGATGCAGTCATCTACTGCAATACAGAGGATGAAGCAAGTAAAATTACTCAAATTATTAAGCTAGAGAATGAACGAATGTAAACTCGACCTTCTTTCTTCCTAGACAAGAATTATATATTGTAAGGATGTGGACGGGAAAGAAGACCATGATAACAATCCTTTGATTTTCTGGGATATATGTTCAAACCAAGGCTGTCTATGATTAGGTGGGGAAAGTATTTTGTGAACTTCGCACAAGCTATCAGTATCAAATCTAAGAAACCAGTTCAGTAAAGTAAGAGGTAGGATAATCTACTAATGATTATCCTCCTACTCGATAAATGCTATGCTTCTTTTTTCATTTGTATATCAGGTGTTATTGTTACTTTGGGTGGTTTAGGTACAGTAACAATATATTGGCTCAATGGGATTATTTGAATAAGTTTTATAAATATAATCGAAAGAAAGAGTGCAGTTGTATACAGTAAAGGTAACCAAAAAGTGCTTTGATAAAATCCTGAGACAAAATCGGATTTTCTAAATAAATATAGGATAAAAGGGTGAACCAAGTAAATTCCCATCGAAAGATTACCTATTCTTAACATTACATTCTGAAATGATTTAAAATTTCCTGTTAAATAATATAAGCTTGATAAAGAAAGAAACAGCAGTGGAATATTAACAAGGTTAGCAAGTCTTCTTGAAGAATAGGCTCCAAAAAAATAATATTCAATAAAGGCACTAAATATTAAAAGTGTTATTGCAATGAATGAGAATTTTGAATATCTTTTTAATGACGATGTAATAGCAATCCAGTAATGAGCAAAGACCCCACCAATCATAAAGTAAAATATCCAAGCAAGTAAAAATGATCTATTGTTAATGAAATCAATAATAAGGTTGGTGCTTCGCCCGGAAAAGTAGGTAAGGAAAAGGATATTAATAATTAGAGATACTCCTGTTATTAAAAGAAATATCGACCCTGATCTAATAAATTGAATCAATGGGAACAGCAGATAAAATTGAACAACCACAATGATAAAATAAAGGTGATGATAACCGGAGAAAAAAGTATATAGAAAATTGGCTATCTGATGAGTCTCTAGTGAACTAGGAAGTGAAAAATAACTAATTACAGCTAAATAGAAAAGACTCCACACTAAAAAAGGAATCACAACTTTAGTAAGTCTTGTTCTAAAGAATTTAGGTAACCGATAAGTACCTCTCAATGACTCGTTAAAAAGTAAAAAGCCACTTACTACTGCAAATAAGGGTGTTCCATATCTGGATAATTGATTTAAAAATAAACTAATAGTATCATGAGTTTGTCCATTTTCGTAATAATAATCAGCTGTAATGTGAACCATTAGAACTAACATACAAGCAATAGCTCTAATAAAGCTTATTTCGTTATAATATATATTTTTATTCAAATCTATAACACCACACTATCTTTAAGTTTAGTTATATTGTAAATGAAAATGGGTCATTGATAAATAGAAAAGAGTACGTGATCCGGCTCCAGCTTTTTTATAGGAGGTTGATAAGAAGCTACCCTCTACACAAAGTAACTTCCTTAAGTAGAAATGATTTTATGTCAAATCAAGTAATGTTTGAGTTTTGACGGAGCTCAAAAACAATATATCATTTTTGTTTTTTGTGATGTTTGTATATCTTGTGTCATTCGTACTGATAGACTAAATAGTTTAACTTTTCTATATATGCTGAACATCTATGGAAGAAGTGGGGATCAGAAACTACTGTATATACAGAAGTTGGTAATGCGATTGTTTTTGTGATTTAGTTAAATCTTCTATAAATGTAGCAAAAATACCAATGTTATTGGATTTCTGAACATGGGGAAGACGTAGGATTGATTAGTTTTTGCTTAAATAATCCGCACAAAAGAGACTGAGAAAGTTCTGTGATAAAAAGGGATGGAAGAACAACTTCTCTGGATTCGTTAACAATGTAATATTCTTATATATGAATGGCAAGCTCTCAACTAGTGAACTTGAAGAGGAGGAAGAGGGAACTATATTGGATTTTGAACCAAGAACCTCTGAAAGCGTTAAACCTAGGGATGAACAGTGGGAGCTGGATGAACTGTGAGGTTCACGTCCGGTTATGAGGAGACTATTGGGAAGGTTTCAATTGTCTACTTTACCGCAATATTTATGTGAAAACTACTGCTGGCAATCGAGTACTGAAGAGTATCACAAACTTTTTGGAAGGGAAGTTTAAATGGTGGACCGTCAGAAAAGTGTGAGAATCACAACAAAACAAAAAGTTTCTTGGATTTTGCAAACACTCTACAATAGCTGGAGTAGGATGCAAAAAAGACACTATAAGACACTTTGAGTTTAAAAAGAAATTTAAGAAGAAACTTATACAACTAACCGTGGAATCATAGCGGAAATATTCACCAAATTATCAAAGAAATAAATTAGGTTACCACAGGGTGGATTAACTACTATGGCTTTAGGCTATATGAAAGGATATATCCAAAGAATCAACCAGTGGATTAGGAGAACGCAGGAAGAAAGTTAAAACGATATATAGAAGTCTAATGAAACTAAAATTCCAAAAAAAGCTTGGGAATTGGCGAATACACGTAAAGGCTTCTAGAAAATAGCCGAATCCATATTCTATATCGAGCAATCAAAAATGAATTTTTTAGAGAGGTGGTCTGAGAGACTTAAACCAACTCTTGAAATTACAATCAAGCTATTGAACTGCAGTATACGGAGCAAATATGTACGCTTGTATGAGGGATAGGGGATTATTATTCCACTTTTACTCAATTGGTAAGGAAAAAAAGCTAGATAAATTTCTCAAAAAAAATATAAAAAATACTAAACATTGACAATATCCTTCCGATATAACGAGTGTAATGATCAATAGGGAATAAGGCGGCCGACTTTTTTCTTAGGGATCAATCACGAAACTTCCACCCACAAGGATGTGGCCGGAAGCAAAACAATTCAAGGAGGAATTTATCAATGATTATCAACAACAACATCCCAGCATTGAACACGTTCCGTCAAATGGGTGTAAACCAAGCTAATGGACAAAAAGCAATGGAGAAATTGGCATCAGGTCTTCGTATTAACAAAGCAGGAGACGATGCAGCGGGTCTTTCAATTTCTGAGAAAATGCGTTCACAAATTCGAGGTTTAGATCAAGCAGCTCGAAATGCCCAAGATGGTATCTCTATGATTCAGACAGCAGAAGGTGCTTTAAATGAGGTACATTCAATTGCTCAAAGAATGCGTGAACTTGCAGTACAAGGTGCAAATGACACAAATAATGATAGTGATAGAGCTGCAATTTTAGATGAGTTAAATGAGTTAGAAACAGAAATTAACCGTATTTCTAAAACAACTGAATTTAACGGTAAGAAACTTTTAAATGGAGATTTATCTGCTAAAGTAGATGCGTCGAGTGATGTTAAAGTGGGTGTAACTGCTGGTGGAACTGCTGTAGTTAGTTCTCTTGATGTATCACGAGCACTTGCAGATGAAACTTATACAATTTCTACAAATGAAACTGATGGCACTATTACACTAACACGCGAGAGTGATGATGTTTCACAAAAGTTATCATTGAGCGCTTTAACTGCAGAAAGTACAACTTTTGATTTTAATGAACTTGGTGTTAGTTTTTCAGTAACTGGAACAGCAACTGTTGCTAATCTGCATACAGCATTAAATGATCAAGATATTGTCACTGCAACTGGAGATTCCTCAGCAGCGTTCTTGATTGGAACAACTGGTGGGGCAGATCAAACAATCTCCATAGCATTTGATAAATACGATGCATCGACGATTGGGAATATTACAAGTAACGATGGATCAGATACTATTGATGATGCGATTGATAAATTACAAGCTGCGGATGGCTTAAATAAAGCTAATTTTGAAAATTTGGTTTCAACCATGGATAGATCTATTGAGGATATATCAAAACAACGTTCTCTTCTTGGTGCTTCTCAAAACCGTTTAGAACATACAATTTCAAACTTAAATATGTCGTCTGAAAACCTACAAGCTGCGGAATCTCGTATTCGTGACGTAGATATGGCTCGTGAGGTAATGGAAATGACGAAGAACAACATTCTTTCTCAGGCTTCTCAAGCAATGCTTGCACAAGCTAACCAAGCTCCACAAGCTGTTCTTCAGTTACTTGGATAATAATTTCGTTAGTTAGTGACAGGTATGTCAGGTAAATTTAAAACACACATCTGAGACTCTAGTTCTTCTAGGGTCTCTTTTCCTTATAGCCCATATAAGATCACTTACCTATGAAACAAAGAATACATATATTTTTCCAAAACAAAACTATAATCCCCCTCACAGAAAGGAGGTCAACCTTATGCTAGTTTCGTTTTCTCAAGCTGCACGTACTGCCCACAGGCATTTTTTAATGAATCAAAAGCTCCAGATGAGGGCGATGGAACGGTTATCTTCTGGAAAACGCATTAACCGTGCAGCTGATGATCCAGCAGGGTTGGCCATCTCTGAGAAAATGAGGGCACAAATTCGTGGCTTGAATCAGGCGGTCCGGAATGCACAGGATGGAATATCCATGATCCAGACGGCAGAAGGGGCATTGAATGAAACCCATGCTATCTTGCAGCGGATCAGGGAGCTTGCCAATCAAGCAGCAAATGATACATACAGCGAATCGGATAGGGAACAGATTCAAAATGAAATAAACTTACTGATTGATGAGATCAATGGAATTAGCGGCCGGACGGAATTTAATACTCGCTCCCTTCTGAATGGTGATGGAGAGGGGGGAAGTTCCCAATTCACACTTCAGATCGGGGCGAACGGAGGACAAACGATGGTACTAGCTATTGGGAATATGAGTTCTGTTGGGTTGGGGCTCAGCAGTGATCCAGATAGTGAACATTATCTAGACGTTACGAGTCATGAAAAAGCCAGTGCTGCCCTAGATCGAATAGATGTGGCGATTCAAAAGGTATCATCGGAACGCTCGAGGTTGGGAGCTTATCATAATCGGCTCGAGCATACGATTTCGAACTTAATGACGACCTCAGAGAACTTGCAGGCGGCAGAATCCCGTATACGGGATGCGGACATGGCGAAGGAGATAATTGAATACACAAAACGATCGATCCTGTCCCAAGTGGCCTTGGCGATGATCGCCCAGGCAAACAAGCAGGCGCAGAATGTGTTAAAATTACTTCCATAGATTATACAATACTTGCAAAAGAAACAAATACCTGCTCACAAAAAACAGCTACGTAAAAAAGGAGTTCACCATGGATAAATACATTGAAGTCATGAAAAGAACGAAAGAGTTAACGGATACGATGCTGGAAGGATTGGAGCACATCAACGAGCTTTTTAAGGACGGGAAGTATGAAGAGACCATCCAACTCTTTGAAAGTGTCGTAGTTGCTTACACGACCATTCAAAACTCGCTGGAACCTATTAAAGAGAAACTGAACAATGGGGACCTTGAATCTACAACGAAAAATTTTAACCATATATTGGAGTTAGTAGTTGATTACTATGAAACGAAGGATTATGGGAGAGTCCAAGAAGTCATTCAATTCACACTTCTGCCCCATGTGAAAAAGTGGAGAGGGGAGTTAGAAACTGCTTTTGAGCCTTTTTTAACTTCCTAAAAGTTGTAAGTTTGCTAGTGAAACCAGTTTCAGATAAAACTAGACCATATTTTTCACAGAACGAAAGGGGATATTATGAATATACCTTTAATCTCCATGGCGTTAAGCCAAGGACAAATTCAGCAGCAAGTATCCATCGCTGTCATGAAGAAAGCGTTGGGGAATCAGGAGCAGCAGGGAGTTGCGCTTCAAAAATTAATGAACTCCGCAGATATGGCTGCGGTGGAGCAGTCTGTGCGGCCCCATGTTGGCGGTAACATTGATGTGAAGATATAAGGTTGAATTACAAAGAGTAGCGAATTGCTGCTCTTTTCTTGATGCGTAGATAGGTACACAGAGTCACAGATAGCCATGACTGGGTGATCGGTTATCCAACCGCTGATTACTTCCTATAAAACGTTTGGATGCGGATATTTACTCTTTAGATTTATTTTAATGTAAGGCTTTTTTCGTAAAGTTTGTGGCTTTTAAAGTATGAATTGTTAGAGTAAAATGTTTGTGGGTGGAAAAAAAGTAAGTTAAGGAAGAATATGTAACCTTGGTGACGAGTGGGGAAGTGGTTTTATTCCCCACTCGTCACCAAGGACACCAAGCGAAAGCGCGGTAGGTGTGAGCACATCACATGAAAAAAGGATCCTCTTTTTGTATAGTAAGTAACGACCAAGAAACCAACTGTACAAAGAGAAAGGACCCTTACTATGAAAGATACCATACCTAACATCACAATGAAAGAGATAGAAAGAATTACCTTCCGTGCTTTACAGGAAAGC
>NZ_JAHQCS010000082.1 GCF_019042215.1 Evansella tamaricis | reverse complement strand
AGCGAGCATGAGGGATCCTGAAGTAGGGCAAATTGAACCAGGTTCAGGTGAACCAGGATCAAAAACCCGAGGTTCAATCCGTGAGCATGAGCGAGCATGAGGGAGCCTGAAGTAGGGCCAAATGAACCAGGTTGCGTTGAACCAGGATCAAAACCCCCAGGTTCAATCCGTGAGCATGAGCGAGCATGAGGGAGCCTGAAGTAGGGCCAAATGAACCAGGTTCAGTTGAACCAGGATCAAAACCCCCAGGTTCAATCCGTGAGCATGAGGGAGTATTAGGGAGCCTGAAGTAGGGCCAAATGAACCAGGTTGCGTTGAACCAGGATCAAAACCCCCGGGTTCACAACTGCCGAACACCGAACACCGAACACCGAACACCGAACACCGAACACCGAACACCGAACACCGAACACCGAACACCGAACACCGAACACCGAACACCGAACACCGAACACCGAACACCAAATACTATCGACACAAAGGAGGTTCACTAAAAAGTGAACCTCCTTAATCTCGACCATATAAAGGCCATAATTACCTAAGTTTATCAAGTAATGTTTGTGTGTAAGACAGCTGGAGCATATTGCACCATACTGCACCATATTAGACCATATCAATTCATATCGGACCTTATCGGACCATATCAACTCATACTACACCATATCAACCCATATCAACCCATATCAACTCATATTGGACCATACTGAACCTTAATGTACCTCTACAGTACCGGTTTTTACTTCATAGTCATCAATTTTAGATGAATGTGTTAAAGTTACAGCTATTTCATCCCATCCATTTAAGAGCATTTCTCGCTGATAAGGGGACAATGAAAATGTTGCTTTGAAGTCGGAAGAAGTATCATAAACTTTTTCTTCCGCAAGATCAACAGTTAAAACAAATTGTTCTTCCTCGGCACGTTTTAGCAAAGTTTCCGTTTCTGACAGAGACAACTTGACGGGAAGGATACCGTTTTTTACACAGTTATTAAAGAATATATCTGCAAAACTTGGAGCGATAACGACTTTAAATCCGTAGTCAAGTAGTGCCCAAGGGGCATGCTCCCTGGAGGATCCACAGCCAAAGTTTTCCCCAGCAACTAAAATAGATGCACCGTCATACTTCCGATCATTCAAGTTGAAATTCTCGCGTACCGTCCCATCATCATCAAAACGCCAATTATAAAATAGAAATTGTCCAAACCCTTGACGTTCAATTCTCTTTAAAAATTGTTTTGGGATAATTTGATCTGTATCCACATTTGCTCTGTTTAAAGGGTAAACAAGTCCCTTATGTTGTCGAATTGGTTCCATATTATTACACTCCTTTCTTTATGTGAAACTTGGGATAGTATAGTTGCGAACATCTACGAAGTGACCTTCGATAGCTGCTGCTGCTGCCATTTCAGGACTTACTAGGTGAGTTCTGGCACCATTCCCTTGTCTGCCTTCAAAGTTACGGTTGGATGTGGATGCACAACGTTCTCCGTAAGGCACGATATCGTCATTCATAGCAAGGCACATACTGCAGCCAGCTTCACGCCATTCAAAGCCCGCATCGGTAAAAATTTTGTTTAATCCTTCGGCTTCCGCAAGTAATTTCACGGTCTGAGAACCTGGTACAACAATAGCCTTAACGTTGGAATTTACTTTTTTCCCTCGAACTACATCTGCTGCTCTCCGCAAATCACTGAGACGGGAATTCGTACATGATCCAATAAAAACATGGTCGATTTTTACAGATGTAATTGGCTGATCAGCCTCTAAACCCATGTATTCCAGAGCCCGTTCGATTTCTTCTTTATCACTCTGGGATGAGGCAGTATCCGGATTCGGTATAGATGCAGTAACTGGGATACACATCCCTGGATTCGTTCCCCAACTTACTTGAGGTTCTATCTCGGATGCTTCAATTTCAACGGTGGCATCATATTGAGCACCTGGGTCTGTTGCAAGAGCTTTCCATCTAGCAGCAGCCTTATCAAAATCCTCTCCTTGTGGAACAAACCGTTTTCCCTTCAGGAATTGGACAGTAGTCTCATCAGGACTGATTAATCCCGCTCTTGCTCCTGCCTCAATGGACATATTACAAACTGTCATACGCTCTTCCATAGACAGGGAGCGGATGGCGTCGCCGGTGTATTCAATGACATAACCAGTTCCAAACCGAACACCGAACTTCGCAATGATGGCCAATATCAAGTCTTTTGCAGTGACCCCAGTACCCAACTCTCCAGTAACTTTTACATTAAGTGTTTTTGGTGGTGCCTGCCACAGTGTTTGTGTTGCCAAAACGTGCTCTACTTCACTTGTACCTATACCAAATGCTAGTGCACCAAAAGCTCCGTGGGTAGACGTATGGCTATCTCCACATACAATCGTTTTACCAGGTTGTGTTAAACCAAGCTCAGGACCAATGACATGAACAATTCCTTGATCTGGATGATCAATATCTGCTAATGGAATATCAAATTCTTCACAGTTATCTTTTAATGTATCCATTTGTTTTTTGGATACGGGATCTTTAATAAAATATCTGTCTAATGTAGGAACATTATGGTCCATTGTTGCAAATGTTAAGTCCGGTCTCCGCACCTTTCGATCTTTCATTCGTAACCCTTCAAAAGCTTGAGGAGAAGTTACTTCATGGACAAGGTGTAGGTCAATATACAATAAATCAGGTTTATCCTGTTCTTGGTGCACAATATGTTGTTCCCATATTTTTTCCACTATCGTTTTTGGTTCCATCCTAATACCTCCTTCAAGCAATAAACTTGCCTTAATTGAATTTGCTGATAGATAAAACATTAATAAATTGACAATCTGCCAAACTTCATTCCGGTTTATCAATATTCAAACGAGACAAGAAAACTAATTTGAAAGCACTCTTCCAAAATACAATCTTTCCTCGAAATGAACGCTGAAAAATTAAACATAGCAATTTAAAATACTGTTTGTGGTACTTTGAGATTTGATGTATTCAACGATTTGAACAGTCATCTCCTTTGTACCTAATTTTTGACCACCTTCCAATTGAAGGTCACTAGTATGATAGCCGTCATCAAGAACGGATTGAACGGCATCTTCAATTAGCTTTGCCTCGTCTTCTAATTGGAAAGAATAGCGCAACATTAATGCTGCTGATAAAATCATGGCCAGTGGATTTGCCAATCCTAAACCTGCAATGTCAGGTGCAGATCCGTGTACTGGTTCATATAACCCAAAATTATCTGATCGTAGACTTGCAGAAGGGAGCATTCCTAATGACCCTGTTAGTACAGATGCCTCGTCACTCAAAATATCACCAAACATGTTTTCCGTTACAATGACATCGAATGCAGTTGGATTTGTAATTAACTTCATAGCAGCAGAATCAACTAATTGGTGTTCTACAGTCACATCAGGGTATTGGGAACTCTTCTCATCTACAATTTCTCTCCAGAGTTTACTAGATTCCAGTACATTTGCTTTATCAACCGAAGTTAATTGTTTTCTTCGCAGTTGGGCACATTGGAAGGCTTTATCAACAATTCTTTCAATCTCTGTTCTGGTGTAAGCAAGGGTATCGACGACAGAATGACCGTTATCACGGCGTTCACTTGGAGTTCCAAAGTATAAGCCACCAGTCAGTTCACGGACGATGAGAAGGTCGCTCCCTTTCACCACATGTTCTTTTAATGGTGATGCATGAAGTAACTTTGGAAATCCTTTAATGGGCCTCAAATTAGCGAATAAGTCCAATTCTTTCCGTATTCCAAGTAACCCTTTTTCCGGACGTAAGTGAGAAGGGAGTTGATCCCATTTTGGACCACCAACAGCACCTAATAAAACAGCATCTGCGTTTTTACAGGCATCCACCGTGTCTTGGGGGAGGGGGGTTCCATGCAGGTCAACAGCAGATCCCCCAATGTCTTTGGTGTCAAAGGTAAAAGAATGATCGAATTCTTCCGCAACGGCATTTAACACTTCTTGTGCAGAAGTAATGACTTCTTGACCAATTCCATCACCTGGAAGTAATACAATGTGTTTTTTCATTTGCTGATAACCTCCTATTATTATTTAAAAACTCTGAAAACTTAATTTAAGAAGAGCCCTTAAGAAAGGGCTACTTCTAACCAATAAAATTATAATTGGGCAGATTCCACTTTCTGAACGTTATGATGCTTATAAAACACTCGATTCACTCCATTTAAAAATGCTTTTACAGAGGCTTCCAAAACATCTTGTGCTGACCCACGGCCACTTACTTCCTGACCATTTACGGTCATTTTTACATGGACTTGTGCGAGTGCATCCCGTCCACGTCCGACCGAACTAAGATGAAAATCAGTAAGATGAATTTTTTCTTCCACCAGCGCTTCCAGCGTGTTATAAAGGGCCTCTACACTTCCTTGACCGGTACAGGCTGTTTCTGTACGTTGACCTTCTGGAGTGGTTAAAGCCACTGTTGCTGTCGGAAGATTTGATGAACCATAGTGAACTTGGAAAGCGATTAATTCGTATTTCTTCACATTTGTCATATCTGTTTGTATGTCAGTTAAAATCGTAAACAGATCATCATCGGTGACTTCCTTTTTCCGGTCAGTGAGCAGTTTAAAAGCTTTGAAGGCCTCGATTAATTTTTCGTCTGATAGATGGTAGCCAAGTTGTTCAATTTTATCTTTGAAGGCATGGCGCCCGGAATGTTTACCAAGAACTAGATTGTTTGACTGAATACCTACTAATTCAGGAGTGATAATTTCATAAGTTGATGCATTCTTTAATACACCATCTTGATGAATACCCGATTCATGTGCAAATGCATTTCGTCCAACCACTGCTTTATTTGCAGGAACAGCCATTCCGGTTAACTTACTAACTAGATCACTCGTTCGTTTGATTTCCTTTAGAACTAAATTGGTTGTGAAAGGATACTTATCGTGTCTAATGTTTAAGGCAACGGCCACTTCTTCTAAAGAGGCATTTCCGGCACGCTCCCCAATCCCATTGATTGTTCCTTCAATTTGTGTGGCACCGTTTTGGATGGCAGCGATCGAATTAGCAACAGCCATACCAAGGTCATCGTGACAATGGGCAGATAAGGCAACTTGGTCAATATTTCGGACGTTTTCCCGCACATAGCGGAAAAGGGCTCCATATTCTTCTGGAGTGGTGTAGCCCACAGTATCAGGTAAATTAATTACTGTTGCACCTGCATCAATTACTTTTTCAATAATTTTTACTAGGAAATCTTTATCAGATCTTGATGCGTCTTCTGCTGACCATTCCACATGTGGAAATTTATCCCTTGCATAACGGACCATATTAACAGCAATTTGGACAATTTCTTCTGGAGTTTTTTTCAATTTATAAGTCATATGAATGGGAGAAGTTGCTAAGAAGATGTGCAGTCTAGGTTCAGCAGCATCTTTTAGAGCATCCCAGGCGATATCAATATCCGACGTTGTGGCCCTTGCTAAACCTGTTACAGACGCATTTTTAATTGTTCGTGCTATATTACGGACCCCTTCAAAATCCCCTTGGGAGGAAGCAGGGAATCCTGCCTCCATGATATCTACTCCAAACCGTTCTAATTGCTTTGCAATTTCAAGTTTTTCCAATTGATTTAAGTTAACTCCCGGGGACTGTTCACCATCTCTGAGTGTTGTATCAAAGATGTTAATTTGAGGCATTAGATACCACTTCCTTTTTAGAGTTTACCTGTTTTTTTACAAATGGCATTAACTCACGGAGTTCTCGACCTACCTTTTCAATTGGATGAGTGCTTTCCTTTTGGTTAACTGCATTAAATTGTGGGCGGTTAGCTTGGTTTTCAAGAATCCATCCTTTAGCGAATACACCAGTTTGAATATCAGTTAACACTTCTTTCATTCGGGCCTTCGTTTCTTCGTTTACCACTCGTGGTCCGCTAACGAAGTCACCCCATTGTGCTGTGTCAGAAATGGAATAGCGCATTCCTTCAAGACCACCTTCATACATAAGGTCTACAATTAGTTTTAATTCGTGTAAGCATTCAAAATAGGCAACTTCCGGCTGATACCCTGCTTCTGTTAATGTTTCAAACCCTGCTTTTACAAGACTTGTTAATCCTCCGCAAAGGACAGCCTGTTCTCCGAATAAATCCGTTTCCGTTTCCTCCTGGAAAGAAGTTTCAAGAATACCAGCACGACCTGCACCAACACCTTTTGCATAGGCTAATGCAAGTTGCTTTGCTTCGCCCGAACAATCCTGATAAATCCCATAAAGAGCAGGAACTCCAGCACCTTCTTCAAATGTACGGCGAACGAGATGACCAGGACCTTTTGGTGCCACTAAGAATACATCCACATTATCGGGAGGAACAATTTGGTTAAAGTGAATGTTGAAACCATGTGCAAAGGCTAGTGCATTCCCCGGTTGCAAATTTGGTTTAATACTTTCTTCATACACTTTTGGCTGTAACTCATCCGGTAGAAGAACCATGACCACATCTGCTTGAGCAGTTGCATCTGCAACGGAAACAACTTGAACTCCATCTTCCACTGCTTTATCCCATGATTTCCCTGGTCTTAATCCAACGACAACATCAAAGCCGCTCTCCTTTAGGTTTAGAGCATGGGCGTGACCTTGGGATCCATAGCCGATTACTGCGATTTTTTTCGATTGTAAAACCTCTTCTTGCACGTCGTTATGATAAAGTACTTTTGTCATTGTAAAAACATCCTCTCTGTTTTTTAAATTATTTTAGTAGTGAATACGTATTTATTTCAGTGACAGAAGGCTGGTGTCCCCGAAGGAAGGCAGTAACCCCTGTTCTTGAAAGTTCTTTTATCCCGTAAGGACGGAGTAGATCAATTAATGCTTCTAATTTTTCAGGTTTTCCCGTTACTTGAACAGTAAGGCTGTCTTTACTCACATCGATAATGGATGCTCGGAATGGTTCAATAATTCCTTGTATTTCTTGACGCAATTGCCCGGTGCTCACTACTTTTATCAGCGCTAATTCGCGGGCAACGATGGCTTTATCTGTGATGTCAGAAACTTTTAAAACATCTATCTGTTTATTTAATTGTTTTGTAAGTTGTTCCAGCTTTTGATTATCTTCCACGTCAACTACGAGAGTCATCTTTGAAATCCCTTCCGTCTCTGTATGACCGACGGATATACTTTCAATATTAAATTGTCTTTTTTGGAGTAGCCCGGTGACACGGTTTAAAACCCCGCTTCGGTTCTGGACGACTGCTGTGATGATTCGTTTCATGGTTTCACCCCTATCATTTCGTTTATCCCTTTACCTGGTGCAATCATAGGGTACACATTTTCCTGTTGAAGAACGCGACAGTCCACAACAACAGGGCCAACGTAGGCAAAAACTTCAGGGAAAATAGTTTCAAGCTGTTCTTGGCTCTCAATCTTATATCCTCGAATATCGTAGCTGTCCGCAAGTTTGACGAAATCTGGTTGAATGCTTAACAATGATTCTGAATAACGTCCTTCATAAAAAGTCTCCTGCCATTGTCTTACCATCCCCAAGGCTCCGTTATTAACAATAATTACTTTAACTGGAAGCCTTTTTTCTTGAAGAACTGATAATTCTTGTAGGGTCATCTGGAATCCCCCATCCCCAACAACGGCAACAACGGTTTTGTCTGGAGCAGCTAGCTGAGCACCAATGGCGGCAGGGAAGCCAAATCCCATTGTACCTAGACCTCCAGAAGTGACCCATTTATTCGGCTCACTAAAAGTGTAATACTGTGCAGCCCACATCTGATGCTGTCCCACATCGGTCGTAATGATGGCATCGCCATTTGTCACTTCGTGTAGTACTTTCATAACCCATTGAGGAAGGAGTTCCTGTTTTGGGTTTTTATACCAGAGTGGATAGTTTTCTTTATTCTCGTTTAAAAGGTTTAACCACTCTTGATGGTCTGCCGTTTCCTTCACAACCACAAGTAATTGCTGTAAAGCTGCGTTGGCATCTGACACGATTGGGATTTGTGTTGCTACATTTTTTCCAATCTCAGCAGGGTCGATATCGATATGAGAAACGACAGCATTTGGAGCAAAATGAGCTAGATTTCCAGTTAGTCTATCATCAAACCTTGCACCAATATTAATTAATAGGTCACATTCATACAAAGCCATGTTTGCTGAGTAAGTTCCGTGCATTCCTGCCATTCCTAATGAAAGGGGATTAGAGGCAGGAAAACTACCTAAGCCTAATAAAGTTGTGGTGACAGGAAGGTTATTTTTAACAGCAAATTCTCTCAGAAGATTCGCTGCTTTTCCGTGTATAATTCCTGCTCCGGCTAGAATTAAAGGCTTCTTGGCTTTTGTTAGCGCATCTGCCAACTTCTTAATTTGCAACGGGTTAGGTTTGATGGTTGGGTGATATCCTGGAAGATGAAAACTATTATCATACGTTCCATTACATGGGGACGCTGATATATCTTTAGGGATATCCACTACAACAGGGCCAGGTCTTCCTGTAGATGCGATATGAAATGCTTCTTTTACAATTCTCGGCAAGTCACTGATCGATTGTACTTGGTAGTTATGTTTTGTGATTGGGGTGGTAATACCGATAACATCAGCCTCTTGGAAGGCATCTGTTCCAATTACTCCCCGTGCCACTTGGCCTGTAAAGACGACAAGAGGTAATGAATCCATCATAGCATCGGCAATTCCTGTTACTAAATTAGTCGCTCCAGGACCTGACGTGGCGATGACCACACCAGGTTTCCCTGATACCCGTGCATACCCTTCTGCTGCGTGGATCGCTCCTTGTTCATGTCTGGTTAAAATATGGTCAAATGCGTCCTTTGCGCGATATAAGGCGTCATAAATGGGTAAAACTGCGCCACCTGGGTATCCAAAAATCGTTTCTACGTTTTCTTCAATCAATGATTTCACTAGAAGATCCGCACCAGTTTTCAACTCTGATCCAACCTCTTTACCAGTCTGTAAGACCGGCTTCGTTTCTACTCTCACGTTTTAATCCCTCCTAAAAGTAAATGTTTGAGACTTCAATTATCTTCCTTAAAAATTCGTTTGAACTGTTTCATTCGCTGATCATCATCAAATGGCCGCACTTGAATTACCGAGCCATATTATAATCTTTATCCCTTTAGCGCAAGTGATAAAAAAGTATAAAAAAAGGTCCAATTCTTCCCAAATAGACTGCAAAAATGCAGAATAAACGGGGAGAAAAGACCTTTCTCTTTTCACGGTACCACCCGGTTTCACAGTATCCTCGCGAACACTGTCTTAGGAAGCATGCCTTGATGAAGGTAATGCTTCTTTTGGTAACAGGTGTTCCGTCGAACACCTGATTAAGCCTAATAGGGATGACCGTTCAGCTTAACACTCAGGGATGATGTCGGAATAAGATGTATTTCCGGGCTTCCAGCAACCCCGGCTCTCTGTGAATACATGAATTTATTCCTTTATTCCCGTCATCGATTTAAATTTTAAATTGTTTTATCTTTTATTCAGTGTTGATTTTGCTAAAGTCATAAAAGTCAATTTCTGATTGATAAATGCTACCAGATTATAAAAATTAGATTTTCATTACTCCCCCAGTATTCGCGGAGGTAACAAGTTTGGCATATTTGGCTAAATATCCCGTTTTAATTTTTGGTTCTGGTTTCTTCCAATCTTGTTTCCTTGCCTCTAATTCATCCTCATCAACGAGTAGCTCGATAGAGCGTTTTTCTAGGTCAATGGCAATTCGGTCCCCATTATTTACAAAAGCGATCGGTCCACCTTCCGCTGCCTCGGGGGAAATATGTCCAATTGATATTCCCCGGCTTGCCCCGGAAAATCTTCCATCAGTGATAAGTGCAACTTCTTTATCTAATCCTCTGCCGGCAATAGCAGAAGTTGGAGCTAACATCTCAGGCATTCCTGGTCCACCTTTTGGACCTTCGTAGCGAATAACTACAACGTGACCGGCTTTAACAGTTCCGTTGTTTATTCCAGCTTGCGCATCATCTTGAGATTCGAATATAATCGCTTCACCGACAAATGATTTGATGGAAGGGTCAACTGCCCCCACTTTTATGACGCCACCGTCTGGAGCTAAGTTTCCATGAAGGATGGATAGACCGCCAACGGGACTGTATGGATTTTCTTTTGGACGAATTACTTTTTCATCTATAATCTTAGCATCTTTCACATTTTCGTAGATGGATTTACCTGTAACAGTAATTCTCTCTTTGTGAATTAATCCTTCAATTTGACAAAGTTCATTGATGATGGCACTTACGCCGCCTGCCTTATGAACATCATGCATTGAAAAATCAGATGCTGGGCTTATTTTAGAAAGGTAAGGCACTTTTTCAGCGATTCGGTTAATATCGTGCAAATCGTATTCAATTCCAGCCTCATGAGCAATGGCTAGTGTATGGAGAACGGTATTCGTTGAACCACCCATTGCCATATCTAATGCAAAAGCATTGTCAAAAGTTTCTTTCGTTAATATATCCCTTGGTTTAAGATCATTCTTAACTAGTTCCATTAGATGTGTTGCTGCTTGTCGGATTAAATCATGCCGTTCATCTGAAGTGGCTACGATGGTTCCATTACCAGGTACGGTTAAGCCTAGCATTTCCATTAATGAGTTCATGGAGTTTGCTGTAAACATTCCTGAGCAGGATCCACACGTGGGACAAGCAAGGGATTCCAATTCAATCAATTCTTCTTCTGTCAAAGATCCTTGATGATATGCTCCGACACCTTCAAAAACGGAAACAAGGGATAAATTTTTACCGCTTTTAGATAAACCAGCTTCCATCGGTCCCCCTGAGACAAAAACAGAAGGGACGTTTGTTCTGGCTGCTGCCATCAGCATTCCAGGTGTGATCTTATCACAGTTAGGTATATAAAATACCCCGTCAAACCAATGGGCGTTAATGACAGTTTCAGCACTATCTGCAATAATCTCTCTGCTTGGAAGGGAATACCGCATTCCAATATGGCCCATTGCAATTCCATCATCTACTCCGATTGTATTGAACTCAAATGGAATTCCTCCAGCTTCACGAATCGCCTCCTTCACAACTTCTGCGAAACGGTTAAGATGCATATGTCCTGGAATAATATCTATATACGAGTTACAAACTCCGATAAATGGTTTATCTAGATCTTTTCCTTTAACTCCTGTTGCGTGTAATAGACTTCGGTGTGGTGCCCGGTCTATACCTTGTTTAATCATATTGCTTCGCATGTTTGACCTCCTCAAAACGTCCCCTAAACTACTGCACTGTTTGACGATGTGGGATAACATTGAACCCCATCGATTGTAACTATTCTTCGGAAATCCTCTAATAAGTGATTTGTGATAGGACCTGGTTTTCCATTTGCTATTTTTCGTCCATCCACATCAATAACAGCGATAACTTCTACGGCTGTTCCGGTTAGGAAGACTTCATCAGCTATATAGACATCATGTCGAGTAAAAGGGGACTCCTTGATCTCATAGCCATTAGCCTTTGCTAAGTCGATTATTGCGTTCCGGGTAATACCTTCTAAAGCTCCTAAATAAACAGGTGGAGTATAGATTGTGCCATTTTTTATGATGAAAATATTGTCGGCAGACCCTTCCGTAACATAACCTTGATCATTTAACATTAGAGCTTCATCAACTCCGGTTAGGTTTGCTTCCATTTTGACTAGAATATTGTTTAAATAATTTAATGATTTGATTTGAGGACTTAATACGTCTGGCCGATTACGTCTGCTTGGAACAGATGCAACCCGTATTCCCCGTTCATAAAGTTCTTTAGGATAGAGAGCGAGTTGTTCCGCAATGACAATTAAACGCGGGTTTGAGCAATGTCTTGGATCAAGGCCGAGATTGCCAGGACCGCGGGATACAACAACACGGATATAGGCACTATCTAAATTATTTTTCCGCACTGTGTCCACAATAATCTGTTGTAATTCCTCCTTTGTGTATGGAACTCGTAACATGATGGATTGTGCAGAATCATATAACCGATTAAGATGCTCATCAAGTTTAAAGATGTTTCCGTTATATACTCTAATACCTTCGAACACCCCGTCTCCATATAAAAAACCATGGTCATACACAGAAACAACGGCATCTTCCTTTTTCACAAATTGATCGCCTAAAAAAATCCACTGACTGCTCATACGTACACTCCTTTCCCTAATAGTCTACTGTAAAGTATTAAAGTATAATTTGACACTGAACCCCTCAAAACCTTTTTTTATTTTACTTTTACTGGTTCTAAAGGGAAGAAAAATTATACCTTTAATCTTCTGTTCGAATTATTTGAAAATTATTATATTGTCGCCAATAATAACCCCATTTTTCATCAAGGTCAACAGGCTAATGACAAATTTTCTGACATTTATTTTGATTAGTGGAAACAGGAAACGCTTACATTATTGGTACGTAAGGAAAAACATTTTTCGAAAAAAAGATTTGTAAATTTTTTTGAAGCGCTTTCAAAATGTAGGCAAAAACCAGTAAAACCTTAGGAGGGATGAGTGTTTAAATCGTATATGGAATCGCTCTATCGATGTTACATATTCTTCCACTACCAAACCAGACTAGTTTACTAGATTTAGATGGTCAATCCTTCGAGATACGAAATATATAAAAATAATATAGAAGGTGGTAAATAAATTATTTTTTTCATTATATTCGTTGGAATCTCATAAGCTATTAGAAAAGATTGGAGGTTTGGGGATGAATTCAGAATCAAAAGAGTTGGTATCTGCAATTGATGAAATAACAGAAATCGCGGAAGGTTTTGGTTTAGATTTTTACCCAATGAGATATGAAATTTGTCCCGCTGATATCATCTATACATTTGGGGCGTATGGTATGCCGACACGATTTTCCCATTGGAGTTTTGGAAAACAATTTCATAAAATGAAACTTCAGTATGATCTTGGATTAAGTAAAATTTATGAATTGGTTATTAATTCTAATCCTTGTTACGCATTTTTGCTTGATTCCAATACGATGATTCAAAATAAGTTAATCATTGCCCACGTTTTGGCACACTGTGACTTTTTTAAGAACAATGTCCGCTTTATGAACACAAGGCGCGACATGGTGGAGAGTATGACGGCTACAGCAGAACGAGTTGCCCATTATGAGATGGTTCATGGAAGGGAAGAAGTCGAGAAATTTTTGGACGCTGTCCTTGCGATTCAAGAACATATAGACCCAAGTATCGTGAGACCGAAGTTGTCCTGGTCTGTTGAGGATATTTGGCAGGATACAGAAGAAGATGAAAAGGAGTCACCTTATGATGATTTGTGGTCTTTAGATGATGAAAAAACGAAGGAACA
Organism: Evansella tamaricis; assembly: GCF_019042215.1. GTDB lineage: Bacteria > Bacillota > Bacilli > Bacillales > Salisediminibacteriaceae > Evansella > Evansella tamaricis. The sequence continues at coordinate 16,514 of NZ_JAHQCS010000082.1, read as the reverse complement.
ACCTTCTAATAGGCAGAAACGAAAAAAGAAATTCCCCCCTCAACCGGAAAAGGATTTATTACTATTTATTGAAGAATATAGCCGTGAGCTTGAAGACTGGCAACGTGATATTTTAACGATGATGAGGGAAGAGATGCTATATTTTTGGCCACAATTAGAAACGAAAATTATGAATGAAGGGTGGGCATCCTACTGGCATCAGCGAATATTACGAGAACTGGATCTGACGACAGAAGAGACAGTGGAATTTGCAAAACTGAATGCAGGAGTGGTCCAGCCATCGAAAACCCAGATAAATCCTTATTATGTTGGTCTAAAAATATTTGAAGACATTGAAGAGAGGTACGATAATCCAACAGATGAGATGCAGAAACGACAAAGTGTAAAACCAAATAGCGGACGGGAAAAGATTTTTGAGGTGCGCGAAATAGAAGCGGATATCTCCTTTATCCGTAACTATTTAACGAAAGATCTCGTATTGAATGAAGATATGTATTTGTTCCAGAAAAAAGGAAGGGAGTATAAGGTCGTTGATAAGGAGTGGGAGAATGTCAGGGATCAGCTTATCAGTAGTCGAGTAAACGGTGGATTTCCTTACTTAGTGGTGACGGATGGAGATCATTTGAGGAATGGAGAATTATATATAACTCATGAGTATGAAGGAATTGAATTAGATACAACTTATTTGGAAAAAACATTGCCTTATCTTTACCAACTATGGGGAAGACCTGTTCATATGGAAACTGTTCTTACGGACCGTAAAATTGTGTTTACCTATGATGGGAAAAAAATTCATAAAAGATATTTATAGTAGTGAAGGCAGACCGGAAAGGGAACTGGTCTGCCTTTTTATACGATGTTATCTACCGTTATAGATCCGTATATCAGTAATTAGTATGCTCTTACGACAACTGCTCCAATAATTACTAATAATACGAAGATGACAACGATAAACGCGAAACCGCCAGCTGCCCCTGCTCCAGTTGCTGGTGCTGCTGCTGTTGTTTTAGTTTCTGGCCCTACATGGCTCATTTTATAATCAGCTCCTTTATTTGTAGCTTCGATCATATCTTATGCTGGATAAATCTCTAGGTATGGACATTCGTTTAAAAATAGGAAATCCTATTAAAATTAGTGAAATGGCCCACACCTGTAGACATAAAAAGGTTACCGCTATAAAAGAGTACACTGAAAAAGTTGTAAGATACTTTTTTAGTGGCCTCCTATAAAACGGTAACCTTTTTAAATGTTAAGCAAGTATTAGCTGCTTATTTTCGTATCATTGTATGGGGGTTCTTTAAATTTCATTGGGTAAATCTCTTTGATCATCTCAATAAATGGAATGACATAGTCAGGATCAAATTGCTGGTTAGAACATGCCATTAATTCTTCAACAGCCTCATTAAATGTTTTCGTGTTCTGATATGGCCGTTCTGTTGTCATGGCATCAAAAGAATCAATTATACAGAGAATTCGAGCTAGCTTTGGTATACTTCTGCCCTTTAAGCCATAAGGGTATCCCTTTCCATCAAATCTCTCATGATGCAATTCTACTAATGGAATTAAATCCTCTAAATCTTTATTTGTAGAAATAATTTCTTTGCCCCAGATAACATGCTTTTTAACCATGTCCCATTCTAAAGCATCCAGTTTCCCTTTTTTATTAAGGATATCCCTAGGTATTTCAAGTTTGCCAATATCATGGATTAAAGCACCCATTATGATCAATTTTTTATCTTGTTCATTCAGGTTGAGTTTTTTTGAGAAATGTATGGCATATTGATAAACCCTTCGGCTATGTTTATAGGTGTTTACGTCCTTATATAAAAAAATGCGAAGTTGTTGCTCTAAATGTTCCAGTTCCTTTTCATCGTCTAGTGTCTTTTGATTTTGATCATTTTCATCAAATAAATGAATATTATTCTTGCCTTGTGCTTTAGCATAGTACATGGCCTTATCTGCTTTACCTAAGAATTCAGAAGCTTTCAACATAGATTTATCACGTTCAATAATACCACCTGAGAAAGATAAACAACCTTGTGGAAGTATTTCTACTCCTTTAAAGTAAGTGTCATTCACCTTTTTGCGTAATTCATCCATAAACTGATAGGCATAATTAATGCTTGTCTCAGGCATCAGGATGGAAAACTCCTCACCACCATATCTGGCTACAATAAAGTTTTTTTCTTCACAATTAGTTTTTAATATTGTACCGAAGTACTTAAGCAATTCGTCTCCCTGAAGGTGACCATAATGATCATTATATTTTTTAAAGTCATCCAGATCTAGAACTGCAAGACTAAGTCGCTGATCTTCTTGAGATTTGAAGTGCTGTTCTAATGACTCTTTAAAAAAACCATGATTGTAGAGACCAGTTAAATAGTCTATATTTGCCTTATTGGAAACTTCTTCGTATAAATGGAAATATTGTCTGAATACTAAAGATAGCAATATGATGACAATGGTGAAGACAACTAGTCCAAACACAGGATTAGATTCAAGCAGAATCGTTAAGATAAATGCAAGAGCTAGTGTAATTAAGTAACTGGAAAGGGCATCTTTTAAAATTCCTTTAAAGATTGTAAATAAACCTTCAGAAACAGATAAAAGAAAATAAATGCCCACCAATAGCACGTTTGCAGCAAAATAACTAACTAGAGCTAACATGTATGAAGGAAGAAATGCCACATCAAACGATCCTACTTGTCCCCCAATGTAAATAAAAGTAAGGAAGGAAGAATTTATCATAATCGAATAAGTAGCAAAATTAAATAAATGCTTCCACCAAACTATTTTTCGATGGTATAAAGCAAAGATGATACTGCTTATTATAAGAACATATAAAGTTATTTCGATTCCGAAGATAAACATTGAGGCTATATAGATAGCGGAGTCCAATGAAAGGGAGTTTCCCTTCGGGGGAAGCATAATCATATATTCATTTAAAATAATAACTGCGATAATTAATACAGCAATTATCGTCCAGTCGTTCATTTTTAGTTCAAAAGATAAACTCTCATGGATAAATACTGTACTGCACCCAATAATAGAAATTATTATGATGTAGACATTGAACGGATTTTTTAATAATGCAGCACTGTTATCTTTCATAATCAATCACTCTCGTTTAAATGTTTTTAGGAGAAGCAAGATTTCGCTTCTCCTATCTGTACTAATATTAATGTACTTTGAATCCAGATGTCAATGCAACAACTACAGAACTAATAATTGCTAAATTAATAAGTAATTTTGTAACTTTGATACCTCTAGCTTGTCCTTTTTTCATCTTTTTGTCACCTCCTTATACTAATTTACTTTAGCAGCTGGAGAAACTTGTTTGACGCGTTTATGTTTAAGCATGAGGTGTTGGATAAAAACAAAAATCCCAATATTCATGATGATGTCACCAATACTTATTACTTGGTCCCGTGGATAGGGCTTTGTAATAGGTATAACATCACCTAAAAACCCAAGATATGTTGATTCTATATACGGAGTATGCTTTGCGTATAATCCATTAATTAAAGCATCAGCATACATTGGATCTAAAACGGCAGCAGCTTCCAGTGATACAGGCATCCTTCCACCGTTTACAGCCATCACAATAAAGTTTAGGAACACACCAATAAATATTAATAGGAATCCTTTATGATGGCGGTTAATATATAAGAAAAATAGTCCTAAAATATAAACTACTATGTATAGATATCCACTGATCATTCCTAAAAAATAGATTCTTTCCTGCAAGAGGTAAATTGAAAACTGAAAAATCAGGAGAATAGGGAAAACCCAACCGAATTTCAATTTCAAATCAGATATTCCAAGTAGAGTGCCCCGTCTTAAAAAACCAATAAGTAATGAGAATAAGATTCCATCTGCTACCATATTTGAACACCTACTCAAATGAATTAATTGTAAAAAGGTTCGTTCGTTATAGAAAACAATATCAGTATTTCTAGAATTTTGCAATAATTTAAAAAATTTTAAGGAAATAGAACTATTTGGAAAAATATAAAAGTCCTAGTTTTGTATAAATAAGTATAGGTATATGATATTAAAAGGTGCATCCATATATCGAACAGACAGTCTTGTCTTCATTATAGAAACTTTGTAATTGCTACTACCTATTACAGAAGAGACATTACAGCAAAAAAATGGACCGCTGTTCCACCGATAACGAATAAATGCCATATGGCATGATGAAACTTAAAACCTCTCCAAATATAAAAGATTGCTCCAAATGTATACAGTAACCCACCAACAATTAGGAGAGTTAATCCATAAGAAGGTAAATAGTCAACGATGGGATTCCAGGTAAATACAATCATCCAACCCATCAGGACATATAAAAGTGTGGAAGTAAATAAGAATTTTTTTACGAAAAAGCATTTAAATATGGTTCCAGCAATCGCTAGTCCCCACATGACCCCAAATAAAGACCATCCGAGAGCCCCTTGAATGGCAACGAATAAAAACGGAGTATAGGTCCCTGCAATAAAAAAGTAAATCGATGAATGATCAAGAATTTCGAAAACGTTTTTCGCCTTTCCTAAAGGGAGAGCATGGACAAACGTAGACGATGTGTATAAAAGGACCATTGTAACTCCGTAGAGGGTAAAACTTACGATATGCCAGACTGTCCCGTATAGGGAGGAGAAGACGATTAACAACACAAGGGCTGCAATACTGAGTAACGCCCCAATACCATGGGTAATCGTGTTTGCAATTTCCTCTCCTTTTGAAAAAATATGTGTATCTGCCATAAGAATCATTCCTTTATTAAAATTAAATTAGCTTATTTTCCTATCTTTCCTTATAGTAACATAGAGAATGGTTAATATTTATTTTAAAACGTAAGGAAGTATAAGTTTTGGCACCTTCGGAAGTGACAATCGGAGTCAAGGAGCGGACTTCTAGCTACTTCTTCGAATTCGCTGTCCAACGAGCGTATACTTCAGTGGCAGCACGCGAGGAGGAAGAGGCACTGCCCTACGCTCGTGTTCTTAGGCGCTGTTATCGTTCAATGTTGATTTTTACTTCAGACTATTCAATTGCCGTGTGCAATAATAATGTTAATTTCTACTAGAAGGTTAAATCGATATGAAAAAATTCGAAAAAAAAGTTGAATTGGTTGGAATGAAATGATAGAACATAATGGAAGGGGTGAGTTATATATGGAAAATACATTAATTTTCGGCCACAAAAATCCAGATACCGATTCCATATGCTCTGCAATTGCATATGCAACATTAAAATCAAAACTGGGTGTTAATTGTGAAGCGGTTCGTTTAGGTGAAATAAACGGAGAAACCAAGTATGCTTTGGACTATTTTAAAGTGGATGTACCAAGACTTGTTTCTTCCGTTGCAAAGGAAGCAACAAATGTTATCTTAGTGGATCATAATGAAAGACAGCAAAGTGCAGATGATATTCAAGATGTGCGTGTAATTGAAGTAATTGATCATCATCGAATTTCTAATTTTGAGACGAGTGATCCTCTTTACTACAGAGCAGAACCTGTAGGTTGTACTGCGACGATTTTAAATAAGATGTTTAAGGAACATGGTATAAAGATTCCAACAGAAATTGCTGGACTTATGCTATCAGCAATCATATCCGATTCTTTACTGTTTAAATCTCCCACTTTCACAGAAGAAGATTTACAGGCGGCAAAAGAATTAGCTGAAATTGCAGGAGTATCCAGTGGAGAATACGGCTTAGAAATGTTAAAGGCCGGTGCTGATATTAGTGATAAATCAGTTAATGAGCTTATTTCACTAGATGCAAAAGAATTTGATATGGCTGGGAAAAAGGTAGAAGTCGCTCAAGTGAATGCTGTTGATATGGACGAAGTTTTAGAGAGAAAAGAGGAATTGGAGGCAGTCATAACAAAGACTGTTGAAGAAAAAGGTCTCGATTTATTCTTATTTGTAGCCACTGACATATTAAATAACGATTCGAAAGTAATTGCTGTAGGAGAAGCAAAATCTGCTGTGGAAAAAGCCTTTAATGTTACATTAGAAAATAATACAGCTTTGTTAAAAGGGGTTGTTTCCCGAAAAAAACAAATTGTACCTCCACTGACAGAAAGCTTTTAACAGGTTCTGCCTGAAGGTTGGAAAAGGAACCAGGTCAATTTCCAATGTATTAAAAACGTAAACAAAAAGTTAAGGGTATAGACATTTTATTTGTCTGTACCCTCTTTGTTTATGCTTTCGTAACGTTTTTCGTTTAATTTATCCTGTTCTTCGGCTTTTTTAGTAGCTTTTTTGAGGCGATTCACGGTGATAAATGCTGCCAGAAAAACAAATATCATAATAATATAAGCGTACGCCATATTGTCTTGAGAAGGGTCTGGAAACGTAAAGATATCCATAAAACGGTACACGACCTTTCCGTAAAATTAATAAACTAATTACGTTTCTATTATAGCAAGTGAAATTATTATTACAATTCATTGGTCTTAGAGAGCCACATTACTTGTTAAAAAGAGTTACTGTCGATAAGTGTCATTAAGTTGTTCGGATTCCATTATTCATTAATTATCTACAAATAAAATAAGACTAACAAACTTTACTGTCCCCCGAAAGTTGAGTGAAATCTATCCTTTTAGGGGTTACATCACTTTGTTAGTCTTTTTAAAAGAGATAAGAAAGTATAAGTTTCTTATTGTTGTCTAGCTCCAGCGCCTACGGGCTCGGATCACTTCAGGCAGGCTGCTACTTGAGTTGCATTTTTGCTGCCTTGCGACGAGTAATCGCAGGAGCACAACGAAGCCAAAAAGCTATTCAACGAGGAAATCTTCACGAATATGCTTCGAGTTGCCTCGACGGACAGGGCGTCCTAATATCGGGCATTCCACAGGACGTGGCGCTTTGCCCGATGGACGGATACGCATCCTAAAAAAGCTAGAAGAGGAAGAGGCAGTGACTTTCGTTCGTGACCAAAGGCCTCTATTCCTCTACCAGCCTCTCTTCGTGACTTTTTGCATTGATGTATACTATCGGTGCCAGCGGGAAGCTCTTTTCTAAGTATTAATACGGATCAGATGGATGGCTGACTTCTTCCGCCTGGTGAACTGCTTTTTCAGTATCTGTTGAACCAATTGGTCCCCGATGTGTTGTATTCTCATCTGTTTTTGCACTCTGTAATCCTTCGGCAACCCTTCGTCCGTATTCAGGATCTGCATTTGTGAAGTTCTCTATCATTTGTTCTTGGATCTCTTTACGGCAACTCTTTAATGTATCCACCAGATTGGAGATGAGTTCATCCCTTTCAAAATTGGAGAATCTACGGTACGTTTCACCTGCTTGTTTAAAATTATTGGTCCGTTCTATTTGTTCCCGCTTTACTTCCCCTTCCACATATGGGGTATGATCTTCTCCACTTTGAGATGCTTCCTTCAACCCTCCGATAATGGAAGGCTCATAGTTCACATGGGGGTTTTGTTTTGGTGCTCGGTCTACACGATACTCCATTTGCCCATCCCTTTGGTTTGTGGCAACGTGTTTCTTTGGAGCATTAATCGGTAATTGCAAATAATTTGAGCCAACACGATATCTTTGAGTATCAGAGTAGGAGAAGGTTCTTCCTTGCAGTAACTTATCATCGGAAAAATCTAGTCCGTCCACTAAAACTCCTGTACCGAATGCTGCTTGTTCCACTTCTGCAAAGTAATTTTCTGGGTTTTTGTTTAACACCATTTTTCCCACTGGTTGCCAAGGGACATCTTCTTTATACCATAATTTCGTGGGATCCAATGGATCGTAATCTAATTCGGGATGGTCATCATCACTGATGATTTGGACAAATAATTCCCATTCTGGATATTCTCCAGATTCAATCGCTTCATATAAATCCTGAGTGGCATGATTAAAATTCTTCGCTTGAATGTCCTCTGCTTCTTGCTGGGTTAAATTGCGAATTCCCTGTTTTGGTTCCCAATGATATTTAACAAGGTGACCTTTTCCCTCTTTATTCACCCATTTATAGGTGTTTACTCCAGATCCTTGCATCATCCTGTAATTCGCTGGAATACCCCAAGGAGAGAACAGAAATGTTACCATATGAGTTGCCTCTGGCGTTTGGGACACAAAATCAAAGATTCGTTCTCCGTCTTGCAAGTTTGTAACGGGATCGGGTTTAAAAGCATGGACGAGATCAGGGAATTTTAGGGGATCTCGGATGAAAAATATTTTTAAATTATTTCCAACGAGATCCCAATTTCCATCTTCTGTATAGAATTTAACAGCGAATCCACGGGGGTCGCGTAACGTTTCAGGGGAGTGTCCCCCATGCACAACCGAAGAAAATCGAACGAAGACAGGAGTTTTCTTTCCCTTCTCTTGAAATAATTTAGCTCGAGTATATTTAGAAACTGGTTCGTCACCAACCGTACCATACGATTCAAAATAGCCATGGGCACCTGCTCCTCGTGCATGAACGACACGCTCAGGGATTCTTTCTCGATCGAAATGGCTTATTTTTTCAAGGAAATCATAGTTTTCTAAAGTTGTTGGCCCACGATTACCAACTGTTCTGATATTTTGGTTATCCGTTACAGGATGACCTTGTCTATTTGTTAAAGTCACTTCTGTTTCATTTGTCCCCATCCGTTTGTCCAATGAATCTCCAGCACCACTAACGTTCGTACCAAACGTTTGACCATCTTTTTTATGATTTTCTGACATTTTGAACACATCCTAATAATATAAAATTTTATGTATCTGGAAATATTTTGTTCAATTGGTTTCGAAACTATTCATAGGAAAGATATGGTTTTATAGGTTATAGAATAATACTCAAAAGAAACACTATCCTAATTAGGGTAGAACAAAAGAAAGTTTTGCTTGGATTTATTTCCCTTTATTTGCTATTGTAAAGTTTCAAGGGTATAAGACGATGAGATGAATGAAAGGAGTATATAAATGAAAAGAATAGGTGTTTTGACAAGTGGAGGAGATTCTCCAGGAATGAACCCGGCCATTAGGGCGGTTGTAAAGAAAGCGATTTATCACGGTTTGGAAGTTTATGGTATCTACCGAGGGTACGAAGGGTTAATGGAGGGGGATATAAAAAAATTAGAATTAAAGGATGTTGGAAGCATCATACATCGAGGTGGCACAATCCTATACTCTGCCAGGAGTGAACGTTTCAAAACGGAAGAGGGTCAGCAAAAAGGTGTGGAGGTATTAAAGGAGCATGGCATCGAAGGGTTGGTAGTCATTGGTGGTGACGGCTCTTATCGTGGTGCTAATCAATTACATAAGAAGGGTATACCAACGATTGGATTACCTGGAACGATTGACAATGATATCAATGGGACAGAGTATACATTAGGTTTCAGCACTGCTGTAAATACAGTAATGGAAGCTGTGGATAAAATCCGTGATACGGCAACGTCCCATGAACGGATATTTGTTATAGAAGTGATGGGGCGGGACGCAGGAGATATTGCTGCTTGGTCTGGCCTTGCAACAGGTGCGGAAAGTATTTTTATTCCGGAAAATAGCTCAGAAAAACCGGAGATGATCAATCGCTTAACGGCGGGGTTCCAAAGGGGTAAAAAGCACAGTATTGTCATTGTTGCAGAAGGGGTTGGCAGTGGGGAGGAGTTTGCAAAGTACATTGCTGAAAATAGTAATTATGAACCACGGGTAACCGTATTAGGATATGTGCAACGGGGTGGATCACCAGTTGCCTATGACCGCATTCTAGGAACAACATTGGGTAGTAGAGCTGTGGAACTGTTAATGGAAGGTATCTCAGGGAAAGCATTAGGGATGGAGAAGAGCGAAATATCCATTCATGATTTTGATTATGTTTTCAGTCCGGAATCAAAAGTGACTGATCCAATTGTGAAACTTGCAAAACTCTCCACAGAACTTTCTATTTAATAAATGTCAGCAGACTAACTAATGGATAGAGGCTGGGACAAAATAATGTCCCAGCCTCTTATACCTTTTAATTTATACTTCTAACTCTTCTAATTCCTTTTCTAGAAACTCCATTAATTCTTCTATCATTTCTTCTGAAAAATCGAAACGAATTCCTGCCGCCTCGTATACTTCAGGTAATGATTTGGAACTACCTAAACTTAAGGCCTTTTTATAGTTCTCTAAAGCTATCTTTGGATCTTCACGGTATTGTTTATACATTTGCACAGCCCCTAACTGTGCGATCACATACTCAATATAATAAAACGGTACCTCAAAGATGTGTAGGATTGGAAGCCATTGTAATTTTATGTTTTCCTCATATCCATTATAATTTACATTACCGGAATTCAATGTTTGAACCAGCTCGAAATATTTTTGGTTTCTCTCCTCCGGTGTATGATGGGGATTCTCATATAACCAATGCTGAAATTGATCTACTACCATTCCTGCTGGAAGAAAATCAATAATCCCTTTTAACTGATCTCTTTTAGCCCTAAGAAGGTCATTCTCAGACTCGTAAAAATGGTACCATTGATCCATTGTGAAGAGCTCCATTGTCATACTTGCTAATTCGGAGGATTCCATTGGAGTATCTCGATAACTCGAAATGGAATGATGCTTTTTAAAATCATTGTGTATACAGTGCCCCATTTCATGAAGCAAAGTTACCATATCACTTTGGCTGTTGGCGGAATTCATAAAGATAAACGACAGTTCTGATACAGGAAGGGGACTACAAAAACCACCCGGTGCTTTCCCTTTCCTTGTTTCAAGATCAAGCATCCCTTTTTCGTCCATCTCCCGAATTAATTGGGAAAACCGGGGATCAAGGTTATGAAAAATAGATGCAGAACGGTTAATCAGTTCTAATGCATTTTGGAAAGGTTTAAGTGCTTTTTGTCCATTGGGAACGCCCTTGACATCCCACGGTCGATAAACCTCTACTTCAAGTTCCTTTTGATGTTTCTTTTGAAGTTTTTCTTTTAGAGGTGTTACGTATTTTCGAACCGCATTAGCTAATTCCTTACAATCCTCTGGTGTGTAATCAAAACGCTCGTATTTTTTAAACATATAATCACGATAGTTGTTTAAATTTGCATTGTCAGCTTTTCTTTGTCGCAATGTAATTAATTCATTCATCAGTGCCTGGAGTTCTGTCTGTTTGGATTGAAATGCATCGGAAAATAAGAGATATGCTTTTCTTCGAATATCACGGTCAGGGTCCTCTAAGTATGTTCGGAGTTGGCTTAAGGTCACTTCTTCCCCATCCCAATCTACTGTCAATGCCCCTGTTATTTCAAAATATTCCGTTGCCAATCGGTCCTCTTCAATTTCAAGGTCCACATTTTCTTCTCGGAATAGTTCACTCGCATTCTGCTTTTTTTTGATTAGCTGTTCGTAATAATCTGGATTTAACTGGTCCTTTGCATCTGAATTTAAGAATTTTTCGTCTAATAGGGCATCGTATCGTTTGAAAATAGGTTCAATATATTTTTGATCATGTTCAAATGTTTTTTTCTGTTCTTCGGAATTGCTGTGACATTGAAAATCAATATAATGTCCGCTCAATCCTTCTTCAAGTGCATCATAAAGATCAGATTGATCTTTTAGGAAGTTTTCCAATTGAGTTACAGTCTCGATGGGTTGTGCTAATAGTTTTTTAAATTCTTCTTCAATTACATTTGGCTCATTAAAATTAAATTTTTCTATATAAAATTTCGCCATATTCAATCCCCTTTTTTTATTAGTAGATCCTTTTTATAAAGATACACCAGAATTTATAAGTTTTTGTCTGTTCGGGCATGTCTAGCTCCATCGCCTACTCGCTGCGGGGCACTTCGGAAATGACAACGAAGTCAAAGAGCGGACTTCGGTTGTCATTCCTCCACTGCCCTACGCTCGTGATCTTAGGCGATTACGCTTTTCTTATTGTCTAGCTCCATCGCCTACTCGCTGCGGGGCACTTCGGAAATGACAACGAAGTCAAAGAGCGGACTTCGGTTGTCATTCCTCCACTGCCCTACGCTCGTGATCTTAGGCGATTACGCTTTTCTTATGTATTTCAGGATAATTATAACGGAAATTCAATTCTTACGTTAGTACCTTTATCTAATTCACTCTCAACGGAAATACTACCTTCAAAATGCTGCACTAATTTATTTACCATATATAGACCAATTCCTTGACCTGATTCCTCTTCATTGAGTTTTTGATATTTTTCAAATAGCTTATTCTGCTGTTCATGGGACATGCCAATTCCATAGTCGATGATCTCAATTAGGACTTTTTGATGATCCGAATGGCCCTTCAGTTTCACCATACCCCCTTCATTACTGTATTTTATGGCATTACTTAGCAAATTGGAGATAATTAGTTTAAAACCCATCAAGTTGCCATTAATGATCACGTTTGGCTCCATATCAAGGGAGGATGTAAGAAGGATGTTTTGAGTTCGTGCTTTTCTGGTCATCACTTCTACAACCTCTTTGATAACTGGTACAACACTAATGAGTTTCTTTTTCCAAAATGTATCAATCGAGAACATTTGCTCTGTTTGAATGATGTGGTGGATTTCGTGGTCAATGGCAACAGAGTAATCTTCTATTAAACTAAGTTTTTGTTTGAGATGTTCATCGGTTACCTCCGATTTTAAGAGGGAAGCATAAGATTGAATAACAGTCAGTGGATTTCTTACTTCATGAGCCACTACGTGTATAAAATCCAGTTTTTGTTTGTAAAAATCCATCTCAGTTTCCATGTTTCTTTGGGCGGAAAGGGAAGGGAAGATAGTCTCATTGGAGTTATTGTATAGAGAAGATCTGACTAAATCGTGATCAGTCATAAAATACTGGTGACTTTTCATCATTTCTACAAGGATATAGGAAGGTACTGTCTTGCCGTCGTATGTACATAAAGTCATATATCCCATTTCACTGACTGTCAAATCCGCTTCCGACTCATAACAGTTTAATTTATGTTTAATATTGGGCTGTTCGCACCAATCCACATGTCCCCACACCCGAATAGATATATTTTGATTATAGAAGGGTTGGATGAGGTCTTTAAAGCGCTTAAGAACAAGACTAAAATTAAAATTACCATATTCTTGGTAAAATTCAAAGTTATTTTTATAATATAGCATGTCCTGAATGGTCTCCATGTCTAATTTTTTCTCCAGACGAGTAAGGACGGTATGGTAGTGTTCCTCACTTTCAATAAATACTACTTTTTGATTAAGTGTTTTTGCAGAAAGAATAAATGAAATGGCATTTTCAATATATAGTTCTTCGTCTTCGTAAAAATATAAAATATGAGATCCTTCTTTAACATTTAACTTCGTTGTGAGCGGGATGGTTTTATTTTTAATTTCCATAGGAACACCTCCAATACATATTTGTTGTCAAACGAGTGAATATATCCGTTTCAATCGTAAAATTATTTAGGAAATTAAGCAAACATTTTTTTAGAAAAAATTAGTAAATTATTGTCGAAAACCCTGCGAGAATAGGTTAGAGGAAAAATATTATGCAATGTCGAAGTAACATCTCTAGAACAATGTAGAGAGGGGATTCTAACAGATGAAAATACTCATATTGGGCGCAGGTGCCGTTGGAGGGTATTTTGGTGGAAGATTACTTGAAAAGGGCGAAGATGTTACTTTTTTAGTTAGGGAAAAACGGCAAGACCAATTACATAAAAATGGCCTTGTGCTGAAGAGCCCGCACGGAGATGCTGTCCTTCACCCAAAAACAATACAATCCACTTCGTCGGATGAACCATTTGATGTCGTATTTCTGGCGACTAAGGCATATCATTTGGATGGTGCTATAAAAACAATTGAACCATTTATTAGGGAGTACACGCTTATTATTCCTCTATTAAATGGAATAGAACATATGGAGGAATTACGAGCTTACTATTCTCCGGAGCAGGTTCTCGGGGGGATGTGTTTTGTGGAATCAACACTTGATAGAGACGGAGCTATCATACAAACGAGTGAAATGCATGAGCTTGTATTTGGTGATTGGAATGGACATCGAACAGAGCAAATAAAAGCAATAGAACAAGTTTTCTCTGGAACGAAAACCAATTTCCGCCTAAGTGAAAATATTCAACAGGAGATGTGGCATAAGTACTTATTCATCACAACCGTATCTGGGATCACTTCCTTAATGCGTTCTCCGATTGGACCAATTCGGGATACGTTGGAGGGGAGAACTTATATACAGCAACTATTTGAGGAAATTAGGCTCATTATGGAAAGTCATCGGGCACCGATCTTGGATGGAATTGTGGAAAAACAGATGCAAATACTCGAAAAACAGGCACCACAAATGAAGTCGTCCATGCTCCGTGATTTGGAAAAAGGGGCATCTATTGAAGCGGATCATCTCCAAGGATATTTACTGCTGTTGGCTGAGAGATATGGTGTGGAAACACCGTTGCTGCGCCTTGTTTATCAACACTTGAAAGTGTATGAAAAAAATATATCAGTGTAGTGCTCTGGGAGGAAGTTGAATTAACATATAAAGTGGTTTTTCTTTTTTGAAACTAATTCTTATCCCATATCGTCTACTTTAGTATTCTACTATATTTATGGGGGATAGGACGTAATGAAAAACTTAATACGGGAGCAGCCAATACTTTTTTCCATTATCACTTTGTTTTGGCTAAAGACGTTATTTGTCGGTTTGATTGATTTTAATATACGTATGGAAAACCCATTGCAATTACTCATTTTTATTATTAGCCCGTTACCATTCCTGTTAGTTGTTCTTGGTTTAATTTTCACATGTAAACCATGGAAGCAGTTTTTATTTACTATAATGTTAATGGTTATTACAACGGTAATTCTTTATGGTAATGGGATATATTATCGTGAGTTTTCCGATTATATTACGATTCCACTTTTGTTAATGGGAAATGTTTCTGACTTAGGTTCAAGTATTTTTGCATTAATCAACTGGTATGATTTTCTCTATATACTCGACGTGCCGATCGTTCTTTATTTACTTATACTTGGTTTGAGAAAGAAAACAGTTTTTAAGAAACATACGTTCGGTCAACTTCGGCCATATTTTATTTTTGTAGCGGTCATTTTTGTCTTAAATCTTGGTCTTGCTAATATTGAGCGTCCATTACTTTTAACAAGGTCATTTGATCGTGCTTTGTTAGTTAAAAATATAGGAATCTATCATTTTCATGTTTACGATGCTACCCTTCATGCCAATACGAGGGCACAACGGGTTTTTGCCAGTGAAGAAGAATTGGCGGAGATCAATGGCTACCTTGAAAAAAATATAGGTGATGCCACTGAAGATTTGTTTGGAATAGGAGAAGGGAAAAATGTAATATTGATTTCGGCGGAATCTGTTCAAAATTTTGTCATAGGGAATACAGTTAATGGGGAAGAGATAACCCCGTTTTTAAATGAATTAATCGAAGATAGTTTTTATTTTACGGAGTTTTACCATCAGACGGCACAAGGGAAAACGTCTGACTCCGAATTTTTAATTAACAACTCATTATTCCCCTTGGCACGTGGTGCTGTCTTCTTTACACATGCCAGCAATGAATATTATTCCCTACCTGAGATATTGGGAGAACATCACTATTATACGGCTGTTTTACACGCTAATAACGGAAGTTTTTGGAATCGTGATGCAATGTATAAGCAAATGGGATATGACAGATTTTATACGGAGGATGATTATTCAATAAACAAAGAAAACAGTATTGGTTGGGGATTAAAAGATATTGAGTTTATGGAACAATCAATAGAGCACATGGTTCAGATGCCACAGCCTTTCCATGTAAAACTGATTACATTAACGAATCATTTTCCTTTTGAGTTAGGTGAAAAAGATAAGTTTATAAAACCTTTCGATTCAAATAGTAAAACATTAAATAATTATTTCCCAGCGGTCAGGTATACGGATGAGGCCATAAAAATATTCTTTGATCGACTAAAGGAGGAGGACCTTTATGATGATTCAATCATAGTCATCTATGGCGATCATTATGGTATTTCAAGTTTTCATAATCGGGCAATGGGAACATACTTAGGAAAAGAAGTGACCCCATTTATAGAGGTCCAACTTCAACAAGTTCCCCTGATCATACACATACCGGGATTATCTGGTGAAAAAAATGATACTGTTGGTGGTCAAATTGATTTGAGACCAACGTTACTTCACCTCTTAGGAATTAAAGCCGAAAACCAAGTTGTATTTGGAAACAATCTTTTCTCTCAAGATAGGGAGGATTTAGTTATCTTACGGAATGGAAGCTTTATAACTAAAGACTATATATATACAGA
Source organism: Evansella tamaricis (assembly GCF_019042215.1). Classification (GTDB taxonomy): domain Bacteria; phylum Bacillota; class Bacilli; order Bacillales; family Salisediminibacteriaceae; genus Evansella; species Evansella tamaricis. The sequence goes on along the minus strand of NZ_JAHQCS010000082.1, from coordinate 257 downwards.
TGATTTATGCTATTCGAAGGATGAGGAAATGAAAGTGGAAAAGATGATGTGTGAACCATATTTCGATGAAGTGAAGAATCAGTTGGAATATTCAGACCGAATCATATATGGTGATTTATTAAGGTTTAATGACTTTCAAAAAAATGAATAATAAAGAAGAATGAGGCTGGGACATAACTAAAGTGTTTAATTGGAAATCCGAACAATACACAACAATAGCGAAGGAAATATACGTAGACTCCTGCGGGATTAAAGGC
>NZ_JAHQCS010000081.1 GCF_019042215.1 Evansella tamaricis | reverse complement strand
TCCTCTTTCATTTGTCCGAACTAACCTTCCGTTCGGACAATTCACCGGCCGTTCCTCTTTCATTTGTCCGAACTAACCTTCCGTTCGGACAATTCAGCGGCAGCTCCTCTTCCATTTGTCCGAACTAGCACTCCGTTCGGACAATTCACCTTCCGCTCCTCTCCCATTTGTCCGAGTCCTTACCCGAACCATTACTAGAACCCGGTTCCTTACCCGAACCCTCCACTCTATTTCCCTTGCAGTCTTCACACTGCATCTTCGCTCGCACTCCACTCTTCACGATGACATCTCCATTTTCTCCATATGGCTCGTCACGTCAGTTGTTGCACTTGGAACAAATCATAATAAGCCCCTTGGCGTCGCATTAACTCCTCATGACTACCTATCTCCCGCAACTGTCCGTCTTCAATCACAATAATTTTATCTGCGTGAGTAATTGTGGACAAACGATGGGCAACGATGAACGTGGTGCGGTTTTCTGCCAACCGAAATAGGGATTGTTGGATCAAATGTTCACTTTCCAGATCTAACGAACTCGTCGCTTCATCAAAAATCAATATTTCCGGACTTTTTAAAAACACCCGTGCAATAGCAACACGTTGTTTTTGCCCGCCTGAAAGTTTCACGCCTCTTTCTCCAATATTCGTATCGTATCCGTCTGGAAGTTCCATTATGAAATCATGGGCATTGGCAGCCTTCGCCGCTTCCACCACTTCTTCCTCTGTTGCTCCAGGGTTTCCCATGAGAATATTAAACCTTACAGAATCACTGAAAATAATATTGTCCTGTAACACCATGCCAATTCGATCACGCAAACTTCTCATTTGATAATCCCGGATATCCTTCCCATCAACCAGGATTTTTCCATCAGTAACATCATAAAATCTGGGAATTAAACTCATAATCGTGCTCTTTCCACCACCACTCATTCCCACAATGGCGATTGTCTCCCCCCGCTCAGCAATAAAACTGATATCGTCCAATACATTCTGCTCCCCATCATAACTAAAGCTGACCTTGTGGAAGATCACTTCCCCCTGTGGAAAGGAATAAGGAACTGCATCCTCTTTGTCAACAATGTCATATTCTTCATCCATAAGTTCAAAAACCCTGTCCATTGATGCAATCGACTGAGTAAGTGTCGTCGATGAATTTACCAAGCGGCGAAGGGGATTATACAGACGATCCATGTATGCCACAAAGGCAACCAACGTACCAACTGTCAAGTTAAATTGAATGACCATCACAGCTGCTGCGCCAATCACTAGTATAGGAGCAATATCCGTTAATGTATTCACCACCGCAAACGTCTTGGCATTCCATCTCGTATGGTCCACCGCTTTATTCAGGAAGTTCTTGTTTTGTTTATCAAACTCACCTTGTTCATAATCTTCTAAAGCAAAGCTTCGAATCACATTCATGCCTTGTAGCCGTTCATGCAAATGACCTTGAACTTCCGCCAACGCTTGTGACCTCTTTCTCGTTAAATCCCGCAGGCGACTGTAAAAATATTTTATGGCCAAGCCGTAAAACGGCAATAATAACACGGCCACGACAGTGAGCGACACATCCATCGTCAGCATGATGGCAATGGCAATGACAATCGTAAACAAATCAAGCCATATATTCATCATCCCAGTTATAATAAAATTCTTTGTTTGTTCCACATCATGAATAACTCTTGAAATAACTTCCCCTGATTTTTTATTGGAATAAAACTTCAAACTTAGTTTTTGTAAATGATCAAATAATTGCTCCCTAATATCATATAAAATTTTATTTCCAGTCCACTGCGCGAAGTATTGCCGATAATATTCTATTGGTGGACGAAAAAAAACGAAGATGAACAGGACGATCCCCATCAACCAGTATAAAGAAGTCATTTGTTCCCCAGTCGTCATTCCCTCTGCACCGATAATATCGTCAATGACATACTTTAAAATCAATGGGATAATCAACGGAATCCCAAATTTCAGCATCCCTATGATTACTGTAATAATGATCTGTCTCCAATAAGGCTTTACAAAAGTCATATATCTCTTGATACTGTCCACAACAAACACCCCATCTAATCTCTAAACGACACCACTTTTATTATCCCCAGGAAAAAGAAAAAGACGGTTTCCAACAAAAACCGTTCTCTCCTATTGTCTATTTTATTTTCCTTATTGTTGTTATTTTTGTTACATTTGTTCGCCCACGTACGGCAATCAACAATCGGCCTCATTTGCTTATGGTGTCCTCCCTTAGCGATACTGTAAAAATCGTTCATACCAGTATTCAATAAAACCAGGTTCAAATGGTCCCTTTCGCTGACTAATCCATGACACCAGTTCATCGACACTTCGCCGAAGGATGTATTCCACTTCTTTAGGATAGTTCATTTGATTTTTATGTAAGGCAAACTCATCCTCGTCTAAGAGCTTATACGTCATATCTGGAAAAACTTTAATATCTAAGTCATAATCAATATATTTTAACGCCTCTTCATCATAAGTAAACGGAGTACCTAAGTTACAATAATAATATATCCCGTCGTTTCGAATCATACCAATTGCATTAAACCAATGGTGAGCAGTAAAGTAGCATATTGCCGGTTCACGGGTGCGCCATTGCCTGCCGTCAGATTCCTGAACCAGTATTCTGTCATTACCGCCAATCACTTCATGTGACGTTCCTTTAAGTATGATCGTTTCTTCCCAAACTCGATGAAGGAGCCCATTATGTTTATAGCTTTGTACTAGAATATTACTGCCTGTTTTGGGAAAAATCACTGACTTACTCCTTTCTATTGTTTATCTTTTGGAGGACGATGTGTCACCATTTGATCATATGGATGTAAGTATAATTCAAATGGTGGTTTTTCCGCTAAATAATCTTTTAACTTCAAATAATTTAAGCGCCTTAAAGGATCCCCAGGAGTTACTGGTTCTTCATTCTTGTCCAGGTAGTATTGATCGCATGCGATTTGACATTTATCAATATACTTAGGATAATCACGATCTTCGAAGATTTCGAATGTCTCCTTAGACATATAAAACGATTTGTCAGGCTTCCCCCCTAAATAGGAGTACAGCATGTCAACATCAATCTCATGGTTGTCCTTTATAATACTTCGAAGGGAAATCCCTTTTCGCATGGAAGATGCATACGCATTTACTGCCCTTCTAACATCTTCTTTGGAAGCAGAGATCATCTTCAACACTTCAGGATTCTTCTTCAAGGTAGTATCTTTCTTACGGTTTTTTCGGAAAAACACGTAATCCCTCCCTCCATTCATTCACTCCTTTAAATCTAGATATACCTTTTTAAACCCTTTACTGACACCGAGCATATAAGAAATATATTTCTGTACTATTCTTTTTTATTATACTATTGATTCTGAAAAATTTAAAACGATTGTACTATTACGTGGAAAATAGTCCCTAATAAAATCATAATCACAACGGGCTTCATTAAAAATACCCCTTCTTCCGAATCGGAAAAGGGGTAAGGACATCGTTAACAAGTATTACTGTTGTTGCCCTTTTGATGACGCTTGTTGCTTACGCTGAGCAGACTGTTGGTTTTGCTGACGCACTTCTTGAGCATCAGTTTCGCTCGCAAATTCAAAGTTTTGGCTTTGTCCTTGTCCTTGAGCAGACTGTTGATTTTGACGGCGAACTTCTTGAGCGTTCGTTTTAGACGCGTTTTGTTGTTGTCTAGCCATGGCTTATCACCTCCACAGAGATTAGAATATCCCTGGGGGATTTTTTTATCCTTATAAAAAATTCAAATTTTTTATTAAAATTTGGTTCGTATTTTTTTCGATTTTTAGCAAACCTGTAAATTCACTATATCCCTAAAAGTAACTCATTAGTTTGGTCTGATCTGCGGCCTGTTATTCCCTTTATCAAAATGATCAGACCTCTTATGTTAATAAGGAGATGCCCCCATCGACGATGATGGTCTGTCCGCATATCATCTTTGCTTCCGGTGACGCCAAAAATAGGACAGTGTTTGCCAAATCATCCGGTTCCACAATTCTCCCTGCTGGAGTTCGATTTTTAGCATCCTCTAATAACTCGTCCCGGTTTGGAAAATGGGTAAGTGCATCCGTATCCACCGCTCCACCTGAAACGGCATTGACACGAATCTTAAAAGGAGCTAATTCGATCGCCAAATATCGTGTTAATGCTTCCACTGCAGCCTTTGAAACTCCAACTGTCGTGTAGTTTTTTAAGTAGCGCTGAGAGCCTAAGGAACTTAAACTGACGATGGATCCACCACTTCCTTGTTTCTTCATTCTTTCTGCCGCCATCTGCGAACAAAACAGCATGGCTTTATTATTAATATTCATCGTCCAATCCCAATGGCTTTCTTCCAATTCTAAAACAGGGCGTAAAACACCTGATGCCGCATTATTAATGAGAATATCAATTCTCCCGAAATGCTCATCAATCGTTTGAAATAATTCTTCTACTTTTTCTTTTTTCGCAATATTGGCTTTCACGGTAATAACATCTACACCTAGTTGTCGTATTTCTTCTGCTGTTTCTTCCGCTTTCTGTCGGGACCGAGAGTAATTAATGACAATACGATATCCTTTTTTTGCTAATTTAATGGCAATTGTTTTCCCAATCCCGCGACTGCTGCCCGTCACTAATGCCACTTTCTGTTCTGAGTTAACCATAGTAAAGACTCCTCACATCTCATAAATTTCTCAATCACTTATTTTTCCAATAATCCCTCCTATTATATCGAATATCGGACGCCATCTCTAGGAAAAATAGAGACGAATCATCTACACAAACAAGGCAGAAGTTCATGGAGGAGATTAACATGTATGTTGGTCGTGACATGACAGAACTGGAGATGGTTCCAAAGAACAAATGGACCGAAAAGGAATTAGCCTATTTCCATCGCAATCTGCAGCAGGTAGTCCCTTATTTAAATGCGGAAGGTGTTACCATTCATAATGAGATCGTGAAAGAAATTATGAATCGTGGCGGGCTCACTCATCGTGAAGCTGATTATACAAGTGGTACGAGGGTTCATTACGAGTAAATAATATTTTTCTAAAACTCAAAGGTCTTTAATATGTCCTTTGGGTTTTTCATGTACACAACATGTTCCTTCATGTTCCTTCCAAAATGTATGGATCTGAATAAAAAGAATATTCGTGCTTTCTTTTCTAAAACCCTTTAAAATTAATATATATGAGGCTCTTTTCGCATAGATTGTTGTTATAGCTTGGATACACTTCAGGCGGACGCTTTCCTCGGCAGTCGCCGCCTTTCATTTCAACAAAGTTTACGAAAAGAACCATATCTTATATTTTTTTTTAGAAAGGGGAAACGAAAAATGAAAGCGGTTGTTTATAAAGAGTACGGTGGTCCTGATGTTCTTATTGTAGCCGATGTGGAAAAACCTGCCCCGGGTAAAAACGAAGTATTGATAAAAGTTGGTGGAAGTGCTGTTAATCCGGTGGATACTTATTTCCGAAAAGGAATACGTCAAGTCCCTTCCTTCCCTCATATTCCCCATTTTGATCTTGGAGGAGAAATTGCTGAAATTGGAGAAGATGTCACCCAAGTAAATGTTGGAGATCGAGTTTGGGGAACCAACATTGGTGGTACTGCAGCTGAATATGTTTTGGCAAAGGAAGATCAAGTTTTTCCTCTCCCGTCTCACAAATCTGACGTGGAAGGAGCAGCCATTGCCATGCCCTATGTCACAGCCCATCTTTCGTTATATTATCGGGCGAACTTGAATGAGGGAGAAACCGTTCTTATATACGGAGGTGCCGGTGCTGTTGGTAATGCAGCGATTCAATTAGCTAAGACGGCTGGGGCTAAAGTCATTACAACGGCTGGAAATTCGGAAAAAGGTGAAATATCTCTAAGAGCAGGGGCAGATCACGTCATCTTTTATAAAGAGGAAAATATTGTGGAAAAAGTAAAAGAATTTACTAATGATGACGGTGTCGATGTCATATTAGATATGTCCCTCAGTGAAAACATGGAGAATGACTTAAACATGATCAAAATTGGCGGGAGGATTGTGACGATCGGATCTCCAGTCAACAATTCCCCTACTTTACCATGGCGATTGTTAAATCAAAAAAATGCCGCCTTATTAGGTGTCCTTGTTTTTACTACTCCAAAACAGGAGCTTCTAAATGCATGTGGGGAAATAAGTGTTTTGTTAAAAGAAAAGAAAATTACGGCATATGTTGGAGAAACGTTTCTATTTGAAGAGGCGGCTAGAGCTCACGAAGCCATCGAAAGGAAACGGGTAAACGGTAATATTATTTTAACTCCATAAGGCTCCATCATTCCCTTTACATTAAACTGTCCAAACAAGGACAGTTTTTTATTTTAAAAAATAATTCGTTATACCGAATCATTTTACTTTACAAAACTTGTATTATAGTTATACAATCATTGCGCAATATAAAATTCTAAATTTTCAAAGAAAGAGGAGGAAGGTTCAAATGATGAAGAAAAAGCTTTTGATCGTGTTCTTGTCTCTTGTTTTATTGTCGTCGATGACTATTGGGGTTTTTGCTGATGCAGAGGATGATATTGTGGATACTGCTATTGCTGCCGGAGATTTTGATATTTTGGTGGCTGCAGTGGAGGCTGCCGGTTTAGTGAATGCCCTCAAAGGTGACGGTCCATTTACTGTGTTCGCACCAACAGATGAGGCGTTCGCTGCTCTTCTACAAGACTTGAACATAGAAGCTGCAGATCTATTAGGAAGTGAAAACTTAGCAGATATTCTCTTGTACCATGTAGTAGAAGGAAAAGTGATGTCCTCTGATTTAGAGGATGGCATGGAAGCGACTACATTGAACGGGCAAAGCGTAACAATTTCCATTAATTCCGATGTGAAAGTAACTGAAGCGAACGTTGTTACTCCTGATGTAGAGGCCTCCAACGGGGTCATTCATATCATTGATGCGGTGCTAGTTCCAGATTTAGGTGATGGATCGGAAGGAACGGAGGAAGACGATACTGTTTCTGAAGACAGCAAAGACATTGTGGAAACTGCCATTTCAGCTGGAATCTTCGAAACATTAGTTGCAGCTGTACAAGAGCAGACTTAGTGGATGCCCTCAAAGGTGACGGTCCATTCACCGTGTTTGCTCCAACAGATGAGGCGTTCGCAGCATTGTTAAACGAATTGGACATTAAAGCAGAAGATCTTTTAGAAAGTGAAGACCTGGCAAATATCCTTCTATACCATGTGGTTGCTGGAAAAGTGATGTCCACGGATTTAGAAGATGGCATGGAAGTGGAAACATTAAACGGGCAAAAAGTCATCTTTACCGTGTCCTCAGAGGCAGTTAAAGTTAATGATTCCAACATCATCGATGCGGACATCGAAGCCTCAAACGGTGTCATCCACGTGATTGATGCAGTGTTACTTCCTGTAGACGACGAAGAAAAGCCGGAGAATCCGAAAACTGGAAGTAATTCTGTCGCCTTATATGGTATTCTCTTGTTCGTTGCAGGAGCCGGAGTATACGTTACTAGACGAAAGTTAGTAAAAGCGTAAGGGGAACTGACGGAGTAGTTAATTGTCACATTATAGTTTTTTGAATGGGCTAGGACACCACGAAAGTGTTTAATTGAGAATCTGAACAAAACAATCTGCAGCATATGAGTTGTATCCATATCATCTCGTTCAAGTCTCTTTGTATAACACTCGTCCTAGCCTATTTTCTTTCATTCACATTTGGTAATCTGAAAAATAGGGTGTTTGTATGAATAAAACAAGAGTTGTCATGTACCTTAGTATCTTTATACTTCTATTTTCCTTATACAACATCTTGGAATTTTTTTACGATCGTTTTCAAACAAAACAGCTTTACAGTTCCGTTCAGGAAGAGTTTGTTACGTCCAATAGGGTTAATGATCTGCCCCTTGTAAAAGGCATATCACGGGGAAAAACCGGAGTGGCATTGATGAATCACTACGGTATAACAGCTCCAACAGAAGAAGATCCAATCATAAATGAAAAGTTCCTTCCTTTGATTGAGCGGAATACAGATACTGTTGGCTGGATTTCAGTACCGAACACAGACATCGACTATCCGGTGGTGAAGACCGACAATAACCACTTTTATCTTGAGCACGATTTTGACAAAGAGCCATCCAGAGCAGGGAGTATTTTTATGGATTATAGGAATGATGGGGACACATCTGACCGTCACACGATTATATACGGTCATAACATGAGGGATGGAACCATGTTTCAGCAATTGGCCTATTATAAAGAGGAAGATTTCTTCCATGATAATCTCACCATAACCTTTCACAGCCTCTATGATGAAACGGAATGGGAGATTTTCTCTGCTTATGTGACAACTACCGATTTTTATTATATTGTCACATCCTTTCGTTCCAACCGGGATTATATGGATTTTCTCCATGAATTAATGGGAAAATCAGCTTTTTCTACAGACGTGGAATTAACGGAACATGATCAAATATTGACACTTTCCACCTGTACTTATGAATTTAATGATGCCAGATATGTGGTTCACGCGAGAAAAATAAAGTAGAGAAAAATGTGCGAACTTCCTCCCCACCTTGGTGCATATAATGAACAAGCTAGGTTCTTGAGAAAATTGGGGCATGGTAAGATAAGCTAAAATGACCCCCGCTACTATGTAGTGGGGGCCTTTTCGTGCAGATTTAGGCTCTCTCATTATGTGATCGATGGAGAGCTGATTGAGACAAGGTGTTTACCCTTAGAGGAATCAATCTACATTTTAGAGTTAACCAACATTTTTATGAAAAATTTTTTTAAAAAGACGATTAGACTTATAGTAAAGGTTCTGATAAAACTCATCAAAAAAATGGGAGACTATTAATCTCACGACAGAGAAAGATAATGCAATAATCAATACTATAAATAATATCGCAAATCCCAGTTTTAATGCATCCATTAAATCATCCTTTGTACGAAGGTATATACATTAACCGTAATACATATTGAGAAAAATAGCAAACCCTCGAAACAACCGTGACGATTACTTTTTCGTTGGCATTCACTTCTGGCAATCGTGCCTGTGGTGAAAACGAGCATCCTGAGTGGAAATCAAAAATATACCAGTGCCTATTTATATAAAGTTTCGGCCCTTTCACTACAATCAACTCTGTCGTCAAAAATCAACACTAGTCTTTAACAGAGCCAAAGTTTAAATGTTTTTTTACGAGAACAAAATCTACCGATAATAAAATGGAAAGTGTCAAATACATGAAAAAAGTGTTGAGATTAAAATAGAGTTTATTGGTATGTATGGATAACAAGGACGAAGTTATATGGTCAATATACTCCCAATCCACATAACCAAATAGTTGTTCGTAGGCATCAGCTAAAGTCTCACGATGCCTGTCAAACATGACACGGTGAATATATAAACCAATGACCCAATGGAAGGTTATTAGTAAAAGAGTGCTGATTCCCACTCGAAGGGTCATATGGAAAAATTTCAGTACCTTTATCCATGAGTAAACTAAATAAACAAACAGTGGAAATAATATAGGAATTAATACTATTGCGGGATTTCCGTTTCCTGAGTCTATACCTGCAGATGGTGTCATTAAGTTCATGACATAAAACAATAAACCGCTTATGACGGTTGCAATAGTGATTGAGATCCAGGCCTTTTTCATTATCCCACCCCTTTTTTGTTCACAGCAGAAATCACATGTGATTGTTTGTTGTTCTATTAATGATTTTATCACTAAATTAGTATAAAAGAGGAAACCAAATACCTTTATAGAATTAAACAAATAATAAGATTAAAAGGAGAAGTTATAATTATGCTTGAATTACAAAATCGATTATATGAATTTACCAAGATGCATGATGAATTTATCAGTGACTGGAACCACGCAATGAGTTCCGGTGATACATCCGCAGTAGATAGAATGTCAGAAGATTATTATGTAGACTTTTTTAATAGAGGAAATGAAAAACCAACTTTTTTTACCAAACAAGAGGCTTTAAATGGTATGGAACAATCGGTTAGACATTTTTTAGGTTCCAATAAAAGGTTTGAAAATAGAGTTATTCGACTAAGGAATAACGAAAATGCTGTAGTGTTTTATGAACTATTGATTGTAAAAGATGAAAATATATTAGCAAGGTTATTTACCATTGAAAATTGGAGATTAATTAACGAGAAATGGATGATTATAAGGGAAACAGAAGAACCTATTAGCTAATTTTGTTCACATAAATGGTAATCGTCCTTTTTCAACTAATGGGTAAGCGATAGTTACACAAGCCCACGCTACCGTTGTGTCACTAACGGGGAGTTTAGAACGGTAAGGATAGTTTTATTTTTACAATTTTTTCTTAACGTTTTATAATAATAGTATTCTTTCAAATGGGGTGAGTGGAATGTCTTTACGTATTGTTCGAAGTAATTAGTTTTCGGGCTGGAAAAAACACGTACCAGCTATAAAGGGAGGAGTCTGCCCTTTTTCGGAAACTAAAACTTGGAACTGTGTATGTTAGTCATTCTAATTGTGTAGCCAAGTCACTGTGATGTTTCTTGGCTTTTTACATTTGAAAGGTAGGTTCATATAAATGAATGAATTAGAATTTTATGATAAGGTTGGAAAAATAAACGGCTGGGATTTTTGTAAATTAAATGTTACAACTGAAGGGGTTAAGTGGGATTTTTACGAAGAAGTAACGAAAAGATGCAAAAGTTCGGATATTCTCTTGGACGTTGGCACAGGCGGAGGAGAAAATTTATTAAGAATCGCTTCTTCTTTACTTTTCCTAGTTGGAATTGATTTATCAAGAGGAATGATGGAAACGGCTCAATCTAGTCTTGAAAAATCAGAAGTGCCAAACGTTCGGTTTTCCCAAATGTCTTCTGATAATTTACAATTCCCCACTGGTTTTTTTGATGTCATTTCAAGCTGTCACGCACCGTTTGTACCAAACGAAATAGCCAAGGTATTAAAAAACGGCGGAACTTTTTTAACACAGCAAGTAAGTGAAGCTGACAAATTAAATTTAAAGACAGCTTTTAAGCGGGGACAAAATTTTTGGGAAGTCGATGGCGCTTTAAAAGAAAGTTATTTAAAAGACCTGAAAGCAGCTGGTTTTACTAAAGTTCAATCTTTTGAATATGACGCTATTGATTACTATCAAAGACCAGAGGACCTGATATTCTTACTAAAACATACACCAATCATTCCTGATTTTGGTCAGGGAGAGAACGATTTGGTTATTCTGAGCGATTTCATCGATAACAATCGAACCGATAAAGGAATACGTACAAATTCCAAAAGGTTTCTAATAATAGCAAACAAATAAATTACAACAGAAAAGTTGCTTTTGGAAAAGTTGAATAAAAAGGTTCGTCCTTTGACCACCATTTTCTAGTGCGAGTAAAAAGAACAATTTTAGAATGTTTATGTGAAAGAATGTACTTAAGCTAACGGGAGCGTTAGTGACAATCAGATAACAACATTATAGTAATAATTTCAGACACTATATCACTTGATACAGTGTCTTTCTTTAACTCATTTCATTATTAGTAGTTTGTAATTGTTGAAGATTGCCAAAAACAATAATAAAACTATTAAGGAGAAACTATGATGTTGTTATCGGAAGCTTTGGAGAACTATCAATCGGATAAGATGCTTGAAGGTTATTCACTACAAACATTAAAAGCCTATACCGTTCAATATAATCTATTAGTCAAGCACTTTCCTCAAGAAGTAAAATTAGAAGAAATAGAACATAGGGATTTAAAGGCGTACTTAGTGAAGGATTCTGAACGACTCAAACCAGCAAGCTTAGGGTATCGGATTCACTTTGTTAAGTCACTTTTTAAATGGGCAAATGATGAAGGATTTATTAAAAATAATCCTGCAAGAAAACCGAAGGAACCCAAAACATCTATTAGGATATAAATATCCCCTTTGGTTAGATATTTATTTGGAAATTCATGTTAAACTAAAGGGGAGTTTCGTGCCAGTGGAGGTGTTTATAGATGAGCGCAATCATTAGTGTTTTTCTTTATTTAATTATTCTTTTTGGTGTAGCTACTTTATTATTTATCTCTTTAGTCTCCATATGGGGTACAACCGAACCTGTTATCGCTTACTTATTATCGTTAATTATTACACACTTGATATTAAATACGTTTGGGCAAATTGGTAAAAAAGATAAGTGATTTTGTTATTAAGCTAACGGAGAGAATGTATCAACTTAATTAAGAGGGTAAATAAGAAGGAGGAATCATATAATAAATGAACAAATTTAAAAAAATAATTTTTTCACTTAGTATCATATTTACAATCGGTTTTCTATATTTTTTCTTTTCATCCAGTATCTTTTATGGTGTAATTCAATTTACAGAATTAAAACACAATGATAATGACTATACAATAATAGCAAAAAGTTTAGACAATACTGAAGACAAAGTATTTAAGATTGCGCCAACTGATACTTTGTCTTTTAGTATTGATGGAAAGTATTTTCAAAGTTCGATAGTAAGAATATGGGATGAACTTAATGAAAACCAGTCTTATCATGTACTTTATCATTCATATGATTATCGTGATAAATTTATATTAAAAAGGATTTACTTGGATTAATTAAGGTAGTTTTGAGTTACTAAACAAACATTATTCGTTTGTAACTAACGGTAGCGATAGCTGCACAGGCTATCGCTACCCTTGTGTCGCTAAAGGGGTGGTTACTTCAAAAAACTGAGACTCTTTTTTACATCAAATAGGAAGGATGTGCTTTTATGGTAAAAAAAGTTGTTGTTTTTACACTTTTTTTCATAATTATCTTACTTGCTGGCTGCACAGCGACAGAAACATTTGATGAAGTAAAATTATCGGAAACAGCCCTCATTTCAAAGGAATTTATAGAAGCACAAGGATATAATGTGTTGAATTATAAAGGTAATCTATATTCCTATGCATTATCAGACCAAGTATCATCAGCTTACGAATCCAATTTACAAAAGGTACATGTGCGAAAAACATGGCAAGTACAAGAAACGGAGCTTGAAGAATTTAGAGATAGTCAAATAGTAGAGGAGACTTTCCTTATAGAAAATCATCCGTTAGATAATTGGAAATCTGAAGGTGGCTCTTATGAATCCACAGGGAAAACATATGCAAATGTTTTGATTTCAGATGGAGAAGTTATTGGAGGAACTTCTTCACCAGCTTTAAAAGAAACACCTGCTGGAAATGCACAATTCTCACTTGATGGAAAAACATTTGAAGATATTCATCCAAATGTTGAGTGGAGAGAGTGGGCTGACTACTGGACGGAAAAATACTATGACTATTTAATGTTTGAATCTTAATGTTTTATTATAGATTTAGTAAAAAAAGAATATTTCTATAAGTTTTTTCAACAACAAGATGTAGGTTGGTTATAGATTGGGGGAAAGTTTGATGTTAAATCGTGTCATTCAACAATTTGGATTGAAGGTATTATCAATTAATGAGGTTGAGGACTCTCATAGTTCGACAGTTTATAGATGTACTTTGTCTAATGGTGAGAATGTTTTTTTGAAAATTCCTTTTACAAAATTGAAGTATCAGCGAGAGTTTGAAGCCTATGAAATTTTAAAAGGAAGTGTCTCTATTCCTAAAATGATGGATTATTGGACAGGTGATGAGGATTGTCCAGGTGCTTTTTTATTATCTGAATTAAAGGGGAAACCGTTAACAACTATGGATACACCAACAATAGCGTTCCAAGTTGGGGTTCTTCAGGCTGAAATGCATTCTATCCGTCCTCTTGCAGAGCAAGTGTTAACTGGTATAAAAAATGAATTTCCGAACTGGTCTAATTTTGTTGAACAGCAATTTTATAGTTTTGCCGAAGATGTAAGGGACATTTTAGATGAACAATTGTATAAAAAAGCCATTGAAAAAATTGAAAAGATGAAACAAAAACTTCCCCCTCCAGATGGACCTAGCTTTGTACATATGGATTTTCGTCCAGCAAATATAATTGTTGATAATGATAAAGTTTCAGGTGTAATAGATTTTGAAAGCGTAAGATTTGGTTCAACAGAAGTCGATTTCACCAAACTGTATCGTGATTTTTTAAGTTATGATGATAACTTGTATAATGCATATAAAGAAGGCTATAACAGTATCAGACCATTAATTGACCTAGAGAATGTGTTACCTTTTTATCAATTTACTGATGCCTTCAATAGTATTGGATGGTCTAAACGCCGAGGAATTGAGAAAAATGCATTATTTTTAGAAGAAAATTTGTCAAGATTGAAAAAATGGTTACTATAATATAAGTTGATTCCCCTCCACATCAGGATATTAAATAATATATCGTGATAGTTGTCTCAATTGAAGCGTCTTTACCTTCTTTTAGATATTGATTTAATGGTTTAATTACTCCTTTACACGCTGAAACACTTTTACTCTCTGGATTTTCAGAATCGAGGTCTACTTGCGATAGCACAGTAAAGCTGCAAACTGGGACATTTAAATACAAATAGTAGTAAAGAGGGTGGAAAGAAAAGTGAATAGTGAATTATTATATAAGTTTATAATTTACTCTGAAAAAGATAATGCAATATTAGTTAGTATCGATTCAAATTCTATTTCACTCCCTTCATATGAATCCATCATTTCACATGTTGCAGTAACTGACCATATTAATCGTTATCTTGAAAAAGAGTATAATATAAAGACAAATGTAATAAAATGTTATCTCGAAAAGGATAAGCAGCGAGTTTATGTTGTAGAACTATTATGGCGAGATAAATTATTGTCTTCTAACACTAGATGGTTACATATTACGAATAGTAAGCAATTAAATGAATTTAGTAGTTGGGAGAAGGAAATACTCAAAAACTGGCTATCTACTTTGAATCAATCCGTCATTCCGTGGTTTAAGTTAGGTTGGAGACAAGAAATGGAAACATGGCTTAAAAATGAATTCCCAAATGATTCTATTAGAATTGAGCAAGTAAGGAGTTGGGAAAGGTCTGCATTATATAAAGTTAATACCGAGAGAGAAAGTTATTATTTTAAGGCAGTACCAGACATATTTTCACACGAACCGTCTATAAGTAGTTTTTTATTTGAAAATCATCCATCCTATGTCCCAGAGATAATTAATATAGAGAGCCAAAAAAAGTGGTACATTATGAAGGAGTTACAAGGTCCTTTACTTGGAAGAACAAATAATCTGGAATATTGGAAACAATCGATTTTGAGATTGGCAGATATTCAAAAACATTCAATTATACAACGGAATAAACTGGAAGAGTTAAATTGTCCTATTAGGCCTGTATCAAGTATAATTCAAAATTATTTTGAAGATTCATTGAATAAATTAGCTATTGACAATGCTATTATAAATGAATCATATAATAAATTAATGAACAGCATCCCTACTTTAATGAAAATGTCAAACCTTTTAAAATCAACTAATTTACCACTTTCTTTAGAGCATGGGGATTTTTTTGGGGGCAATATTATAGTCCAAGATAGAAAGCCGACTATATATGATTGGTCCGACTGTTCTCTTTCACACCCATTTTTAAGTGTCGTTTCTATTCTAGATGAAGTAGAACACTTTTTTTCAAAGGAAACATCATTAACTTTATTAGAAGAATACATAAATAAGTGGTCTGAGTTTAATACAAAAGAAGAATTGATTAAAGAATACGAGCTAATAAAATTAGCAGCGCCAGCCTTTTATCTAACTGTGTATCAAACATATATTTTTCCCTCTTTTAAAGATAACTGGGATAAACAACAAATAATCGATGGTTACATAAATAAGTTGATAGATGCTATCAAAATTGAATAATTATTATAAAGACAATTAGTTGTCATGAGAAGGATGAACATCCAATTTTTTAAACACTCATCCATCTAGTTATAGAGCATTAAACACTAAAGAGGAAGTAATAAACATCATCTCTTGGTATGACGCTATGATGTATTTTTAGTCATGTTGTGAAATAGTACACTATTACAAACAAGTGCGTTAGTTCAGGAGAGGTTGTAGGAGAGGAGTTATAGGATTGCAAAATAATAATAAAAAACTATGGATGACACTATCAGTTATTTGCATTCTAATTGGAATTGCTACGTGGATACCTAATTTTATTTTTGAGTACGGTTATAGTTATTGGCTACTAACATTTATCATCAATCCATTAGGTATTTTATGCGGATACCTTGGGAGAAGTAAAATAGCAATGATTTCTAATATTATTATGACTTTTAGTTTCTTTATTCTAATGTTCTTCGTTTCGTTAAGTGAGGCGTTTTTTGGC
This sequence comes from Evansella tamaricis, assembly GCF_019042215.1. GTDB lineage: Bacteria > Bacillota > Bacilli > Bacillales > Salisediminibacteriaceae > Evansella > Evansella tamaricis. The sequence continues at coordinate 7,642 of NZ_JAHQCS010000081.1, read as the reverse complement.
TGACATACATAGAAGTTTATTAGAGTAACTGGGAGATTAATAGGAACAGACCATTTTTTTAAACATAAGAGCAGTTTTGTTTTGGAAAAATTAACTGGGGGGTATTTTGAGTGGGTAAGGATCAACGTAAATGGAATGAAACCCATAAGAAATTTAGAGAAGTTCTATTGAATCCAGAAAAACACAAAGAAGCCGTACAGTTATTCTTATCTTTACATTCTTTTCTTCACTCTTCCTCAATTAGTCATATGAGCGAAGCTACCTTAGCAGATGAACTAGTGACCAACTTAGATGGAAATACATTTAGACAATATCCAGTGTCGATTCCTGATACAAGTAATTCAATTGCATGGCATTTGTGGCATATTACTCGTATTGAAGATATGACGATGAATATATTAATGCTTAATAAGCAACAAGTTTTACATACTACGAACTGGCTTGAAAAAATGAATATTTCGTTTCCCCATTCTGGCAATGATATGAGTGAAGCAGACATTGCTTTGTTAAGCTCCACTATTGATTTTAATTCATTACTAGAATATAGAGAAGCAGTTGGTAAGCGAACACAAGAGGAAATTTCCTTGCTAAGTCCTGGACAATTTAAAATGAAGGTTGATCAAAAAAGAATTAAACGGTTATTTGATGAAAATGCTGTAATGGACAATTCTAAATGGTTAGCTGAATATTGGAGCAAAAAAGACATTGCAGGTTTACTTTTGATGCCTGCTTCAAGACATATATTTATACACTTAAATAAATGTGTTCGTATAAAGGATAAACTCCATAAGAAAAAGAAGAAACTGGTGTAAGTTTGAAATTTCCTAATTAGATATGGAACGGGAAGCTTAGATTCAAGAAGGATAAGCTCCATTTTTGTTGTATTTTTTTAATCGGCAGTTTATTTTAAGAAGGAATTTCTGTCATAGTGTTATAAAAAATAATATTTTTTTGAGGTGAAATAATGTCGATTAAAGGGCTTAATCATTTTTTGTTTTCAGTATCCAATTTAGAAACTTCTATCGAGTTTTATAAAAATGTATTTGATGCTACATTGTTAGCTAAAGGTCGAAGCACGGCCTACTTTGATTTAGATGGAATGTGGCTTGCTCTTAATGTGGAGAAAGATATACCTCGTAATGAAATAACGCAATCATACACACATATTGCTTTTTCAGTTGAAGAAGAAGATATTGATAAAATGTACGATAAACTAAAAAGTTTGAATGTAAACATATTATCAGGTCGTCCAAGGGATGAAAGAGATAAAAAGTCTATTTATTTTACAGACCCAGACGGACATAAATTTGAATTTCATACAGGAACATTACAAGATAGATTGGATTACTATAAACAAGAGAAATCACATATGGATTTTTTTGATTAAAGGTATAACCTTATTCAACGTACGGATGCTAAAGGCGCTTTCGTTTCTATACCTCTCAAATAAAACCGTCAAGATATTCCTTGACGGTTTCCATGTTGTTACGGCTTCAAAAAGATGGCCCCGTAAAGGAGAGCACCTAATATAACATAGGCAGGATGTACTTTGCGCCGTTCCAATAAAAAATAACTCACAACAAGCAATAATCCCGTTTGCACGGCGCCACTTTCCACATAAGAAGTTTCCGCGAATCGTAAAGTCATTACCCCTAAAAGGACGGCGATCGTTGGGCGGACAATGTTGGAAAGCAACTTTACTTTAGGTGAATCTTTATAACGATACAGCAGGCTCAGTAGACCAATCATTAAAATAAGAGAGGGAGCTATCGTGGCAAATAATCCCACCGATGCACCAAGAATCCCACCTTGTTCAAAGCCAATAAACCCTGCCATTTTCGTTGCAATTGGTCCCGGCAAGGCGTTCCCAAGAGCCAAAACCTCACCAAACTCCTCCACAGTCATCCAGCCGAATCGGTGAACCACCTCATGTTCAATCAGAGGGATGGTTGCAGGTCCTCCCCCATAACCTAAAATACCAGGAATAAAAAAGGCAAGGAAAATTTCCCAATAAATCATGATTTCCCATCTCCCTTCCCTTGTACTTCCTTCGTAGGCTTCTTAAGGAGAACCATTGCAATAAGGACAGCTATTACTATGGCTGGGTGCAGGCCAATGAGTTGAATCAGGACGACAGATAGGGCTACTAAAGCAGCTACTTTCCACCAGCCAAAATCTTTCTTAGACCTCTCGATGAAACTCCATGTTAACACGCCCATCATGACTGCCACCACAGGAAGTACTCCGTGGGTCATTCCCTGTACCCAAGGATAATCACGAAAGGATGCCAAGGAAGTTAATAAGATAATCATTAAAATAACAGTTGGAATTACGGAAGCTATGATTGCATTTATCATTCCAGTTACCCCAGAGATACGATAACCGATATATCCTGCCATCTTGGTTGCTATAGGTCCTGGAAGTGTATTGCCGATAGCGAGAATATCAGAAAATTCATCACTCGTCATCCACTCATATTTTTGAACGACTTCCTGATGTATTAATGGTATGGAGGCTGGTCCCCCTCCATAACCAAGCATGCCTACCCGAAAGAATGCCATAAAGATCTTTGCCTGTTTCATCGTTCCTGCTCTCCCTTTCAAACCAATTGAATTTTCAAAACGTAAAACGCAGGTGTTTAAACTAACACCTACGCTTATCATATAAAAAGGTTTAGATATTATTAATAAACGGCAATTGAACCGTCTGTGCGTGATTCCGTCCCCCCTGCCAGCACGCCTGATACTGGATCACGCCAAATAATCTGTCCTCTGCCAAAACTTCCAGATTGATGGGTTACTTGAATCCCATGACCTTTAGCCGACAGTGCACTTGCAATATGATTCGGAACGGATTGTTCAAGCAGTACTTGCTTATCTTTCATCCATTGCCATCTTGGGGCATCCAAAGCCGCTTGTGGATTCAAACCAAAATCAATGGTGTTCATGACGACCTGCATATGTCCTTGTGGCTGCATAAATCCACCCATCACACCGAATGGGCCGATAGGTGTGCTCCCTTTCGTTAAGAAACCTGGAATGATCGTGTGATATGTCCGTTTCCCCGGTTGCAAGGAATTCTCGTGTTCTGGATTCATGCTGAAGTTATGCCCCCGGTTTTGCAGTGAAATTCCTGTTCCAGGAACAACCAGACCTGAACCAAATCCCATATAATTACTTTGGATATAGGAAATCATATTCCCGTCTCCGTCTGCTGCTGCTAGGTAAACCGTTCCTCCCTTTGGAGGTTCTCCTGGTGTTGGTTGTAGTGCTGTATCTCCAATGAGGGAACGACGCTCTTTCCCATAGGCATCACTCAGTAAATCGGTTACAGCTGTTCCCATATGCGTTTCATCTGTAATATATTTTTCCCCGTCTGCAAAGGCCAATTTCATCGCTTCAATTTGTTTATGGAACGTCTCTGCATCGTCACGGGACTTGAACTCATCATCCTTCAGCATATTTAACGCCATCAGTGCCACAAGTCCTTGTCCGTTTGGTGGTATCTCCCACACATCGTACCCTTTATAATGGACGTTTATTGGTTTGACCCACTCAGGTTTAAAGGCGGCTAAGTCTTCTTTCGTCAGAAAACCGTTGTATTTTTTGGAAAAAGCATCGATTTTTTCGGCCAATTCACCGGAATAAAAAGATTTAGCATTCGTTTCTGCAATGGCTTCAAGGGTTGTGGCATGGCCTTCAGAGCGCCAAATATCTCCTGCTTTCGGTGCTTTGCCACCTGGAGCAAACGTGTCAAACCAGCTTTGGAATTCTTCTCCCTTCAAAACGTTAGAATACGCAGTTACACCACGTTCCCAAAAATAAGCGAGCGTAGGACTCAAAGGATAACCTGCTCTCGCATAAGTAATCGCAGGTTTAAGTACTTCCGTTAAAGGTAGTTTGCCGAATCGTTCAGATAATTCTGCCCATGCTCCTGGTGCTCCTGGCACTGTAACAGGGATAAATCCAAATTTGGGAATTTCATCTATTCCTCGCTCTTTCAATTTTTCTATGGAGATCGATGCCGGGGCCGGTCCGCTGGAATTCAAACCGTGAAGTTCTCCCTTTGTCCAGACGATGGCAAAGGCATCCCCGCCGATCCCGTTGGATGTGGGTTCCACTACCGTCAGGCAAGCTGCTGTTGCGATGGCCGCATCAATGGCGTTACCACCTTTTTTTAATATATCCAGTCCTGCTTGTGCCGCAAGTGGCTGTGATGTGGCAACCATTCCGTTTTTTCCGTATGTAACCATCCTTTGTGAAGGATATGGATAATAAGAGCTGTCAAAAGAAATCATTCAATTACCTCCCATAGTTCTTTTTCATATGTTAACATATTTCGAGTGACGAATGTTCTTATTTTTCGTCACAAAAGAGCAGCCTGTGACAGCTGCCCCTAAATGAAAACTTGGTTATTCCCCGATCAATCCTTTTGAAAGGAGATATTCTCTTGCCACAGGTTCATAGTCTTCCCCGTCTAGGTCGACTTTTGCATTCATTGCCTGCATTTCTTCTTCTGTGATCTGACCTGCAAGTCCATTCAAAGCCTCTTCTAGCCCTGGATAGTTGGAGAGAACTTCACGACGGATAACGATGGCCGCATCATAGCGGGGGAAAAATCCTAAATCATCCTCCGTTGTTCGTAAGTCTTCTCTTTCAATCCGCCCGTCTGTCGTAAACGCGGGAATTATATCCACAGCACCTTGGAGTAATGCCTGATACATTACATTTGGATCGAAGCTCTCCGCTGCTACAAATTCAAAGCCATAGGCTTCCACAAAGGCATCATACCCATCGCCGGAACGCTCATAAAAGGAGTGAGGTGCCCCAAATGATAAGCTCGATGATATTGCTGCAATCTCCGAGTATGTCTGTGCTTCAAAATCAGCATCTACTGTATAAGCAAGCGTATAATTGTTTTCAAAACCGAGTGGTTCAAGCCAGGTGGCATCGTATTCTTCTTCATACCCTTCCCTCACTCTGTTTAGGATACTCTCACTTGACTCCCCTTCTTCCGCTTTTTCCTCAAGAACGGCTTCTAGTCCTGTTCCCGTATACTCCACATATAAATCAATCTCTCCATTATCCAAAGCAGGTGTTAAAATGGCCACCTCTCCTAATCCATCACGCAAATCTACTTCGTAATCTGTCGTTTCCTCAATATAGATGGCAAGAAGTTGTGACAAGATATACTGTTCCGTCCAATTTTTCCCCGAAACAACAATTGGATCAAAGGACGCTCCCTCTCCTTCACCATCATTTCCGTTACACGCTGCCAATACGATTAGCGCCAACACTATCATTGATAACCGTTTTTTCATTTTCATTTCCCCTCTTTCTATGTACTGGATTTTACACCTTTTGGCGTTACTTTCTTTTCTACTAGTCTTAATATATAGTCAAAAAACAGTGCCATTCCGGCCACTGGTATTGCCCCTGCTAATACGAGACTGTTGTTCCATGACTGCAGTCCTCTCCAAATGACATCGCCAAGGCCCCCCGCCCCCACAAAGGTTGCTAAGGTTGCGACACCGACGGTTAAAACAGTGGCCGTTCTTATCCCCGCCATCAGGAAGGGGAGGGATAACGGCAATTGAATTTTCCAGAGGATCTGCCTAGAAGTCATCCCCATCCCTCTGCCGGCCTCGATAATACTTTCATCCACCTCTGTAATCCCTGTATACGTGTTGCGGAGTATGGGCAAAAGGGCGTAGATGATCAATGCCACAAGTGCCGTAGCAGTCCCAATCCCTAAGATAGGTACTAAAAATCCGAATAAGGCTAGACTTGGGATGGTTTGGAAAACGGCAGTGACACCAATATAAAATTCAGCCACTTTCTTTTTCCGGGAAATATAAATTCCTAACGGGACAGAGATGATTACAGCAATTGAGTTATCATGAACGAAACTAGCTCCTCACTCGTAAATTCGTAGATTAATTTGGTAAGAATGTTTATTAAGAAAAAAAACAAAAACCAAATCAGTGCTACATTACGGAAGGAGCTAGTTATTATGAAGGATACCATTAAATATGTAGGTTTAGACGTATCAAAAGAAAAAATTGCAGTAGCTATTGCAGAAGAGGGTCGTGAAGTGCCTAGATACTACGGAATGATTCCTCATACACCAGAAGCAATAAAGAAATTAGTAAAAAAGCTTGGCGATGTTAAAACTTTACGAGTGTGTTATGAAGCTGGCCCAACGGGCTACCCACTGTATAGACAGTTGCTCTCTTTAGAAGTTCATTGTGATGTGATAGCTCCTTCATTAATACCTAAAAGACCAGGTGAACGTATTAAAACAGATCGTAGGGATTCTATCCGACTTGCTCAGTTGTATCGAGCAGGAGAATTAACTCCAATTTATGTCCCTACTCCAGAAGATGAGGCATTACGTGATTTAGTTAGAGCTCGTGAAGATGCAAAAGAAGACGAACTTAGAACCAAGCACCGCTTAACAAAATTTTTATTACGTAACAATATCAAACCACCAGCAGGGGTTAAGAAGTGGACCAAAAAGTATCGTGAATGGCTCAATGTTATGAAATTTGAGAGTTCAGCTTTACGAATAGTTTTTCAAGAGTATTATCATCAATTACATGAGTTAGAACAACGGATTAAGAGATATGATGAAGAAATTAAATTACAAGCTACCGAAGGTGTGCATGCCCCAATGATTCAAGCCTTGCAAAGTTTAAGAGGTGTCGCACTTATAACAGCGACAAGTCTTGTAGCTGAAATTGGTTCTTTCAAGCGGTTCTCAACGCCAAGGCACTTGATGTCCTATGTGGGATTAATTCCAAGTGAACATTCTAGTGGTGAGAGAAGGATACAGGGAGAAATTACGAAAACAGGAAATCGCCATGTTCGACGGTTATTAATCGAGTCTGCCTGGAGTTATCGCTATCAACCTGCTGTCAAAGGAGAATTAAAGAAGCGACTAAATGGATTATCTCCAACCATTCAAGGAATCTCTTGGAAAGCACAAAATCGACTTCACAAAAAATATTTTCGATTACTATCCAAAGGAAAAGAAAGTGGCAAAGCAATAACGGCCGTAGCTAGGGAGTTAGCAGGTTTTGTTTGGGCAATTACACAAGAGTTAGATGATATTCCAAGGGTTTGATATTACTAACGTTTAACCGAATATATATTGATTTTAAAATAGATAGATGAGAATAGGGCTCGAAGGCAAAGAGTAAAACCGGAAAGGAAGATCCACGTGCCTCCTCTGTGCTATACCTTGAGTGGTTAGGTTAACGCACGTCTCGAGTTAGTGGAAAAGTCCTTTATACGGAAAGAAATTATGTGAAAACCCACGAATATCAGGATGCTAACCGCAGTAGAGTTTTTGCCTTCGTGCCGTGTTCTTAACATCTATTCAAATAAATATTAAGGAGGCATGATGTATAATCCCCCCTTTAGCTTATTCTAGTGTCTCACACTTAGAATGGCAGTCAAGGAGAGCACTTGACAACCATTCTAAGTGTGAGGTTGAAGTACTAAGCTAAAGAAGCGAAAAAATAAATGGGCACACACAATAAAGTGAAAGGAGCCAAAAACAGCTCCTCTTCTTAAAAGTACCCCAAAATAGTCTCGCTACTAATTTAGATGGGGGGCCTTGACAGTTTCGTTCATATCAG
>NZ_JAHQCS010000080.1 GCF_019042215.1 Evansella tamaricis | reverse complement strand
GTTCAATCCGTGAGCATAAGCGAGAATGAGGGAGCCTGAACCAGGGGTAAATGAACCAGGTTCGGTTGAACCAGGATCAAAACCCCCAGGTTCAACGGAACCACCTTCCATTCCATTCACAACTCCTCCCCTAGATAAAAATAACCTAACTAACACTCCCCAACATTACACGAATGATACTATTGAATTCCAAACTAGAGAGGAATAAGATGGAATTGTAAACAGTTAATGAACAGAACAATAAAACAGATCAGTGAGGTGAAATAGATGGAAGTACTAAACAAAGGCAGCAGTTAAGTTTGATCCCAGCACCAACCCGAGCACCAACACAAATACCAACACAAATACCAACACAAATACCAACCCGAGCACCAACACAAATACCAACCCGAACACAAATACCAACACAAATACAAGAGTAAATCTAGACGGAAAGCGAGACCCCCTCCAATTGGATTGTTAGTAGTTTGAATAGAACTAACGATCAGTGTGGAGGAGGAAAAATCGTGAACCGGCAATCTCAATATCAAAACAATGTAATAAAACTGTTTCTCATTTGTGTCTGTCATTCCTTCGTGCTAGCTTACGTCATTGAACGTATATTTGCACTTGAACGGGGATTAACGATTCTAGAGATGCAGTATATATTAATTATTTATTCCGTAACTTGCCTTGTGTTGGAAGTGCCCTTTGGCATATTAGCAGACAAGTGGCGAAAGAAGTATGTATTGGCATTAGGTATCTTTTTTTGTTGTTTTGAATTCTTGATTAGTATATATGCCTATGATCTTCTTGTTTTCAGTATCGCTTTTCTACTTGCAGCGGTAGGAGGGAGTCTGAAATCAGGTACGGTGGACAGTATCCTATACCAATCTCTGAAAAAAACATCGCAGGAAAAAGAGTACGAGAAATTGAAAGGATATTTAACATTTACAAAATATATTGTCTCCGGTATTGCAGGAATTATTGGTGGGATTGTGGCACATCAATACGAACTAGAAACCACCTATTGGCTGTCCCTCGTTGGACTTTCTTTAGCAGCAGTAATTAGTCTCAATCTCTTTGAACCGAAGGAGACTAGCATAGATTTGGAAATGAAGAAGACGAGCAAAGTTAGAGAAGTGGACAGCCCACCCCCTTCAAAGGGGAAAGAGGTCATGTTTCATTTGAGAATGTCTCTTGAGGTGATTAAAGGGAACCCATCTCTGATACAAGTAATTGGATATGGAAGTATTACGGCAGCGGTATTGTATGGACAGCTACATGAGATGAGTTCGATTATATACCTTGAAATTGGTGTTCCCATTACACATTTTGGATTTATTAGCTTTGCCATCACACTTTTTGGTGGCTTGGCAGGTGCTATGGCCTATAAGGTTAAGATACATTTTGGATACGGAAGGACATTTGGAGGAATTCTCCTCATATCGATATTGGCTATTTATTTTTATAGTCTGGCGACAGAACCATGGCATATTATCTTTTTGGTAATATCAATCTTCGTGATGGAGATGGTCACCCCCTTAACGTCTGGATACATCCATCGTCAAATCGGTGATACGTATCGTGTAACCATCAGTTCTTTAGACGCCTTTGCGAAAAATGCTGTGACCATAATGATCAGTCTGTTGTTTGGATTCACCGCGGAACAGTGGGATATTTACGTTGCGTTTAAATGGATGTCTATCCTTTTATGCCTCTATGGCATGCTGATTATCGTATCCACTTTGGTTAGAAAGGTACTGAAATCGTAAAAGGATGATGCCCCCTAGTGCGAGTGATTTTCTAGAATTATATAAAGCGTGAGGGGGACCGTCTTTGGAACCCAGTTCAGAGGAAGCCAATTGAAAATAGCCAGTCTGACTAAGACACAGAACGGGCACCAAAAAAGTAGCAACTGTAGCATGTAGCAAACCAGTCTGACCAATCTGAGAGATTGTAACTAATTGTTGTTGGACCAGTCTGACCAACTAGACATGCACAGAGAATGCTATGAAAACCACTTAAACATATAATGATCAAAGACAAAACAAGAGTATATACGAAAACAATTAGGAGTGTTAAAAATGGAAAGTACACCAGGTGTGCAGGAAATGAAACAATTTTTATGGGAAGAATTGGAGTTGATTGTGAGAACCACTGAAAATCTAATTAAGAAAGTTGCTCCAGATGATTGGAGTTATAGACCAAGGGAAAACATGAGATCTCTCTTAGAAATTGCTCAACATTTGGTGGCGATCCCTTCAGTGGATCTACTGATTTTACAGGAAGGAAAAGAAGAGGAAGTAAAGAAGTTGGAAACGGAGATTGCAAAAGCCACGGATGCAGATTCATTGATCCGTTGGATGACGGAAGGATTAAATGATCTGAAAGAGTATATGAATGGGTTGTCCGAGGACGAGTTTATACATAAGAAGACAAAACCCTTTTATCTGGATCATGGCACCGAACAAGCGAAATGGCTCGTGGAAATCGTAACACACACCATGCATCATCGGTCTCAACTCTTTACGTATTTAAAGCAAACTGGTTATGAAGTTTCTATGTTTGATTTGTATTGAATAAAAGGTAATAACTGAAAGAAGGTTAAGCGAATGGCGGAAGCATTGAAAAATATGTACAACCGGGCATTTTTTGAAGAATTTTCTGCGACTGTCAAATCAGCCTATCATGAATTTGATAAAGAAAAATTCCTTGGTCAAATCTTCAACAAACAATGGGGAGAAATGGAATTAAAGCAAAGGATGAGGCATATTACCACCGTCCTTGGAGACCATTTGCCTCCGTATGAGGGAGCTATTGAAATATTGGTGGAGATTGCACCGAACTGTAGTGGCTTCCCCTATTTATTTTTCCCAGATTATGTGGAGGTTTTCGGGTTGGAACATTGGGATACATCTGTCATGGCGTTAGAGGAATTCACTAAATACTCCAGTGCTGAGTTTGCGGTCCGTCCATTTATCATAAAGGATCAAGAGAAAATGATGGGACAAATGAAACAGTGGTCAGAGCATGAAAACCACCATGTGCGGCGATTGGCATCAGAAGGTTGTCGGCCTAGACTTCCATGGGGGATGGTTTTACGCCCGTTAAAACAAGATCCGACCAGCATTTTTCCAATACTGGAACAACTCAAACAGGATCCCTCTGAATATGTCCGGAAAAGTGTATCCAATAACTTGAATGATATTTCAAAGGATCATCCAGAAAAGGTGAAACAAATCACCCGTGATTGGATGGGGGTGCATCCCCATACGGATTGGATCGTGAAGCATGCTTGCAGGACATTGCTAAAAGCTGGAGACGTGGAAACTTTAGAATTGTTTGGTTATACTGCCCCGACAAATGTTTCTGTCAACGACCTGACTCTGTCCACTGACCAAATCACCTTAGGGGAAAGATTATTATTTTCCTTCGTATTGAAAAATGAGTCGCAAGAATCGAAGAAATTAAGGGTGGAATACGCCGTGGACTACAGAAAAGCAAATGGAAAACTTTCACGGAAAATATTCCAGTTATCATCTAAATCGTATCCAGCTGGCGCATATACCATTAACAGACACCAGGATTTCAAAAATCTGACTACACGTAAACACTACGATGGAATCCATGGATTAAGCATCCTCGTCAATGGAGAAGAGTTGGCAAGGACAGAATTTTATTTAAAGATATCATGAAGCAAACTATCTTGTTATAAATAAGAAAAGCGCAAGCGCCTATGAACACGAGCGTAGGGCAGTGGAGGAATGACAACCTGAAGTCCGCTCTTTGACTTCAGTTGTCACTTCCGAAGTGCCCCGCAGCGAGTAGGTGCTGGAGCTAGACAATATGAAAAGCGCAAGCGCCTATGGTCACGAGCGTAGGGCAGTGCAGGAATGACAAACTGAAGTCCGCTCTTTGACTTCAGTTGTCACTTCCGAAGTGCCCCGCAGCGAGTAAGAAGGAACTGAAAAAGTTTAAAACCACTTTTTCAATTCCTTTTATTTGTTTGGCAATGGCTGCGCTCGTCGCTCGCATGATAGGAGAAAACCCCTCCTATCATGCTTTTTAAAGATTGCGACGGCTACGCTCATTGTTTAGGGACTGTAAAAGTGGAAAAGCACCACTTTTACAGTTCCCATGCGAGTAGGCGATGGAGCTAGACAATGCCCGAAGGTGCAAAAACTTATACGCTTATCTTTAAATAAAGACTGTTAAATAGTAATGTTAATTTTTCAAAGCAAGTCACTCGCCCCTGGAAAGGGAGTATCTGAAACGGAAATCCATATGAAAGCTAAAAAAGGACGACACGGTATTGATAACCGTGTCGTCCTTCATCATACCATTTTTTCCGATGGGATTGGTCTTTTTCTCTTACTATTCCCCAGGTGTAAATGTCCGTTTCCCAAGCTCATTTTCCAGCATGAAAAAGGCATTACTGTCTTTTTCAATCCGACGCAATTTCTGAATTATGTTATCAAAGGATGCTTCCTCTTCCACTTGTTCCTCAATAAACCATTTCAAGAATGTCATCGTCGCATGTTCCCTTTGATCTAAGGCCATATCTGCTAACTTATAGATCCGTTTTGTAACCTCTTTTTCATGATCAAGTGACTTTTCAAATGCCTCCAAAACAGATGAAAAATCATTGTTTGGACTAGGCATACCGGCCACTTCTGCCTTTTCTCCCATATCATTGATAAAATTGTAAAACTTCATGGCATGAAATCGCTCTTCCTCTGCCTGTGCAAGAAAGAAGTTTGCAAAGCCATCTAAACTTTCGTGGGAACAGTACGCCGCTGTAGCTAAATAGGCATGAGCTGAAAAAAACTCATAATTCATTTGATCATTTAACCCTTTCACAAGCTCTTTACTCAACATCTCATGATCACCTGACCTTTTCCAACGTGAATTCAAATAATACTAATATAAGTATAGTATACCATTTGTTGGGGTTACCATGTAGTTCTCCACTCTGTAACTTTGGAACATGAAGTGTATGAAATAAACCAGAAAAGGGACGCCCGTGAGCGTCCCCAATACATTCTTACCTTTATTAGTAACCGTAGCCGTATCCGTGTCCTTGTGGATTTACCACAACAGCACCAATAATTACTAACAGAATGAAAATGACTAAGATAAACGAGAAACCACCGAAAGTTCCGTGAGTCATTTCAAATGCCTCCTTTTAGTAGTGGTTAGTGAAGGTGAGAAATCTTTCCGCCTTCTCCACTATTTATCCTATTACCGAAAGGGGAATCTGATTGGACTCTTTGCTTCTTCCGGTGATTTTGGGCTCAAACGAACAGACTAGGTTTTTAACCTTCCTTCAACGCAGCATTTATTTCTCCCCCAAACAGGATAATGATGGACGAAAGATGAAACCAGACCATAAGAGCAATAACAGCACCAATCGTTCCATAAGTGGCAGTGTAGTTAGCGAAATTATTCAAATAGAAGGAAAAGAAATAGGATGTGAGTTGCCAACCAATCGTCGCAAAAATAGCTCCTATGTAAATTTCACTGATTTTTAACCGGAGATTTGGACCAGTTAAATATAACAGAGAAAACACAAGGAACAGGAGCATGGAACTAAACACCCATCGTAATAGATCGAATTCAAAAATATTCAAATCCATCGGAATGAGGTTTTCTAAAGCAGCACCAATTACTTGGAACACTAAAGCAACAAGAACAACGGCAAACATTCCGATGGTCAAAAGGATAGAAAGGAGCCTGCCTTTCACCATTTTTCGGTCTTCTGTCACATCATAAGCCCGATTGAGCAGACGGAGGATGGTATTGAGTGCCAACGATGCTGTCCAAAGGGTGAAGATAATACTAATGGATAAAAGACTCGTGTTTTGCCGGGCAGATATATGTGCCCACTGATTTTCAATGACACTCAATATATCACCAGGTACAATTTCTTGAACCAACTCCAAGTCGAAATCAAATGTATATGGCAGGAAAGAGAGTAAGGTAAGGATAAAGATGAGAAATGGAAAAATAGAGAGTAATAAATAGTAAGAGCATTGTGCCGCTAATTCCACTAACCGATGCTCCCGAAAACGATTAATTAAAGAAACAAGTAATACCATTCGTTCCTCCTCCAATTCCATTCATCTTAAGTTATCTTATGTACAAGCCTACTGTTACTATTCCTATGCATTGTAGAAAATAAACATGAGTGTATGGAACAATTGTTGTAGTTTTCGGATGGAATTAATGACTGTTCTTACTTTCGCTCCTCTTTTCTAACACCATATAATACCCAAGCCGGTGGCACTTCAAATGGATGTTCTTGTGGAAGTCTTTGTACCTCGTCTTTCGTTAAGTCCAACCAGATAAATGATTCTTTTGCCCCTGGAAAACCTTTTGACTTTTCCGTATCTGAATCTTTGTCTTCCAACTCTATTTCCTTTTGCATTTGGTCATAGCCCTTTGCTACCGTTTCCCAGAACCCCTTTTGTGTCGAAAAATCATTCCAAGGATATACAACGTGCAAATATTGATGCCCTTTTTGGTCCCTTTTTGTTATGATAAAACGAGTCTGCTCTTCATTTTCAAAAAATGTCCACTTCTCAATCTCCTCTTCCTGAAATAGAGCATGTGAGGAAGGAAAGGAATAATAGCATTCATAAGGAAACACTTTCCCCGTTTTCACATATCTCTCCTGAAGCCAAAACCACTTTCGTTCCACCGAATTTATTTGTTTCCATGGACGTGCATCCGATTTAAGAATGGAGATATCTTGTGAGAGAACTCCATGTACCGTCAAGATAGGAGTTAACCCAATTTTTTCTAGAACTCGTCTTGCAGGTGTGTTATCTTCCTGGGTGTTCCCGCCAACCCACTCTATCCCATTCACCTTAAATGCCCCATTGAGGATGTGGGATAACAATTCCGTGGCTAAATCCTTTCCCCTGAATCTCCGGTCACTCCGCAACCGTCCTAACATAGCATACCTTCCAGCGAAAATAGAATACCCACCCATACTGACTAGCTGATCATCTAAAAATAGTCCATATAGCCGATGGTTTCCGGTCGTAAGCCGATCAAAAATTCGCCCCACATAATCATCCGAAATTCCCGTATCCATTTCAGCGAAATGCTGATAGTCTTCTTTATGTAACATCCTGATTTCTTTGTGCACCGAACCCCTCCCAATAAAACGGCAAATAATTATTTCCATACCATTATAAACACAGTTGGAAGAAGGATGCATTGATGAAGGGACAATATACGTGATGACATTTGACAAAGAAGGTGGTTAGATCAAATCGAGGCAATTGAAAAAGTGGTTTTAAACTTATTCAGTTGCTTCGTGCTTTTCCACTTTTACAGTCTCAGTGGCCCCGTTCAAATCCACCCTTTTTTTTCAGCAACTGAAATGGCTTCGATCCGGTTCTTCACTTCTAGCTTATTAATAATTTCAGACATGTAATTTCTCACTGTCCCAGCGGATAAAAAAAGCTCTGTGGAAATTTCTTTGGAAGTTTTTCCTGTTGCAGCCAACTTCAGCACTTCCTGTTCCCGTTTTGTTAACGGATTTTCCCCTTTCATACTGCCAAAAATCAACTCGTGGGCGAATTCCCGTTTACCTTTCATGACATTCCTAATGGCCTCAGCTAAGTCATCACTGGAACCATCCTTTAGTAAATATCCGTGAACATTTGTCTTTAACGCCTGTTCAAAATACCCCGGACGGGCGAAAGTGGTGAGAATGATAATTTTACAGGGAGAATGGTGACGATTTAACTCTTCTGCTACCTCTAGCCCGCTCATAAATGGCATCTCAATATCCATTAGACAGACATCAGGTTGTAACGTGAGAATATTAGCTAACGCTTCTTTCCCATTTTCAGCCTGTCCGACTACTTCAATATCGTCTTCCAGTTCTAGGAGTGATCCAAGTGCACCGCGCAACAACCGCTGATCTTCCGCTATAAAAATACGGATCATGACAACGCACCTTCCTTTCGTTCTTGAACAATGATCGGGATGGATAACACAAGTTTTGTCCCCTTTTCTCCGAGCACCTTCATTTTTCCGTCAATTAAATCTAGCCGTTCCTTCATTCCTTTTAAACCATTGCCAGATGTGGCACGTTTCGTCATTCCAATCCCGTCATCTTGGACGGTAATGGTCACATCCCCTTCATTCTGTTCCAGATGTATGACACAGTGCGTCGCCTTACTATGACGGACCACGTTTGTGATGGATTCCCGTAAGCAAAGACTGAGTATGTTTTGTGAAACACTAGGGATGTTCGCCATGTTTGTTTCCCCGTTAATTTCTAAGGTGATTCCGGCAGCTTGGAGAATTTCTTCTGCTTCCACAAGTACTTCTGCAATGGTGACAGACCGCATATCAGATACTAGCTCCCTTACTTGCGAAAGGGCAGAGCGAGATGTTCGTTCCATCTCTTCTGCCTCCAATTTTGCCCTTTCTGCATCTTTTGTTGTTAGTTTTGACACTAGCTGCGCCTTTAAGGTCAGAAGAGAAAGGGTGTGTCCAAGAGTATCATGAAGATCTCGGGCAATCCGCATTCTCTCTTCCCGTTTTACTAATTCTTCAATTCGCTGATTTGCTGCATCTAATTGTTGTTCTAGCTCCATCCTGCTGTTCATGGACCGAATTCCAAAAGGAGAGAGGAGCATGATCAAGATGAAGATGATGACGAAATGTAATCCATTATCAAGCAGAAAGTCAAGGTGAACAAACACAGGAATGATGATCGCAATGGTAAAAAAACTTAATGCTGTATAAAAAGATTTTTTATTTTTAAACCAACCAATAAAATTTGCAGGAAAAAATCCAAGGAAAACAAGATTGATATTATAAAAGGTTGCTAGAAATAGGATTATGCCGATTTGGAGAATGAGCCAATAAACAAAGGAACGCCTCTCAAATGAAAAGTAGAGTTGCCTGTAAGTAAGCAAGAAGAGAAGAATCATCACGACTCCAATGATGAACCGCACTCCAGTTTCTTGAGCCATAAAAAAGATAGGCATGGCTAAATAAATGAGAAACACATAAGGAAAAAAACCATACCTCTTTGGAAAAATCTCAAACTTCCCTGTTGTTTCTACCATTGTTTCTTACACCGCCGCTTCCTGTTTTCTCCTAATATATTTTGATAATACCATGAAAAGGAAAAGATATCCTATTAAAACTAGTAGATTAGTCCATTCCGGATTTGCTCCACGAATAATCTGCCACGCCCCATTCCCAAAGTTATAAGAAGGAAGCCACACACCAATATTTTGAATGAATGGGGGCATTGTATCCATTGGCATCCACATCCCGCCAGAGATGGCCAGCACCATATAGATAACATTACTTACCCCAGCAGCAGTATCCACCTTTTTCATCGTGCCGATTAGTGTCCCAAGGGCCAGAAACGGGAAAGACATGACCAGAATCCACAGAAAGCTCATGAGCCAGACTTGTATGGACAGTGACACTCCATTTATGATGGCTCCTGCCATAAAAATGACGAGAATGGAAAACGAATGAATGACTGACTGTCCGATCATTTTTGAAAAAAAGTAGGCACCGTCCGATAGGGGAGTAATCTTCATAAACATGGACCAACCTTGGGAACGTTCTTCCACAAGACGGATTCCAAGTGTCATAATGGCCGTGCCCATCACACTGAATGTAGCCATGGACATTAAATAATGTGCTTGCCATTCTTCCGCCCCATCGATCCCCGTGTTAAAAATTCGTGTAAAAAGGACATAAAAGAAAATTGGCATCATTAATGACCAAAACACATAATAAGGGTTCCTCATAATTCTCAATATTTCTGCTTTACATTGCGTCCAAATCGCTCTCATTTAAATAACCTCCTTCTTTTCGGTTAATTGCTCAAAGGCATCTTCTAATCGTCCTTGCTCCAATTCTATCCCACTGACTGGCAGTTTCTTTTCAAAAATAATTCGTAGCACTGCATCCGTATCATCCGTTTCTAAGATAAACCTGTCTCCTTTAGCAATAATATGGGAGACCATTGGCAGTTTCTTCAATGCAAAAACTGCTTCTCTGTTAATTCCATTCCCTTGGAACGAGACGAATTTTTTGGTTAATCTTCCTTTTATCTCTGCCGGAGTACCGTCTTCCACGACTGCCCCTTTGTGAAAAAGAATAATCCGTTCTGCCACGTCGTCCGCTTCCTGTAAATAGTGGGTGGTGAAGATAATCGTTTTCCCGCGGGCCCTAAGCTCATCGATTGTTTTCCAAAACAGGTTCCTAGAAGAGACATCCATCCCAACGGTCGGTTCGTCAAAAAATAAGAGATCAGGGTCACCTGCTAAGGCAAGGGCAAAAGCCAATCTTCGTTTTTGTCCAATGGACAACTTTTCTGCCCGTTTCTTTAAATCTCCTTCCTCGAACCCAGTGAAGCTCACAAGTTCCTCAAAGGACATTGGGCGGGGATAGTAACTTCGAAATAAATGGAGAATCTCCTTTACTTTTAAGGCATCAATTACACTGACTTCCTGCAGCATTGCACCGATACGTTCCAGTACTTTGTTATTATTCGGCTGTTGCTGAAACACACTAACATTTCCTTTCGTGGGTTCTAACAAACCAAGCAACATCATAATGGTTGTGGACTTTCCTGCTCCGTTTGGTCCAAGTATTGCCACAACTTCCCCTTTACGAATGGAGAAACTCACGTTGTCTACAGCCGTCTTTCCTTTAAAAGTTTTTATTACATCTTGCAGTTCAACCATAATATCTTCCATTGCTTTCACCTCCGTGTTTTCTAAGATTAGTTTAAGATGATGGGAGAATCTGGATTAGTGGATATAGTCATGAAAATCACATGACTTTTGTCATGAAAACTAGATTCGTGTTTCCTGTATAGAGGGGTTAGAAGTGAAGTGGATATTCGGTAAGAAGTTGGTGCGAACTAGTGCCCGAACGGGAGCGTCGTGCTGGTATTCGGTAGGAAGTTACCTCGCACTTGAGCCCGAACGGGAGTGGATGGATGGAGTTCGGTAAGAAGTTGTCCGAACTTGAGCCCGAACGAGAGTGGATGGATGGAGTTCGGTAAGAAGTTGTCCGAACTTGAGCCCGAACGAGAGTGGATGGATGGAGTTCGGTAAGAAGTTACTCGAACTAGAGCCCGAACGGAAATGTCGAGCCGGTATTCGGTAGGAAGTTGCCTCAACTTGAGCCCGAACGGATGCGTCGGGCCAGCATTCGGTAGGAAGTTACCTCAACTTGAGCCCGAACGGATGCGTCGTGTCGGTATTCGGTAGGAAGTTGCTCGAACTAGTGCCCGAACGGGAGCGCCAGCCGGAGTTTCGGTAAGAAGTTGCCGGAACTTGAGCCCGAACGGGAGCGTCAGGCTGGTATTCGGTAGGAAGTTACCTGAACTTGAGCCCGAACGGGAGCGTCAGGCTGGTATTCGGTAGGAAGTTACCTGAACTTGAGCCCGAACGGATGCGTCGTGTCGGTATTCGGTAGGAAGTTGTCCGAACTTGTACCCGAACGGGAGTGTCGGGCTGGTATTCGGTAAGAAGTTGCTCGAACTAGTGCCCG
>NZ_JAHQCS010000079.1 GCF_019042215.1 Evansella tamaricis | reverse complement strand
CTATTTCAATGGACATTCCTCCATAAAAGCGGAAGGCATTTTCGTGCATTCGGATAAGATCATTTGATCTAAATGGCCGGTCTAACCACTCTACGGGAGGAGCGCGGGGACGGTTCTTGTGCTCCTTTAATCAATTAGAGTGTTAAAGGTAACGTATGGAACCGAAGGTTTATAGAACTTATAATGTATTGAATAAGCATATATTACTAGATATAAAAGTGTATGATAATAAATGGATTTCCTCTATTTGGACACAGCTCCCCACTCTCTGGGTTTGATACTATTAACCTATTTTTGCTAAGCCAGAAGCAGAGGGGACGGGCCTATCGCTCCCTCAGGGGTAGCGCAAGGTCCGTCCCCCTTCTTCTTTTGTTAAAACCGTAAAAAATCGACAAATTTCATTCGATCCTTTATAATAAAAGTACATTTTTGAAGACTTCAAAGTAACCCCTGATACGTACGAAAATCCACTTTTTTAACTCATATCACACCGTTTTTTTCACACAACGCAAACTAAATTTTTAAAAACACCCCACATTACTACTATCTCATCGTCAATTTCAACTAATAAAAAATAAATATGGAGGACGGAACCATGTCAGCGAAAATTACCAGTATTGGCCTCAAGGGACTGGAAGGATATCGTGTCCAAGTGGAAGCTCAGGTGAAAGAAGGAATCGAATCTTTTATTATCGTTGGGCTTCCGGATGCTTCAGTAAAGGAATCGAGGGAACGGGTCTCAGCAGCTCTCTATAGCATGGGTTTTCCGATAGTAGATCTGAAAGTTGTCATCAACCTATCCCCTGCAGAAGTGAAGAAGAATGGACCACTTTTTGATTTGGCGATTGCCATTGGCGTGTTAAAGAGTGGAGGTTTTCTTAAACAGGAGAAGATCCCTAGTGATGCCGGATTTATCGGTGCGTTGTCTTTGGACGGAACAATTCTACCGGTTGAGGGAATGATCGCTGCTATCTTAGCTGCGAAACATCTTGGTCTAAGGAAGTTATTCCTTCCGTTTGATTCTACTATACCCCGAATTGATATTAACGACCTCGAACTCATTTATGTTCAAAACCTCCAGGATGTCCTAGACCTTCTTGGAGGGCGCCAACCCTTACCATTTATCCAACCAATATCTACCTTTGAAGAGCAAAGGGTGGTCGAAAGAGATTTTAATCAAATTATTGGTCATGAGTTTGCCAAAAGAGCGTTAGAGATTGCGGCAAGTGGAGAACATTTTGTATTAATGGATGGTCCACCAGGCTGTGGGAAGAGTCTTCTGGCAGAAACTTTTCCATCTATCTTGCCGCCACTATCCAAAGAAGCCCAGCTGGAAAAGATCAGCTTGTATCAACTGGCTTGTGCTCCATATGATTCCCTTACGATGCCCCCATACCGCCATCCACACCATTCTGCATCAGCTGTTTCCATCATCGGAGGAGGAACGAATCCAAAGCCCGGGGAAGTCTCGTTAGCCCACCGAGGGGTGCTGTTCCTAGATGAACTAGGAGAATTCTCTAAGAAGACTCTTGATATGTTACGCCAACCTCTAGAAAACGAAAAGGTTACCATCAGCCGAGTTCATTCCACTGTTACCTATCCAGCTAAGTTTATTTTTATTGCTGCCATGAATTCTTGTCCCTGTGGTTATCTAGGATCTAATCGGAACTATTGTACCTGCTCGGTAAAGCAGATCAATACATACAGAAATCGTGTATCGGGTCCAATATTGGATCGTATCGATATCCTGTTGTCCTTAAGGCCTGTAAACCTACATGACCACAGTTTTCAAGGAATTGAATCTTCTGAATCAGTTAGAAGACGGGTACAGGATGCCAGAGAAAGACAATATCAACGATATGGAAAGGAAATCTGTAACGCAAGTGTCCCTTTTGAACAACTTATCGATAAGTATCCTTTAACAAGGGAACAGCAGGATAAACTCCAAAGTCTTTCCATTGCACAAGGTTACAGCAATCGGGTTCAAATAAAGATTATTCGATTGGCACGGACGATTGCGGATATGAGGGGTGAGAAAGCTATCACCAATGAAGCTTTAGCTGAAGCACTATCACTGCGCCAGATAGATCGTGGGAATATGATACCTCCCGATCCGCAACAAATAGTTTCAGAGTTTTAAAGCATGGGAGGGAGAGAGAGGTGCCTAGGAGAGCAAGGGAGAAAAGTAAAAGTGGTATCTACCATATTATGTTGAGAGGGACGAATAGACAGGAAATATTTCACGACGAGGAAGATAACAGGAAATTTCTTGAAATCATGCTCCGATATAAACAAAGAACGGGGATCCTGGTATATGGATGGTGCCTAATGAGTAATCATGTTCATCTTCTTGTGCGGGAAGGGGATGAGGAGATCGGTACTACTATAAAACGTATTGGAGTTAGCTTCGCATTTTATTATAACTGGAAGTACTATACATCTGGTCACGTTTTTCAAGATAGATTCAAAAGTGAAAAAGTGGAGACGGAAAAGTACTTATTAACGGTTATCCGATACCTTCATCAAAATCCAGTGAAGGCTGGGGTGGTGAAACGTCCACCTGATTGGAAGTGGAGCAGCTGTAGAGGTTATTATGGAATGTACTGCTATCCAGTAGAGTTGCTGGACGACTCTTTTGTTTTGAACCTTTTCCCAAAAGATTCTAGGGTGGCAAGGGAGAGGTTTATGGAATTTAATGAAAGGCAGAATCAGGATCAATGCCTAGATGATACAGCGAGTATAAGGATCTCCGACGAAGAAGCGAGAGATAGAATTAGAGAGGTATTAGGAGAGTTAGAGATAGCGCAGGTGAAAAGTTTGCCTAAGGTAAAAAGGGATGAGGTGTTGAGGAAGGTGAAGGATATAGAGGGTGTATCACAGCGGCAGGCAGCGAGAATTTTGGGAGTATCACCGACTTTTATCTTTAAAGCTTAGTAATGATGAACTAAGTAAAAGACTGAACTTTGAATGAATAGGGTGTGATATTATGTCGAAAGCACAACGTAGGTTTTGGAGTATTTTTATCAGTTTCATTCTAGTATTAATGATATTTTTAGGGATTAGTGAAATGTATGTTACGATTCATAAGTGGATTAAGCCTTCACATGATGTAACAGCATTGAGAGTTGGACTTGTTCTTGGACTTATTATTACTATTCTAGTGTCTACACATTCACTAGCAAAAATTATACGCACTAATCCTAATGCGGTATCGATTGGTACAACAAATATACCTAATTTTATGTATCACAGTGACTTTGTAGAAGAGAGAAATTTAGCAGATAGTAAGCTTATTAATAAAAACCGAGATCTAAAAGGAAAAATCTCTAAACAAGAAGAATATATAGATGAGTTAATAAACGAGCTAGAAGTAAAAGATATTGAATTAGGTGAAGTGGCGTATATAAGTGATATTTTTATACGGCACCATAAAAATGCAAGCAGATTAGTTCGTTCTTTAATACAAATGAAAATTGGAAGTGGGAGTTTTGTAACAATGTTTTGGATGAGTGTGTGACTATTTTATTAGAGGATCGCTCCGATAAGTCTTCTACCATATACTTTATTAATAATGATGATGAATTAGAAATGTTTGCATATAATCGTATTGAATTCTCTTCTTCAAGGGAAAGAAGGTTCAAACAAGGCCAAGGGTTTGCCGGTTATATTTGGGAATCAGGGGAAACAAAGCTTGTATCAAATGTTAATAATAGTGAGTACTTTCAAGGGGTATACGCTCCTCGACATGAATATGGTTCAATTTTAGGCGTGCCGATAAAAGTAGGTAATAGTGTTGTTGGTGTTCTGTGTATTCAAAGTGAAGACATTGATGAATTCCAAAAAGATGATGAAAGAACTGTTGTGTTTTATGCCGATATGTGTGCGTTAGCGCATTTTTATGATAAGATAATTAATAAGTAGAGGGGTGTATTTGATGAGTTTGATTACAGATCGAAAATATGGATTTGATTTAGAAAAAAGGCAAAAATCAACATTGTCTGCATCCCACAAAAGAACGGATGATTTGTTAAGAAAGGCAAAAAGGTTGGGACTTGCAGAGGTTTATACAGATATGTCAGGAAGAGTTCGGAGAAAAAAAGAATCATAGTTGTACAAGGAGTTCAAAGCAGAGGGGACAGGCCTTTCGGTCCCTAATGGGTAGCGCAAGGCCGTCTTCCGTGCTTCTTGGTGGAGCTTGCAGAGAAGGCGTTGTTCCTAGCAAGATTCCACCACTGTATTAAAGGATGTGTGAAAATGAGACTAATTAACAGAGCTGTACCGGTGCCTAAATTAAACGGTTGGTTATTATTGGAGTTTGATAATGGTGAGCGGAAATTAGTGGATATAAAGCCTGTAATGAAAGGATCTCTTGCGCAGTTAAAAGATATGGAGTTTTTTAATAGGGTAACAGTTGATGATGAATTAGGAACAATAACTTGGCCTCGAGACCTCGATTTAGATCCTGATAATTTATATAATCAAGGTATAGAAATAGATGAAATAAAAAAATTAGCGGAGATTCTAAACCAAGAGCAAGACCAAGATGGCTGGTTGGAGAGGGCTTGAAGCGAGGGGACGGTTCTCTTGCTCCTTTAGTCAATTAGAGCAATAAATTAGTATATGGAAACCGAAGGTTTTTGGAACCTATAAGAAGGTATTTCTAAGTATATATTACTAAATTTAAAAAGGGTGGGGGAACGGGCAGGATGATTGATTAGTATACCTTCCCCACTTTTTCTATTTCGTTTTATCATAACCTTATTTTTCACAAAATCGTACTTTTCAAGTCTGTCTAAGTGGTGAAATGTAGTATTTTATATTTCCAATAGCTATTATAATAAGGTTAACAATTAACTGGAATTATAGATATGTAACTGGATTTGCATAAGTAAAAAACTACTAAGGTGAAGGTGAAAGATACGATGAATCTATGTGAGCGCTGTCGCAGGAACGAAGTAAAGGTTGTTATCTCGAATGAGGAAGAGAGTCATCGATATTGTGTTCGCTGTTACAATAAAGAGATGGAAGATGTGCTAGAACTAAAACTAGAAGCACACCCAGAGTTTTTTATTGTACCGGATTCTCGTGGAGTTAGAAGAGAGTTTCGTATCAATCAACATCTGCATCCAATGGGAATATCGATGGAGGCTGAGGAGAGTATTGAGTATGGCTATAAGTTTTCTGTTCAAGGGGAACTGGATTGTAATCAAGCGGAGCTTTTTCAGCAATTGGTTGATAAGGTAAAGCGTGGGTTAGCGAAAACTTATATCAAAAATAGTGTTTCCCCAACAGGAAAACCAGTGGAATATATTGAACATGCCGTAGTGGTTGGTAGGATCGAATATGATGAAGGAAATGAGGATGTTCCGATCATTGTGATTGATGGCAAGCCTTATACTTGGTATCAGTTTGGGCGAATGGTAAATTCGTATGAAGGGTTTCAGATAAAGGTGAAGATGATTGATATGGTGGATGAGGTGTGATAGATAGAATACAAACGTCTGGAGGCAAACGGGAACGGTTTGTGTGATCCTTTATTGGATAGAAGTCATCGTAACCAGAAGCAGAGGGGACGGGCCTGTCGCTCCCTCATGGGTAGCGCAAGGTCCGTCCCCCTTCTTCTTTTGTTAAAACAGTAAAAAATCGACAAATTTCATTCGTTCCTTTATAATAAAAGTACATTTTTGAAGACTTCAAAGTAACCCCCTGATACGTACGAAAATCCACTTTTTTAACTCATATCACACCGTTTTTTTTCACACAACGCAAACTAAATTTTTAAAAAACACCCCACATTACTACTATCTCATCGTCAATTTCAACTAATAAAAAATAAATATGGAGGACGGAACCATGTCAGCGAAAATTACCAGTATTGGCCTCAAGGGACTGGAAGGATATCGTGTCCAAGTGGAAGCGCAAGTGAAGTAAAGGGAGTGATACATTTATAATGTTGGATCACCAGATGCATCTGTGAAAGTTAAAGGGAAGGGTCTCTGCCACACTACATATTTATAGGTTTCCGATGGTATATATGAAAGTTGTTATTGTTGTATCTCCAGTAAAGAAAAATGGCCCACTTTTTGATTAAGTGTTCATGCTATAATTGGCTACAAATAGAACGTAGAATTTTTACTTATAGATTTATGAATTAAATGTAGAGGGGTATACCATGCCAAGAATAGGGGAATGTAATGGTTTAAGTATATATATGCACTATAATGATCACCCCCCTCCACATTTTCATATAAGAGGCGGAGAGAATGCGATGGTTTCATTAGATGGTGAAATTATTGAAGGAAGCTTGTCTCCTAAAGTGAAGAAAGTAGTTACTAATTGGGCACTCAACAACCATCAAAAACTCCAGGATAATTGGGACAGAGCATTACGGCAATTACCATTAGAAAAGATATAAAAAGAGGTGAGATGAATTGCGTGAAGTTATTGATGTAAAGGTAATTAAACATTACAAATTATTAGTTACATTTGATAATCGTGTAAGGAAGATAGTAAATATAGAACCATTTATAAAAGGACCAATGTTTCAACCCCTTACTAGAAAAGAATTTTTTCGTGAAGTTATGGTAGATCGAGAGGCAGGAACGATAGTATGGCCAAATGAAGCAGATATCGATCCCGAAGTTTTATATAACGAAGGAAAAGAGTTAAAAAGAACTGGACAAATTAGGCGAAGTAAGTACAGTAATGTAAAAGTATATCCAACACAGCAGGATTCAAATGTTTGGAGTCCTCGAAGGAAAAATAGAACTAAAAGTAGAATTAAAAAAAATAAAATATACTCATATATAATAAGAGAAGAATAAGGGGCATGGGGGTCTGACCCATTAGCGTTAAGTAACTGTAAATTAATTTGTAAATAATATAAAATTTACCATATGCGGAAGCGAGGGGCAGTTCTCTTGCTCCTATAGTCAATTAGAGCGATAAATTAATATACGGAAACCGAAGGTTTTTGGGGGGACAGAGGGGCACCAAAAACAACTGTTCTTCTTTAACTAACTGTAAAAAAACATTTTCCTTATTCATCTTTATCACCTTCCTTTCTTTTTTCGGTTCTCCCAATCCTCTAATAGGTCGTCCAAACTGTTATAGCGACGTTCTGGTAATACAGTATAGCCTCGATATTCTTTATACAACATTTTTAATTTGTTTATATCAGCATGGTCCAATATGCCTGAATTTAATACATCCTCCATATCTTTTGTAGTTTGCCTTGTGGCAAAGAGCTTTGAGATGATAAGAAGTTCAGGAGATGGTAATTCTACTTTGATATTATTGAAGGGTACATTCAAAGTTTCCATGTCTTCGTAGACATCTTCCATTGGAGGAAGTTCCATTACACTTTTTAAATCATCGTTGATGTTATATTTTCTCAATAATTTTCGAAGTTCTACGTCTTCTTTTTCCATACGAATCACAGCATCAATGTCCCCGGTAACGTGGAGATCCGTTTTTAACAGTAGTGCAGAACCACCAAAGATTGTTAACGCAATACGTTGCTTTCGTATACTTAATTAATAATCCAGATCTACTAAAGTGCGAAGTATGTCTTCCCGTTTCTTGAAAATTCGCTTCTTTTCTAAATATATATTCTACATGGAACTTGCTCGTTCCTTCTATAGAGGCTCAATAAGGTACAGGTATCCAAGAATATGTCCGGGAAGCAATTAGGAACAATAATTTGGCCTGGTGACCTTGATTTGGATCCTGATAATTTGTACAAGCAAGGTATATAATATATGAATTAAAAAATTTGCGGAGATGGTTGGAGAGGGTATCATAAAGGGTGAGGTAGTGTTGTTGAAAGGGATATAAAACGTGTTTGAAATGGTGGGAGAGTCGAAAAGTCACCTATTTTTACCCTTTACCCCACCTACTTTGTGAGGCATTTTCAACTCACTTTTTCCAAAAGGTTCAAACAAAAAAAGCCGTGTGTTGCATGAGCGCTACACGGCTATTATTTATTATAGTGATGATCGTTGATCGCTGTTAGTGTGATTTGTTTACATGCTAGAGAATACGGTGATGCAGCGGGCGGTGCGGCCAAGCTGTTTTGACATGACGTAATAGGATACATCTAAAGGTAACTGATTACCGCTTTTAAATATAACGATACATTTGCCAGGTCTGTTTTTATCTATGGCTATGTCATCGACGTGATGATAGAAGATCCAAATACAGTTGTAGTTCTTAGGTGACATGGTTGGGATAGCATAGATTTCTTCTTGTCTGCATACGAGGATGGGTACTTTTATTTTAGTACCTATTTTTCGAATAACGGCGGTCCGACGGCCGTCATAACTGGCTCCTCGTGGCAAGCAGGAGTCGTCCAGTATCTTATAACATGGTGCTTTTACATAAATAATGGTGTCTCCTTCCCAAACAACCGTACTATAATACATGTGAAATACTGGCTGCAATACCTCTGTGCTTTTGCTAATAAGGTAATTCTCTTGCTCGATCTTCTTTTTCATAAACAAAGCACTCCATTTCGTTTGTCATTAGTATATTATTTACTTGGAAAATTGCTAGGATTGTTAGTAGATAGGAAGGTAATTTTCCAAAAAGTGCGATTAGAATTGGAATTGAATATGGATTTGGATTTGGATAATAAATAGTATTATTAGTTTATAAATACAAATATGGTTTAAATTGGATGTGTATGGCGTAAATTTCCCCTTTCCGCAAACGAAAAGGGGGGAGAGTTTTATTTGAGTTTGTGAATAGTTGAGCAAATAGTTGAGTATGTAATTATATTAATGAGAGTGAGGGAAGGGAAGATCACTCACTCTTTCTTATCCATAATTTCTTTAAAGTTG
This sequence comes from Evansella tamaricis, assembly GCF_019042215.1. Taxonomy (GTDB): domain Bacteria; phylum Bacillota; class Bacilli; order Bacillales; family Salisediminibacteriaceae; genus Evansella; species Evansella tamaricis. The sequence continues at coordinate 83,861 of NZ_JAHQCS010000079.1, read as the reverse complement.
CTATTATAATCTTCTTCTATTTCTCGAACAATGGATGTTGCGGAGGTATCAAGCCCTTTTGCTAATTTATGTACTGTGTCAAGTGTTGGGTTTACCATCCCCTTTTCCACATCGCTTAAGTGACTTCTATTAATGTTAGCTTTATCAGCTAATTCATGTTGTTTTAAACCACGATGTAATCTTCTTCCTGTTATTACCTTCCCAGTAATTAGGTTATAAACCTTTTTATTCAAATTCCATTCTCCTTTTTAAGTACATTATGGAATTTGCTTATCAGGGACTCGATCTGCTATTCACGACATATTGTAAATAAATGTAAATTAATGTGAACATTTTGTGAACTTTTGGTGGTGGGGACGAGGGGGGACGGTTGGAAATCGGTCTGGGGGGAGAGATGGACAGGTACCTCGTCAAAGGGGATTTTATTACTGGACTGAGACAATTCACCTTTCCCTGTGTTTTGATGGTGATTGGGAAAGTGAGCCTGTTCCTATGTCCTTTAAAGTTTAGACTATGGATTTGTACGATATAAGTGACAAACAAAGAGTGGAAGAATCAAAAAGAGAATAAAAATAAGAGGGATTTATTATGAGCACCAGTCCGAAGGAGGCCTAGGGATAGAGTTATTACTTATGTTATGAACTCCCTAACAATTAGAACGAAACTAGTGGTAAAATTGAATGATGAAAATGTATAGAAAAATACCCTAAAGATAATATTATCATGTTTTTAAATGAATCAAGATCAGCTTTTAGGGTAGCACTTGATAATTGTCAAGAGGATCTAATGTGGTATGGTTTTATCCAATACAATGATGCGAGGTCCTCTTTCTTCTTACACCATCTATCTGAAGATACCGAAGTATATGAGTGGTTACCTATTATGGAGGAAGCAATCAAGTACCGGAGTAAATTAAACATCCTTATCGAAATGGTCGTGTACGGTAAGGAAAAAGAAGAGAAAAACTCTCATCTCAAATCTTTTTTCCTATATCAAGAAGAATTAGCGCGGCTGGTGAAACTTAATCTTGAGTTTGTTGAAAATAGTTACTTAACTAATGAAAATGATAGATACAAACTAGTGTATAAGGGAGTAAAGTTGACGGATGAAACTGCAATCAGAGCATTTAAGAGTCTCTACCAATCCCAGCAAAACTTTGCGAAGACTGACAAGTGTTTTCAAGATGTTTTGAATAGAGTTTTTAGTGGCAATCACATGAAATGATAATGTAAGAGAACTGGAGGTTCAGCTGGTCTTACTTTCTTCATAGGATTAGGGTTCTGATACCTGTCCCCCAGGACTTTAATTTGTTAAAGTGAGAGAATTGTTCCTTGTTTTATTAGATTGGGAATTTAATTGTAGGTGGGAACGTTCGTTTGGTATAATCTTTATAGCAACTTCATAAAGCGGATGGGTGGTTGACCATCTCCCGGGTGAGAAGGGAGGTGGGATAATGACGATATACGAGGCAATTACTTTTTCAATGCAATCAAACTTAGTTTTAATAAGTCTGGTTACATTCATTGTTTTGATCGTCACAGAAACAAGAAAAAAGTAACCGTCCTCACGCCGAACCAAGGTTAGGGATGGTTACTTTCTCCATTCGTACTTATGGTCGCCGCTCTTCATGCGGCATGTAGTTGCTGTGACCGGGTGTTGACGCACTCGGTCTTTTTTAGTATATGGCTTATCTATTAATATTATACATTACTGATTTGTGTTATTTCAAGGTTTGTCAATCTGCCCAGGCACAGTATGAAGGGGGATCCTGTCCCTCCGTCTCCGTCCCAGTCGGTGACAATTATTTGAAGAACTTGATTGTCATTGGGTATGTGAATTTTTTACCTAGTAGGGCTGAGATGATGGCAATGATAGCTAATGCTCCATAGAGAACGAAAAAGACAATAAAAAAGGAAACTCCTACAATCCCTACCATAAGACCAAGAAGATCTGGTCCTGTTCCGTCGGATAACCAATTGTTAACTAAACTGAAAACATACCATATTACAGTTATTATAATTGGATAAAGTGTAAAACTAATTTGAAAGTTTAAGGATTGACGGCCATGATGGTCCATATAATCAGATTGAGTTCTGACTATCGCCCAATATATAAGAGTTAATATAATATTTCCAAATGGGAGTGGAAGCAGTGGTAATACATGACTCACTGCTCCACCTAGACGATTAGTCAAAGTTTGGCTTGTTCTATTGTTAGGATCTACTCTGGAATCAACTAAATCCTGTGGTTGATTATCCTCGTAAATCTCTCCATTTTCTAGCATCCTTTTTCTTTTTTTCACGATCCTCTTAATATTAAAATAGCCAAATAAACCAACAAATAAAAGTACTAAACTGGTTAGTAATATTACTCCATCTCTCGTAAACAGGAATAGCACAATAAAAGGTATTCCACTTATTATTAGAAAAAGGTTCACTTTAAGGTTTGTTTCCACTGCTGTATCTCCTTCTTTATAAAAAGGAAACACCGCAAGCAATAGACCGATGCCACTAAATAGCATTTGAATTCCTAGCGCTAGCAAAAATAGTAAAGCAAAACTAATGAAATTGTTTATCAATAATGTAAAGTTGTTAATGTTGTTAAAGATAAGTAATAAAAGAATAATGAGAGCAATTATTAGTAACAGTTTTGTTTTCCATTTTGGATCATAGGCAAATGTCTTTTTATATGTCTTTTCAAATCCTTTTATATTTGGGGCTTTTGTTACCTTAATGTAATAAACACTCCCGTGAAACACTGCCACTCCAACAACGAATAAGACAAATACCCAATGAACGTTTTCTGTCATAACCTGTAGCATTAGTAATCCTCCAACTATTGTATTCAACCATAATAACATATGACGAAAACTTTCATAAACGATTTGCCTCACCTATAACTAAACCAGAACCTAGTACTGCCACAAAGTGTTCACGGACCTGGTCCCGCACAATTTTATGAATTCTCACCTGAGTTCACAAAAAGTTGCGGGACCTGGTCCCGGTTTATTCTGTGTCTTTTCACAAAACTTTCGGGGACCAGGTCCGTGAACTGTCCGTGAACTTTTTACTGCAATGGCAGTGGGCGGACGAACCATGTATTCGCTTCTTTTACTAGTCCGAATGAGTAGATAGTTTCTTCGTCGTCTGCGAATCGGAAGTTTACTTGTGCTTCTCCATTCTCTTTCACTTCGACCTCAAATTCTCTTACTTCGTTAAGCTTTTTCATGAATGCACGAGTATTTTCCGTATTCACATCGTGTCTACCCTCTTTGACATATTGCTCTTCTGAAACATCCATGGATCCAGTTGGATAGAACTGATAAAGGGTACCGAAATCTTCCCCAGCTTGCACATACATATACAAGCGGAAAACATCAAAGGCAGAAACACCCTCTAAGACAGACGCGTTACGGTTTTCACGCAATTCCTCGGCTTTTTTTACCAATGGATCCCCTAACTCCAACACTGATTTTTCTAATATAATACTACCTTCATGGTCTGAAGAATCGATGACCTCAAATCTCTCAATTGTATTTCGCTCTGCCCCATTGCCCTTTGTAAAAATAAAGCTTACTAAACTGCCATCTTCCATTCCTTTTACTTGCTCCTTAGCTTCATCTGATAATTGATAGGCTTCTTTCTCGCTATTCCACTCGATTTCAACCGAATTGCCATCAATAAGTCCAACAAAAATTCCTGTTCTTTCATTTGATGCCGATTGTTCTAAACCGATTCCAATAGATGCTTTTCCTGGTTTTTCCTGAAGGTTTAAGAAGAATTCTACTGTGTAATCTCTCCCGACCTCAAGCACATCAATCAATAATACCTCTTCAAATACTTCCCCTGGGTTTAACACTAAATCTTCCAGTGCCGCAGTAGCAAAGGCATCCTTAGAATATTGGTATACAATTTCCTCCGTTTCATCCATCACCACATAATCCACCTTCATGCCATTGGAGAAGTTATATTCCACAACATCAGTACCTTTATTTTCCAGCCTATAAACCGCCTGGACCGTTCCATCTTCTAATAAATTTATCGATACATCCGCTGCTACAGTTTCCACGGCTACTTCTTCCCTAGGTTGCCCCTGATCTCCACTTACAGTTCCTGCTGCCCCATCCGCTGCAGCACCACAGCCTGTTGCTATCAATGTTAAAACAGCTCCTGCTATGAAGAATTTGAATCCTCTTTTTAATTTGTTCATTTTAATTGCCCCTTCTACTCAAGTAATGTTTTGTTTCACACAACATATGACGGTCAATTTTCAAGAAGGTTTCAAAGGGACAAAGGAAAGGGACAAAGGGACAGGTACTGTGCTGACCCCATGTCCCAGATTCCCATCATAAAATACGGTTATATGCAAACAATAAATTTTATATCTAGACATACTTGTTTGGAGGTGAACTTGATGAATGAAAATAAAATCTATTTGACATCTTCGGAAATTGGCTGTTTATGGACTTCTTACATGAATGATAGTATGGCAAAATGTATCTTAGGGTTTATGCTAAATCATATAGAAGACACAGACATAAAACCTGCTGTTCAATATGCATATGATCTATCCTCAAGCCATTTGGACTTTTGTAACAGCCTTTTTGAACAAGAACAGTTTGCTATCCCCAACGGCTTTACGGAAAATGATGTGAACATGGACGCTCCTTGGCTTTTTTCTGATGTATTCTGTTTAACATATGTGAATCACATGGCAAAAGTGGGGATGTTGGCTAACAGTGGATTTGTTTCTATGAGTGCAAGGGAAGACATCTCTAAATTTTATACGCAAGCGTTAATTGATACTTCTACTCTTTATAATCGAACGAATAAAATAGCTATTTCTAAAGGAGTTCATGCAAGACACCCTTATATTGAAGTTCCTAAAGAAACTGATTATGTAGACAGTAAAAAATATTTAAGTGGATTAAATCCATTTACTAATAAAAGGCCACTAAATGCAGTGGAAATATCACATTTGTATATGAATGTATTAACAAATGCAATGGGAGTTAAATTATGCCTTAGTTTTGCTCAGACATCTCCATCCAAAGAAGTTCAAGATTTTATGTTAAGGGGAGAGAAAATCTCGAACAAGCACATAAGGATTTTTACTGATATTTTGCTTGAAAATGATATTCCAACCCCCCGATTACCAGATGTGAGTGTGAGCAATTCAACCACAAAAACATTTTCAGATAAATTAATGATGTTTCATATGGCACTATTAAGTTCTGCTGGTACAGGGAATTACGCGACTGCTGCAGCTGCTAGCCAACGTAGTGATCTAGCCATCAATTATGAACGATTGTCATTGGAAATTGCTCAATATGCAAAAAGTGGAGCAGACATCATGATTAAACACCAATGGCTTGAACAACCACCAGGGACAAAAGACCGCGAGAATTTGGCTAGGAATAAATCTGGCAATGGGACATAGGTTCTTTGACCCAGGCAAACTGGTTCCGGACGGTTCCGGTTTACCGAAGGAGGAGGGGTCAGCACATCCCGTGTCTCAGTGTTTGGAGAGGGACAGGACCTGTCCCTCTGCCCCGTCACTAACTACACATTTATGACGACATTTCCCTTCTTGTGTCCTTTCTCGACATATCTATGTGCATCCACTATCTCATCAAACTCATAGTACCTATCAATGACCACTTTTAACTTCCCTGCCTCAACAAGTTCTTTGAGGAAGTTTAGGGCTTCGGAATTTTCAGGTGAATTTTGACCTAAAATTAATTTCCTGCTGCTTGTCACTTTAGTCCATAGCATTCTAACACCTGGTAACGGTGCAGAGACGTTGATATAGGTTCCGTCCTTCTTTAGCGATTTCATACAAGCTGAAAACGAACTCTTGTCTACTGCTTCAAAGATAACATCATACTCACCTTTACTAGAAAAATCTTCGGTAGTGTAATCAATGACCTTATCGGCTCCTAGAGATTTTACCAATTCCACATTCGTGGTACTGCATACTCCTGTAACTATTGCTCCAAAATACTTGGCAATTTGTACTGCATAACTCCCTACACTTCCTGAAGCGCCATAGACAAGAACCTTTTGGCCACTCTGAATAGTAGCTTTTCTAAGATAAAATAATGCTGTTCGTGCCCCTATTGGAATAGCTGCGGCTTCCCCAAAAGATAAATTGTTGGGTTTAATAGATACTGGTCCGTCTTCAGGTAGGCACTTATACTCGGCATAAGCACCAAAACCCACTAGGCATGCAGCAAAAATATGGTCACCTTCCTTGAATCGCTTGACATTTTTTCCTACTGACTCTACTTCTCCAGCCAACTCCATCCCCAATATATCTTTTTTTGGTTGTCTAAAACCCAATGCTATTCGGGCAAGCAACCAAACAGGGAGAGGAACGGTTAAACTTCGTGCACGAATATCTGCTACTGTTACTGTTGTCGCTATTACTTTTACCAGTATTTCATTTTCCTTAGGAATAGGCTTTTCTATCTCTTTCAGTTGAAGAACTTCGGGGGAACCGTACTTTTTGTACACCATTGCTTTCATTTCTCCACCTCTAATTTGTTATTTCTATAAATACGATACGAGTATTACGAATAACAATTTAACACTTCATATTTATTTTCACTTTCCAAATCTTGCTGTAATATGGTTTAAACTAAAATCAAGCCTGCCTTCTCTAAGCAAACCTTTTGTTGATCAAAAAGAAGGGGGGTAATGGTGAGTGAGCGTTGCTAGCCTACTTGTTCTATTTAAGAATCAAACATGATATAGTAAATTGAGGGTATGTATTTTTTTGGAAGGTAAGAATTTATGAAAATTTCTTAACCCATGAAAGCTGTCTAGCTCCAGGCGCCATCGGCTCGTGCAAATTTCTGCCAAAATAAAAAGTAAAAAACACTTTTTTCACTAAAGTATAAGAAAACTAAGGCTTTCGCCATTAACGGCGATAAGCCAAGTTTTTCTAATCTGTCAGAGCATTTTCCTTTTGCCGATAAGCGGGCGCCTTGCGCTTTTCAATGAGGAGGGTAGGGTATCTGTATGGAGCATTTTGAAGTAATCGAAGAAGCATTACTGCATATTGAAAACAACTTGAACGAGCCCTTATCATTGGATTCTGTTTCAACTACTTTTAATATGTCAAAGTACTATTTTCATAGACTTTTTTCTGCCATCATGGGCTGTTCCCTGAACCAATACATATTGTCTAGAAGATTAAATACATCTGTAACATTAATTCAAAACAAAAACCTATCATTAACAGATATTGCATACGAATTAAACTTTGGAACTCCTTCGTCCTTCTCCCGTGCATTTAAAAAACAATATGGTATATCCCCAAATATACTAAGAAAGACTGGGGAGGCGCTGACCCTAGCCGATATTCCTCCAGTAATTAAAAGGCCAATTAAAAACATCAACGGAGATATTGTGACAGATTTTACTTTAACAAACTTCGATTCCATACGATTAAGTGGCATTGCATTTGAAGTTGATTTATCAACAAGTAATTTCAAAGAAAAGATTCGGTCGAAAACTAAAATGCTGGTAGATAGCATCGATGAGACAATAAGTAGTCCCTGTTATATCATCTATTCAAATTGCCAACCCAACTCAACTAAATTCAAGGCTCTCGTCGGGATATCACATCATATAGAGAGCGATCAATCTAATTTTTTCACAGTGGATGTCCAACAAATGTTTTGTGCTAAATTTAAATATTTTGGTGATCTACTTGATATAGGAGATGTCTTCATTACTGACTTTGCAAGATTTTTAAAAATTTCAAAACAAGAAACCGAGGATTCCGATATTGAACTTATTCAAGTTTTTGAGAACATTCATCACCTTGATTCGTTCTATCACATCGTAGTACCAGTCAAAAAGCTATCTAATGATCCAGGAGGAGGGACGGATGGACAGGTATGATGTGCACCCGAGGAACATGGGGACAGGTACTCGTCCCTGGGGAGTTTACTCCTGACTGGACAATTCACCTGTCCCTCTGTCTTATAAGGTTAAACAGAAAATGGTTTTGGGGTGCCTGTCACCCCCGGTTATCTTGCTTGGTGGGGCTGTTTTGCTTTGTTTTACCAAAGGAACGGTCGCATCCTATTAGTATCGCTTCTAAATTATCCTGAAAAAGGTGATAAAAAAAATTGTAGATGACGTAGCCCCAATCGAACGGTTGATGAAAAAGATGTTAATCAAGAGTTTTTTAATGCAGAAGAAGGAACGAACATTGGGAAAAGACGTTTTTCGTGTGGTTCCTATCTGGTAGGTGACGATATCTCGTCTTCTTTCGTAGCTGGTGCAGTCTTTTAGGCAGGCTTGCTTTAGTTGTTTCATTGTTGTTTGTTTCGTTTCTGGGGGTGCTAAATTACAAAAGCACCTAATTATTCTCTATTAAGTTTACTGATGGGAATTCTACAAAAGGATGTAGGGATAGTTAATTTTGAAGCAAAAGTAGGTTAGAGAGGTATATAATTTAGTAGGGTAATTCATTGTGGTTGGGAACGCTAGTTTGGTATAATTGCAGTAGCAACTATATAATGCAGATGGATGGTTGACCATCTCCCGGGTTAGAAGGGAGGTGGAAAAATGACGATATCCGAAGCACTTGCTTTCGCAATGCAATCCAACTTAGTTATGTTAAGTATGATTACATTGATAATTTTAATCGTCAAAGAAAGAAGAAAAAAGTAACCCCCACTGCCTAGACCAAAGGTGAAGGGTTACTTTTTTCGTAATCATTTTACTTACGGTCAGCCGCTCTTCATGCGGCATGTAGTTGCTGTGTCCGGGTGTTGGTAGCACTCGGTCTTTTTTAGTTTACGTAGTTTCTATAATAATTATACATTAAGGTGTTTAAGATTTTCAAGGATTGATAGGGGAAGCGAGGGGAGGGAGAGACAGGGGGACAGGTAGAAGCCACTGAAAAAGTACAAACCAACTTTTTCAGTGCCATTAATTTGATTGGCAATGGCTTCGCACGTCGCTCGCCTGATAGGAGAAACCCACTACTATCAGGCTTTCAAAAGATTGCGACGGCTACGCTCATTGCTTCGAGGGCACGAAAAAGTGAAAGAGCATCACTTTTTCAGTGCCCTCGGACAGGTACTTTGTCCCTCTTCTTGGAAAGGGATGGGTTGTTAGGCTTTCGGTAGGTAGTCAACACCTGGATCCGCCAATCCGACGGTGCGTGCATCTTTCCTTGTGGAAGTTGTCAGTACCCATCTTTCTAGATTGTTTCGGCTGACTAGTTTTTTAAAAGAAAGAGAAGGATGTTAAAGGGTGTCTTTACGTGATTACCACGAAAAGACACCCTTTTTGCGTTCTTTGGTAGGGCTTAGCTTATAACTATGGCATCATACTGATTCCAGTATTAGGAAAACACATAGATGCAATAGGTGGTGCGGTGCATTTGTTTGTTTAATATAATGGCCGGAGTGTTTAAGACAATGCTGCGACCGTTTTTAAAGGTAATAATGGATTGCTGGGCGTCTTTTGGATTGGCTGTAATGGAGTGTATGTGTGCTGGAAAGAGCCAACTGCAGTTGGGGTTCTTAGGTGAGTGGGTAGGGAAGGCATAAATTTTTAAAAGAAAATTAATTGGGATTGGTGCTTTACGCTCGATTCCTGTACGGAAGGTGACTGCCATCCTTCTTCCTTCGTAGCTGGAGCAGTCCTTTAGGCAGTCCTGTTTAAGTTGTTCCATTGCTGTTTGTTTCACGAAAAGTTGTTGGTCACCTTCAAATACTGTTGTGTCATAGTCTGTGTGTGCTACCGGCACGATTGCCATTGTGTGTTGATTAATGGAGTAACTTTATAAAGTGCTTTCTGCGATTTTCATAAATTAGATCACTCTCCTCAAATGGGTTGGTTGATTTTTTTGGTAGATGGTTTAGGTGTTGATGGAACGTTTTCTATGGGGCAATTTTATCACCTCTTTCTGGGGGAGCTGAATTACATGTTTATTAAGACTATTCATTAAAGAATAGCTTTCTACTTTTGCTCGATACATCACATACACTCGCGCTGATTTTCGTGAGTGTAGATATTTTATACGTGTTAAGGTGGGTGAGTTATTAAAGTGAGTGTTTTGTTGTCATGCTGAAATGTATGTAAAGTTTCATTTAACTAGTGTAGTAACGATGGTGGGAGAAAGTAGGACTAAGAGGTTATATGAGGGTTAGGATAGGGAAGAATCTTCTTCCCTAGTACTTGTCTCCATAGAGGTTTTTAATCTCTTCTTCAATCTCACGCTGAATGGATGAATACTTTGTTTTAAAGATTTTTCCAAGGAGAATTAGTAACGAATAGTTAGGGTTTCTTACTCCTTGTTCGACTTCCCTATAATATACAGTAGAAATATCAGCTGCTTCGGCCATTTGCGCTTGAGTTAAGCCGATTTTTTTCCGACGTGCAGTGATTACTTTTCCTAACGTGTGATAATATAATGGATGTATTTTTTCCAATGCATGTACCCCTTTTAACTAATTATGATTTAGATTAGAGGGCATCGGGGTAAACTATAGTTATTGTTTTGGTAATAAATGTTAAAAATCTAATGGATTTTTTAAATGTCGTCGTTCATGCTATAAAGAAGCAATTATTCTGGTTTATGGGCCTCGGTTGGTAATCTATTATCTACGTGTTAGGAAAACCTTCCTATAGTCTTGTCCCCTTGAATATTATTCTTTTAGTAGGCCATATAGGGTGTTGTGTTTTTAATAGTTGTGTCTTTTTGCATACCAAACTTCTAAAAGTGGCGAAGAAATAGATTCTTCACCCTTCTTTAATGCGATTTATACTGTGATTTGAGTAACGACTGTTCCAGCATTAAAGCCAGTAGCTAAATTAAATGGGTTCGTAAAATGATGTATGAAAAGCTTAGTGTTTTAAGAAATTAACCAATACTTACTAATAAGTTTGTCCTTCTGGAAGTATCTGCTGGCTATATTGGTTAGATTCTGTATAGCCAACTTCAAAGCCACCTACAGATACACCGATTAAATGATAACCTGTTATAGTAACATCTGTAAAACCACCATAAGTACTTATATTGTAAATTGGATCAATAGTATTAACCCATGTAGAGAATATATCATCTTCCCAGGAGGTGATTTGCGTTATATCAGTAAAATAAAGAGGGTTAGTTCTTTGCGGGGCTGTAAAACTATAATCGATATGCATTAATCCTGGCTGCCAACAATAGGTACAACCTCTATCTGGAACCCATTGATGACTAGCTGCATGATTATAAGAATTGTTTATGTTGAAATCAGGTGAAGTTTTGGACGGTTTTTTTTGGTGAAAATCTTCCCTTTTTTCGTTTACTACCTTTGCGGTTTCTTGAGGCAACTCAGATGTTAACAAAAACCTCTTGAATTCTTCTAATGTTTCAAACTCTAAAAATTCAATATCATCGGGTAACTCTTTGCGATCTACAATTCCGATATGCTCCTTGTTATGTTTTTCTAAAGTGTTAATAACAGCATATTCTAGATCTTTAACAGTCATAAGATCCTTTGATTCTTCTGCCATGGACTGAGAAGAATAACCTAAAGTGAAAATCAAAAAATCCGAGTGTTGCCATAAATAAAATTTTTTTCATTTTTAGCCTCCTAACATTTGGTTTTTATGATAACATTTTGGCAAAGTATTGTAAACCGAAAATTGGGAAAATATTGAATTATCTAAAAATGAAGGGTTACTTTGAAAGTTTTAAGAAGTAAGTTATTTTTATTGTTGTTGAGTTTTTTGTTAACTATCGTGTTCTCATTTATATTTCAATTGTGGGTCATAGTTGATGGTGACTATATCTATTATGGTTTTCCAGCTCAGTGGTTTCACCTATATGGTGATAAATATAACGTCAAAATACTTGGGCTACTATTCAACTTAAGTTTTTATTTCTTAATTTTACGCTGGTTATTTAAGCCTATAAATAAACAAGGCCAAGTAAAAAAAGGGTAACGGAAGATTATCGAAAATAGTAGAGGAACGTTTTAAAGGAATTAGTTAGGGGAGCGAGGGATATTTTCCGTGATTGATCCTTTATCCAATTCAAACTTACTTGCAGGACAGAGGGACGGGTACTGTCCCAGAGGCGAGCGGCGCGGCGGGACAATCGGGTAATTCTTAGTTGGATTCGGAGAAATGGTTGTCAAAATTGGAGAAAAACATAAGAAAATCGGATAAAAGTACGCAATAAAAAGGGAATTCGACAAAAACAACACGCCAGGGACAGAGGGACAGGACTGGGACAGTGAACCTGTTTCTCTTTCCCTGTAATGGATTGATAAGATTTATGAAGTAAGGGGGTTGTTTTCTGTGAAAGAAGTAAAGATAGAATCGAAGGAATTTAAAAGAGTATTGCACAACCTTCACTTGGAAAATTTCACTCTTTCTTCCGATATGCAGCAACAAGTACTTGAGCTTGTTAATGCGAAAGTCAATATTACCCCTGCTTTGATAAAGGACATACTGCAGATTGGGAGAATAAAATATAAAAAAGACAAGGAAGATGACCTATTAAGGCATAATTTGTTAGGGGTTAATTCCCAAAAAGAATTAGAAACTGCCGAGGCGTTTGCCTTCGCGCTCCGAGCAAACGCACTAGAACAAGGGGAATTTTCACTAAACTATTTTACTTTGAAAGAATTTCAAGATTTGCATTTCTATTTGTTCCAAGACATCTATCCGTTTGCGGGGAAATTTCGTGATGTGCAATTGATGAAGGGAAATACCCGTTTTTGCCAAGTTCAATATTTGGAAAGTTATGCGAAAAATTTATTTAATGAGCTAAATGCAGAGCAGTCCTGGAATTCGTTAGAAGTAGCGGCTGAGCGTTTAGCTTATTTTAAATCAGAACTTAACATGCTCCATCCCTTCAGGGAAGGAAATGGCAGGACGATACGTATCTATATGTATGCTTTCGCATGGGAGCGTGGCATAGAATGGGCATACGAAACTACTGATCGCGATAAATATATGCAAGCTGCGATTCAGTCAGTTGTTAACATAGAAGCGTTGCGTAGCTTATTTTTAGAATCCATTCGATTTATTGAGTAGGTTACAGCGGTTAAACAAGTGTCGCATCCCTCAAGGAGGAAGCGACAAAAGGGAAGCCGAGTCCCAACCTATTGTCGCAACCTCAAGGAGGAAACGACAAAAGGGATGCCGATCGCCAACCTATTGTCGCATCCTGAAGGAGGAAGCGACAAAAGAGTAGCTGAGCGCCAACCAAATGTCGCATCCCTTAAGGAGGAAGCGACAAAAGAGCAGGCGATCGCCGACCTATTGTCGCAACCTGAAGGAGGAAGCGACAAAAGAGATGCGGATCGCCAACCAAATGTCGCATCCTTAAGGAGGAAGCGACAAAAGAGGTGCCGACCGCCGAGCTAGTGTCGCATCCCTCAAGGAGGAAGCGACAAAAGAGCATCCGATCATCAACCTAATGTCGCATCCTCAAGGAGGAAGCGACAAAAGAGCAGTCGAACGCCGAACTATTGTCGCATCCTCAAGGAGGAAGCGACAAAAGGGAAGCCGATCGCCAACCTATTGTCGCAACCTCAAGGAGGAAGCGACAAAAGAGCATCCGATGGCGAAACAAATGTCGCATCCTCAAGAACGGGCAAACTGGTTCTGGACGGTTCCCGTTTGCCTGAGTCTTGGTTATTCGGACATTATTCTAATTAGGTCATATTGATAAAACCTGCGATTTGTTCTTCTGTCATCTCCAAATATCATATTTAACTCCAATAGTTGATTTAAACTTTTCCTAATAGTTGGAGGTGCTAGGTTAAGAATAATGAAGTTTTTGTTTTAACTTTTCTAATTCTGCAGTGGCCTCAACAACTTTTTTATAAAACAAAAGCTCTGTCTCTGCCTCAAAAGAAATGGGGAGGAATGGTAAATTATATGGTTTTTTCACTTTTTATCGCCTCCAATGATTTTTATTCTTATTATTATTCTCTATAATACCTTAAATTTAAAATTACGCTATTTTTCCTCAATAAAATATCGTACCGAAGGGACAGGTACTTTGTACTTTGTCCCATTCTTTACCATTTCATCACGGTCCTGTCTCGTTGTTTTGGATTTATTTCCTGTTCATTTACCACCTTGTTCATCAGTGTAACGACGAATTTTTCCATTTCCTTTACAGGAAGTAGCCAACTACTCTTTACTACTGATATTGAATTGAAAAAATTTATATATAAGGAAAGGTCATAATATAGTAAGATAATTTTATACTATATTTTTTATTATAGGCAGGTTGGTAAATGGGGGTTAATGTGAGTACTATTAAACTTGAAACTGAAAGATTACTAATGGTAGCGAGGGCGGCTCGCTCGCATCTTTAGTGCAGTAACGTTATTTTAATAAAGGTGCAATTGTTCGATGAGGGCAATTCATATAACCAGGATTCATTAGATTATAAATTTATATTAGAAAGGTGTCATGTATGTATGAGATTAATATTTATGGTGTCAGTTATATTTTTATTGACAGGTTGTTTTAACGAAAAGGTAACTTATGAGGATTTACAAGAGGAATTTTATAAAGAATTTGAACAAGCTTTTTTACACTATAATGCAAGGGAAGAAGTTATTCATAGATATTCATTGGATAAAAATAACAACCAAGAAGTGTTTGAGTATATAAGGGAGGATTTATTGTCAGAACACGTAGAAAGTATGAATGCTTTATTAGATGAAATGGTTGAGATGAGAGGTATAATGCCGAGAGAAGATGGAATTAAATACACCATCCTTTCTATTACTTTAACTATATTAAATTCTGAAACAGATGGATATGGTATTCCTATATTAAGGGAAGATTTTGTAAACTCTTTTAGTCTAGATCTTGTCATGTCAGTAGGTCAAGATAGACTTTCAAGAGAAGAACTGGAGAAGTTCACGAATGAGTATTTAGAAGGATTAGATGCATTCTTAAGTTAGAGAATAGCCGGAACCTTTCATACGCATAACGATTGGCAAACTAGGATTGGTCTGGTTTAGGGACTTGGGAAAAGGTGCCTCAACCAGAGAGTTTTCCTTTCCCACTGGACAGGTATAACTGTCCCTCCCTCCCCGAAAGAAACCACTTGCCTAATCCCCAATGCATTTTAACCGCAGGAACTGCAGGAATATCCTAATCCATAACTGACCATACGTCGGTTTTCTTTGAACCAACATCAAGCCCCCATTATGATGATAAGTGGTGAATAGTAGAAACCATTTCTATTTCAAACCGTAGTAAAAACAACGACATAAACTGCAGGTGATAGAATGGAAGTTTTAAAGGTTAACTTGAAAAATGCAGGCTACTACGATAAGAAGGACGCCATAAAGGACATTCATTTCTCCATACTTTCGGGGGGACTTGTTGGTTTAATTGGTCCTAATGGGGCAGGAAAGAGTACGATCATAAAGTCCATCCTTGGACTAATGGAAGATGTGGACGGCGATGTAACCATGGGGCAAGGTAGTAAATACGCCTATATCCCTGAGCACCCGACGTATTACGATGAACTGACCTTGTGGGAGCATATTGAATTGGCGAAAGCAGTCAATGAGATAGAGGGAGACGGTTATTATCAGGAAGCTGAGAAATTGTTAACCATTTTCCGGTTAACAGCGGAAAAGCACCAATATCCCGGTTCTTTTTCCAAAGGAATGCAGCAAAAACTAATGATTATTATCGCCCTATTAATTAAGCCTAAATTATATATTGTGGATGAACCTTTTATTGGTTTGGACCCTAAAGCAATTAAGGATTTTATAAACTTATTAAAAGAGGAGCAGCGTAGTGGGGCGGGAATCCTCATGTCTACTCATGTACTAGATACGGCGGAGAAGATGTGTGACCGATTTCTCTTGATTAACTACGGGAATATTATTGCTAGAGGCACGATGGAAGAGATTCGAGGGCAAAGTGTCTCTGATGGATCATTGATGGATTGCTTTTATGAATTGACGGTGAATGACCATGGGTAGTGTACGAGACCTTTTTTTTCTCCGGTTAAAAAAAGAGTGGGTCTATCAATACAGTGTTTGGAAAACCGCGGTGGATTGGGTAGTTGCCTTGTATATTCTAGTCCCAGTGTTAGCAATACTCGGCTATCAATACTATTTACTATGGGAAGGATCTGCTGAATGGGTGATACAATTCCCAGCCCTATTCTACTGGCTGCCACTGTTCTTCTTAAGTCGTTATGGCACTGTTCGTTTGTTTCTAAGGGAAGGGGATCTATTGTTTTTAAGGCAGCAATCCAACTGGTATTTTTCATTAATTAAGCATGGAATTACTTATAGTTTACTGAGAAATGCAACACTACTGGTCTGTTGTGCCTTGCTACTTTTGCCCATCTGGCTTATATACGGAGGTGCAAGTAATACAGAAATTGTTTTTGCCCTTTGTTATGCATTTGTCTTTCAGCTATTTAGCCAGTTAGGCAGGCAACTATTGGCATTACGGTATCGCCGCTGGAAATTATATCTTATAAATATCCTTTTTGTCATGGTCACCTTCCCATTGTTTCAGCTATTTTTCTTTGGAAACGGTGTGGTTCAAGCTATTCTTTTTCTAGGGTTTGCCCTCGCATGTTATTCGTTAATGAAGAAGAGATTCCACCTTACTGCAACCTTTTTCGAAGATTGCTTACGGGAAAACCAGGAGCGCTTGAAACTAGTAAGTATTTTCATTGCAGCAAGTGGATACAAAATAGCAAAGAAACAAAGGAAACGTCCGTTAATTCTATTTTCCAAATCAACAAAATTGTTCCGAAAACGAACCCCTATGAATCTATTGGCTGAGATTTTTATAAAACAAACGATACGAAATAAGACAATGTTACTTGGTGTTCTACAAATAACAGGAGTTGGTATTATTGCCATTCTTCTAACCCCCGTAATGTTAAAGTGGGTACTGTTGGCGGTCTGTTTGTTTGCAGTCGTGCAGTTTATCAAATGGGGCTGGCGAGACATGAGAACCCAACCATTCTTTAAGTTGTTCCCATACAAGGATCAAAAAAATCTTGTGCAGGGAATAAGGAAAGCTATATTTCTATTGGGTTTGCCGAGCTTTTTCATGCTGGGATTAGTCACAGGTTGGGTAGCTGTATCACTTACGATAGGAATTGTGGCAGCAATTGGAAGTGTCCTTTTCAGCTACCTATTCTTTATTTGGCGTACATGGTTATATTAACTTTTGGTCAACGAGTAGGGACAAGGGGTTCACATACCTTGTCCCAATTTTCTTGCCATCTAAGGAACCGATTCCAGTGTAGTGTAGCTCTAGATACTAGCGTGCAGGCTCCAAAATCGATCGGAAAAGGAAAAAAATTGATGAAACATGAACTATAAATAAATGTTTTTTAGGTAAAGAAGCTATCCAGAGGGGGAAGAGGTATCCTTCTGGAGGGCTTTTATCTGTTTACAACGGTGAATCCAACTCTTCACATCCTTCCAAAGGGACTGACCCCCAGTATGATGAAGCTTCACAGTACTGGGGTAGGCTCTAGAATTCTATACTTTTTATGAGGCTGGGAAGGACAAACTATTTACATTGGGTGCATTGCACCAACAAAATTGCTTAGTAACGATACTTCTCTAAATTTTTCTACTAAAAAACAGGGTGTACCTTCTGTTATTTCATATAGATAAACCTTTATAGATGGAAAATCAAATTATTTTGTATTTTTAAATTGTAAAAAATACTTGTATTTGCATTGTGCTCAGTAAGTTCTATGGCATGGAACAAATTAACACCATGGACTGATTTATTTTTATCTTTGATAAAATCTCAATTTTAAGTTGACTAAAGAAAACGAAGGGAGTATAATTCAATTCACAGGAAAACGTTTTCTTGAAAGTTTCAATAGTCTACTATTCTATTGAACTAAAGGTTATATGTTTTAACCATATTTCTATACTTATGTTTCAAATATAAGGGTAAATAATTGTAGAAATCTATTAAATTTAATACTTTTTTGAGTTCTAGGAAAACGTTTTCCTGAGTTTGGTAGCTAAGGGGGTGTATGCAAATAAAATCTTCTATAAAAGATATTGCTAAAAGGGCAAATGTTTCTGTCTCTACTGTGTCTAGGGTGTTGAATAATAGTAAATATGTAAGTGAAGACCTAAAAAGACGTGTACTTTCTGTCGTCGAGGAGACTGGATTCAAACCCAATATGGTTGCCAGGGGACTCGTAAATAAGAAAACTAGCTTAATTGGAGTTTTGATACCAAGAATATCAAATAACTTCTTTTCGAAATTAATTGAAGGTATTGAGGAAGTATTACAAACGTATGGATATAACATTTTGTTAAGTACTTCCTACAATGAGATTGAAAAAGAATTAGAATACTTAAATATTTTCGAAGACAGACAACTGGATGGGATAATATTCTCTGTCACTGAATTTACTGACCAACATAAGAATTTTTTTGGGGAAACAGTAGTTCCAACAGTGTTTCTAGGTCAAAAAGTAGAAACTCTTAAAAAATATCCCTATGTAACTATTGACAATATAAAAGCTGCTTATGAAGCTACAAGATACCTTATTAAACAAAAGCATAAAAGGATTGCCATTATGGCTGGTCCAGAAAAAGATTGTGCAACAGGAGATAACCGATTACAGGGTTACTTGGAAGCTTTAAAAGAAGCTGGGTTGCCGTTATATACATCCTGGCAAACAAGAAGATATCATACCATAGACGATGGGTATTATGCGGCATCTCAAATAATGTCCCAAAGTGAAAAGCCAACCGCAATCTTCGCATGTTCAGATCAGCAAGCTTTAGGTGCTATTAATTATTTGCGGGAACATGGTTATAGGGTTCCGGAAGACATATCTGTTATGGGTTTTGATGATGTGGACCTTGCAACAGTGTTTAGACCTAAACTAACAACAGTAAAGCAAAATCCAGTAGATATGGGAGCGACTGCAGCGAGGTTATTGATCGACCAGATTCATGGAAATTCATTAACTGCGTTGGAAAACTTAGTGCCGTACCGATTAGTGGTACGTGAAAGTACAAAATCACTCTAGTGGAGAAGAAATAAAATTTTTTGAAGTATATGTAAGCGCATTCTTAAAACATATATATATAAATCTGAGGAGGATGTAAAATGTTGAAAAAGTTTCTAATGATAAGTCTATTAATGTTAGTAATCACCGGTTTGATTGCATGTGGTGATGAATCGGATAATTCAGAGGGGGATTCTGCTCCGAGTACAGGGGAGGAGCGAGTATTAAAAGTGAGTTATCCAACTTGGTGGGAAGAATGGTTTTTTGACTTGAGGGATGAATTTGAAGCAGAAAATGAAGGTGTAACAGTAGAATTAATTCCTCTTCACGATGATGTTACTACGAAACAGGCAATGATGATGCAGTCAGCAGACACTTCTCCTGATGTGGCAGTAGAAGATACTTTTATTATTAACTCCGATGTGAATGCTGGATACCTATCCCCGATGGATGATATTTTAAATGATTGGGACGAGTGGGATAAGTTTGAAGAAACTACGAAGCAAGGTGTAACAGCAGCGGCTGACGGAAAAATTTATGGGGTACCATTCAGTACGGATGTACAAGGCTTATGGTATAACAAAGTTCTTTTTGAAGAGGCAGGGTTACCAGTTCCATTTGAACCACAATCTTGGGAAGAATTATTAAATGCTGCTGAGGTAATTAAAGAAAATACAGGTGATGTCATCCCATTATTCACTTATGTTACAAAGGCGACTGGGGAAGCAACTTCTATGAGAACGTTCCAAGTACTATACAGCGGAACAGGTTCATCATTATATGACTTTGATGAGAACAAGTGGGTTGTTGATGAAACAGCTTTAACAGATACGTTTGAGTTTATCGACTCTGTTTTCCAAAATGATTTAGGACCATCTTTAAGTGTTGCATCTAACAGCCAGGTGGCAACGTTACTATCCGAAGATTTAATGATGAATAACAAGGTTTCTATGGTAATTGACGGAAACTGGGTAGCAGCAAGCTGGCGTGAAGGAAGAGCGACTCCATGGCCAGAAGCACTTGATACATGGGGATTCACATTAATTCCAACTCAATTTGGACAAGAACCAGGATTCACTTCAATGTCAGGTGGTTGGGCGTTATCCATTCCTGCTCATGCTTCCGAGAAGGATCTAGCTGCAGAATTTATTAAAATGGCAGTCAATGAACAACAACAATTTGATTATGTGAGAAGAACAGGGGATATGACAGTCCGTACTGATGTGGCAGTAAAAGAGGAGTATCTGGATCAGCCAATCAGTAACTATCGTGAGGCAGCAGAAATGTTAAGTTATACAAACTTCCGTCCAGCTGTAGATGACTATCCAACCGTTTCCACATTTATTCAAGAAGTTGTTGAGAGTGTAGCATCAGGACAATCTTCACCAGATCAAGCAGTACAAGAGTTTGAAAATGGCCTTAAACGTATTGTTGGCGAAGAGAATGTAATCAATAAATAAAAAATGATAACGAGGCCAATTCCGAACAGGTTTTGGCCTTCGTCTTTAGCTGGGGGGACAGCATTGTGTCAACGGAGAATGCTTTGACTAATAAGCGAATTAAGAACAATAACAACAGCATGTTGCGCAAAACTTTTTTCTTTTTACTGCCTTCACTTGTCATTCTGTTAATCTTCTTCATTGGACCTATTCTAATGACTTTCTTGTTTGCCTTCACCAACATGTCTTTAACAGGTGCAGCTGCACAGAATATCGAGTTTGTGGGTTTTAGAAACTTTGTGAACATGTTCCAGGACCCAAGCTTTAAATCATCTTTCATTACGACGATGGTTTTCTTAATCCTATCAGGGATTATCGGGCAACAAATATTAGGGTTCTTATTGGCTGTTTTAATGCAGAATAAAAATAAATCCTTCCGAAAGTTCGTTGGTGGTACCGTTATGGCTGGATGGGTGACACCGGAAATTATCGTAGCATTTACTTTTGTTTCCTTCTTACATGATGGAGGAACATTAAACCAGTTTATCGGTTGGTTTGGCTTTGAACCAGTATCTTGGTTATTTACATTTCCAATGGTATCGGTTGTTGTAGCGAACATATGGAAAGGATCGGCCTTGTCGATGCTCATGTTCCAATCCGCACTTGATAACATACCAGATTCCGTGAATGAAGCAGCAAAAATCGATGGTGCCAATCGATTCCAACGGATGATGAGAATTACGATTCCAATGATAAAGAATACGATTTTTACAAATCTCGTCATTATCACTTTAGGGACATTAGGGGTATTCACCCTCATCTATACGATGACCGGCGGGGGGCCTGCGAAAGCAACGTCAACCTTACCAATATTCATGTATGAGCAGGCGTTTGTTAATTATCAATTAGGTTATGGGACTGCAATCTCTCTTGTCATTCTTGTAATTGGAATTGTAATTAGTTTACTTTATATAAAACTCTTAAAGACAGAAGATTAATGGGGGAGCATAACGATGAGAAATAATAAAACTGAACAAATAATTCCCTATGCTATATTGAGTATCATCGCCATTCTATTTATCGTTCCGTTACTTTGGGTGGTGTTCGCTTCCTTTGACGGAAATGCGACACAAGTCATAAAGATTCCGGAAAAGTTCACATTAGATAATTATGTGTCGGTAATCACAAGTTCTACTAACCAGAGGGCATTCATGATTGGATTGTTATTGTCCGGCGGTCAGACCATTCTAGTAGTTATTCTGTCTTTATTGG
The DNA here is from genome assembly GCF_019042215.1 of Evansella tamaricis. Lineage (GTDB taxonomy): Bacteria > Bacillota > Bacilli > Bacillales > Salisediminibacteriaceae > Evansella > Evansella tamaricis. The sequence continues at coordinate 62,127 of NZ_JAHQCS010000079.1, read as the reverse complement.
CAGCTTATCCCCTATCAAGGTTCCCGTTGAAAAATAAGCAGAAATTTATGCTTACAATTCTATTTATGACATCCTTACCTATTACCGCAATCATGGTGCCGGTATATCAGCTATTTTTATTTTTAAACCTACAGGATTCTCTTTTCGGAACATTGCTTTTCTTAACTGCATCACAACTTCCGTTTGGAATTTGGATTACGAAAAACTTCATTGATGGCGTGCCGACGGATCTGGAGGAGGCTGCTTGGATTGATGGAGCTTCCCTACTAGTAGGTCTTCGGAAGGTCGTTGCACCACTCATGATTCCTGGAATTTTTACCGTAAGTATCTTTGTCTTTATTGGTAGCTGGGGCAACTTCTTCGTACCATATATTTTATTACAATCACCGGGGAAGCTACCAGCATCGGTAACAATCTACCAGTTCTTTGGACAATATGGATATGCGGCATATGGTCAATTGGCGGCGTATTCCATCCTATATATGATGCCAACCTTTATTCTCTACTACTTTGCCCAAAACCACATGTCTAAAGGGTTTACGATGGGTGGAGCTGCAAAAGGCTAAGGCAACATGCGTTTTAACAGTAACCTAGGAGGTACTTTATGAAGAAAATGTATATGATTGGAAATGCCCACCTGGACCCGGTATGGCTTTGGCAATGGCAGGAAGGGTTTCAAGAAACAAAGGCTACCTTTCGTTCGGCACTAGATCGGTTGAACGAATATGATAACTTTATTTATACATCAAGCTCTGCTGCTTTTTACGAGTGGATTGAGAAGAATGATCCAGAAATGTTCGAGGAGATAAAAGAGAAAATTCAAGAGGGACGCTGGATTATCTGTGGCGGTTGGTGGATACAACCAGATTGCAATATTCCCGGAGGCGAATCGTTCGCGAGACAAGGGTTAATCGGACAAAGCTACTTTAAGGAAAAATTCGGTGTCAAAGCGAAAGTGGGATACAATGTAGATAGCTTTGGCCATCATGGAATGCTACCGCAAATCTTACAGAAGTCCGGAATGGATTCGTACATTTTTATGCGACCGAATCCGGAAGAAAAAGGCTTGCCGGGTCGTCTCTTCCTTTGGGAATCTGCTGACGGTTCCCGTGTAAAAGCTTTCCGAATTCCATTTGAGTATTGTACATTTGATCATTTGGAAAACCATATTATGCATTGTAAAACAGAGCTGAAAAATTCCTTCGATCATTTGATGTGCTTCTATGGAGTAGGAAATCATGGGGGCGGACCAACGAAAGTGAATATTGAAACGATTAAAGAATTGAATGAGAAATTACTTGATACCTCTCTCCTATTCAGCTCACCGAATGAATTTTTCGAAGACGTATCAAAAATAGAAGATCAGCTTCCGGTAGTGCATGAAGATTTGCAGCATCATGCCAGCGGATGTTATTCGGTTCATTCAGAAGTGAAGAAGCTAAATCGCTACTCGGAAAACCTTATCATTCAAGCAGAAAAATTTTCGGCGATTGCGAACAGTCGGACAGGGCAATTCTACCCGACGGACTTTAATCAAGCGTGGAAGGGAATTCTGTTCAATCAATTCCATGATATCCTAGCTGGAACAAGTATTGAAGCTGCTTATCATGATGCAAGAGATTTATATGGAGAAGCTATCAGCATTTCGTCTAGAAACTTAAATTATGCTCTGCAATCCATGAGTTGGAAAATTAATATTGAAGAAGAAAAGGATATGAAGCCAATCGTTGTTTTCAATCCGCATTCCTGGTCCGTTAAAGCAAGGGTGGAAATCGAATACGGGTTGTTTGTGAACTACTTGCTTCCGGCAGAATTCATAATCGAGGATGTGAACGGGAACGAAATCCCTCACCAGATCATCCAATCGAATGCCAAGGTTCCAAACAGAAAACGCGTTGTTTTTGTGGGAGAGGTTCCGCCGCTTGGGTACAGTACGTTTAAGCTGCGTGCGTTTCCTTCTAAAGAAAAATTTGACATTGTAAAAACAACGAATTACAGCTTGGAAAACGATAAATTAAAGCTTGAAATTAATCCGGATACTGGTGGGATCCGCAGTCTCTTTGATAAAATCAATAACATTGAGGTTTTTAAAGGTGATGCCGCGATTCCGGCTGTCATAAACGATCCATCGGATGCATGGGGCCATGGAAAGCTCCGCTTTGATGATCTCATCGGGGAGTTCGCTCCGGTAACGATTAAAAAAGTGGAGGAAGGACCTGTCAAAGGGACGATACGAATCATCAGTAAATATGGGGCTTCTAACTTGGTACAGGATATAAGCATGTACAAGGAATTAAACAAAGTGGAAGTGAAAGTCAAAGTGAATTGGCAGGAGAAGTATAAAGCCTTGAAAATCAAGTTCCCGGTGAAGTTTAACCAGAGAAAGGCAACGTATGAAATTCCATACGGCCATATTGCCAGGGAGGCAAATGGAGAAGAGGAGCCGATGCAAAACTGGGTGGATCTTACAGGGACAATTGATAAAGAGACGAAGGAAATATACGGCTTAAGCGTGTTGAATGATGGAAAGTACAGTGCGGATGTTACTGGAAATACGATTAGTCTAACCGTGCTTCGCAGTCCGATTTATGCGCACCACATTCCATTTGAACCAGATTTAGAAGATGATTATCCGATCATTGATCAGGGAATTCAAACCTTCACTTATGAACTTCTTCCACATAAAGGAAGCTGGGAAGGAGCAAGAACGGTGCAACATGCGTTGGAATTGAACCAGAAGCCGCAAATGGTTGTCGAAACATACCATCAAGGGAAGTTGCCACAACAAGATTCCTTTATTTCCATCGATCAATCAAACATTATTTTGGCTGCGTTGAAAAAAGCGGAGGATAATGACGATCTCATTGTCCGTCTCTACGAATCAACGAATCAGGAAACCGATGTCACGGTGAAGTTGCCAATGTGGAATCGAAGCGTAAATCTTCATTTTGGAAGATCAGAGATAAGAACAATCCGAGTTCCACAAAATGCGGATGAAGAAATCTACGAGACCAATCTTATAGAAGAGCCATTGAAATAGAGTAAAGCGGTGATGAGAATGGAACGGTATTTGGGAATTGATTTAGGCACGTCTTCTGTCAAAGTGTTGGTCTGCCAGAAAAATGGCCGAATCGAAACACAAAAGGTGCAGAGCTATGATGTCTTGCACCCTCAGGAGGGATGGCATGAGCAACATCCCGTTCATTGGGAGGCGGCGCTTAAAGGTGCGATTGAAGAGATTGTTGCAGAGGCCCCACATTTTCTTGAGAACGTCAAAGGACTTTCTGTAACAGGTCAAATGCACGGGATTGTACCGGTAGATTCAGACGGAAATGCCTTATACAATGCCATTATCTGGTCGGACCAGCGGAACACAGAAGAGTTATCCACATTAAAAGCCATGATGACGAATGAGGAATGGGTAAAGCTGACGGGGAATCGTCCTAATATCAGCTTTACCCTTGGAAAAATCATGTGGTTTCAAAAGCATTATCCAGATTTATACGAGAAAACATATAAGTTTTTGCTGCCAAAGGATTACATCAAAATGAAGCTGACGAGTACTTTTGATACGGATTATTCGGATGCGTCCGCAACACTGATGATGGATCTTGAAGAGAAAAATTGGTCACAACAAATTTTAACTCTGACTAGCTTAGACCTTGCTAAACTCCCGGAAATGAAGGAATCAATAGAAATTTCCGGGAAGGTTACCGAAGAAGCAGCTAACCACTTTGGGCTGAAGCTGGGAATTACAGTTATTTGTGGGTGTGGCGATGCACAGGCACAGGCGATTGGGAATGGCATTGTCCATGAAAAAAATTGGCTTTGTACGGTAGGGACGAGCGGTCAATTGTTTGTCAGCCTCGATGAGTTAATGATGGAGAAAAACGGAACTGTACACATGTTAGCCCATGGCGCTCCTGGAAAATGGGTGATGATGGGGGCGACGCTTTCTGCTGGAATGTCTTTTAAATGGTTAACCGAGTCCATATTTCGTAAGAACTACAGCTTCACGGACTTGCTAGATTTGGCGAGTACGTCCAACCCGGGAGCGAACAGATTGCTGTTTCTTCCATATTTATACGGAGAGCGTACTCCACACATGGATGAGAAGGCGAAAGCAGCCTTCATCGGGCTTACCAATACACATACGACAGCGGAAATGGCACGAGCAGTTGTTGAAGGGGTTCTCTTTTCCTTATATCAAGGCTATACGATTGTGAAGAATGCTACGGGGAAGGTACCGGAACGCCTTATCTTAACTGGGGGGGCGGCGGAGCATCCTTTATGGCTGCAAACCGCTGCGGATATTTTTAACATTCCTGTCGTCCGGAAGGCCAGCCGAGGTGGAGGTGCCTATGGAGCAGCGATGTTAGCAGCTATTGGAGTAGGGGATTGTTCCAGCTTGGAAGATCTTGCCTATGATTGGGGATTACAGGAAGAGGAAGAGGTTTATCACCCGAATTCTCGGAATCACGTAATCTATGAAAAGCTCTTTGCTGTCTATGCGAATTCCTACGCATCCCTAAAAGGGATATACCAGGATTTACACATGATTTGATGTACACAATCACACCATACAACTTTAGATTAGGAGGTACCATAGATGCCGGTAAAGAACAAAATACATCTTATTACTTACCCGGATTCACTAGGTGGGGACTTAAAGTCCCTACATTCTGTCCTTAACAATTATTTTTCAGACATATTCAAAGGAGGGATTCATATCCTTCCACCGTTCCCTTCTTCCGGGGACAGAGGGTTTGCCCCAAAGACATATCTAGAAATTGAGCCCGCGTTTGGTACATGGGAGGATATAAAAGTACTTGGGGAAGACTACGATATATTAGTAGATTTAATGGTCAATCATATTTCCCGCCAGTCAGCCTATTTCCAGGATTATCTTGAAAAGGGGAAAGAGTCGGAGTATCGGGACTTGTTCATTACACTAGACAAAGTATGGGAAGGCGGAGAACCGGTTAAGGAAGATGTTGATAAGATTTTCCTTAGGAGACCGAAACCTTATTCCACCTTTAAGATCGGAAAAAAAGGGGAAGAAGAAAAGGTTTGGACAACGTTCGGCAGTGATGACCCTTCGGAGCAAATCGACTTAGATGTGAAATCCGAGAAGGTGATACAGCTCCTCACAGATTTCTTTGAGAACTTCAGTAACAACAATATTAAGACCGTCAGATTGGATGCGGTGGGATATGTGATTAAGAAGCTAGGGACGAGCTGCTTTTTTGTGGAACCTGAAATCTACGAGTTTCTAGAGCTGATGAAAAAGATGGCAGATTCCTATGACATGGAACTTCTACCGGAAGTCCATGCCCACTATGAGACACAATATAAGCTCACAGAACGGGGCTACTGGATTTATGATTTTATCTTACCGTACACCATTTTAGATACACTGATTAACAAGTCCAGCGAAAACTTAAACGAGTATCTTCGTGATCGACCAATTAATCAATTTACGATGCTCGACTGTCATGACGGCATTCCTGTTTTGCCTGATCTCGAAGGTTTAATCGATACGAAGGAAGCACGAAAAGTCGTGGAGGTATGTAAATCTAGAGGATCGAACATGAGCCTCATAATGTCGGATGAACATAAGGCAGAGGATGGCTTTGATGTACACCAGATTGGGGGAACCTTTTACTCTGTATTGGGGCAGCATGACGATGCGTATTTAGCGGCAAGAGCAATTCAGTTTTTTGCTCCGGGAGTGCCTCAAGTTTACTACGTAGGGCTGCTTGCCGGCGAAAACGATTATGAAGCGGTGGAAAGAACGGGTGAGATCCGTGAAATCAATAGACACAACTATACAATAGAAGAAATTGAAGAATCCCTAGAAAAAGATGTGGTTCAGCGTCTTTTGATGCTCATGCGTTTCCGCAATGAATACCCTGCTTTTGATGGAGAGTTTCAAGTGTTGGCTGCGCCGAACGGGGAAGTTCACCTAGCATGGCAAAAGGAAGACAAACGATGTACACTTCATATTGATTTACAGACTTATAATACGGTGATTGACTATACCGACCAAAATGGGGCTACGCTCTCCTATAGGGTATAACTCAGCCATATCTACTAAAATTGACGATAATAAAGCTATTGGAAAAACGGAGGGGATATGATGAAGAAGTTGGGAATAATCCATACGACTCCGGTCACAATCGATGCGTTAAAAAAATTAGTTTCAGGGATGATTCCAGAGTGTGAAACAATTAATATACTAGATGATACTATCTTGCCTCAGTTAATTAACGGCGGAACCCTAGAGGACATCACTCCCCGCTGGGAGCAATACGCCAAAGTGTTGGAATCAAGGGGAGCAGATGTGATCCTAAGCGCCTGTTCCTCGGTCGGGGAAGTTGTGGACGTTGTCCAACCGAAAGTGGATGTCCCTGTCATGAGAATCGATGAAGCCATGGGAGAACACGCCATTTCCAATGCAACGAAAATCGGTGTGGCAGCAACACTGGAAACAACGATGGGACCTACAATTAATTTACTTCGGAAAAAAGCAGAGGAAATTGGAAAAACGGTAGAGTTTACACAACAAGTAGCTTCTTCTGCTTATGAGAAGTTAGTGCAAGGGGATAAAGAAGGGCATGACCAAGATGTGGCAGCGGTGCTAAAACAACTGGCGAGCAAAACAGAATTCGTTGTCTTGGCACAAGCTTCGATGGCCCGTGTGGTCGCGACGTTCCCGACAGAGGAGCAAAGCCGATTCCTCACTAGTCCGAAACTGGGAATTGCTGCTGTGAAAGAAAAATTTGAGGAACTTGCAAGTAAGTAAAAATAGGAACAAAATCACTTACTAAAAAAGAATCTTCTCTCTGTTTGAAAACTAGAGTGCTATATTTTTACTGGGATGTGAAAGGATATGCATGAAAAGAACGCATTAAGAAATGAACTGATAGAAACGACCAATTACATGTTTGAAAACGAGCTTGCCTGGGGCAATTCAGGGAATGTAAGTGCCAGAACATCTGACCGGGAATTTTTAGTCACCAAGAGCGGAACCTATCTTGGAAACTTGATGGAAGATGATTTTATAGAATGGGAGACCGGCAGGGAGATTGATCGAAGTCAATCCAAAAGGCCTTCTAAAGAAGTTCCGATGCACCAGGCGATTTACGAGCAGCGGCCGGAGATCCAAGCTGTTCTGCATGCTACTCCTTTCTACAGCACAATCGTCGCCAACACCAGTCTTACGATACCAGCCAATAGTTTTGTGGAAGGGATGTATTACCTGGAACGGGTTGCCCGCATCCCTTACGCACATCCCGGGTCCAAGGAATTAGGGGAACTGGTGTGGGAAAAAGCGAAGGAAACGAATGTCATGTTGCTGGAGAATCATGGTGTTATCGTTTTTGATACCTCCTTACAAGAGGCCCGAATGGCGTTACATACACTGGAGTTTGCCTGCAAAATGGCGGTAACCATGCAAAGCCAACAGGTAAGAATCAATGAACTGCCACCGGGACAAGTCTATGATTTTCTCCACTATGCCGGATATAAGCCAAGAAGGAAGTGGGAACGATGATCGGTATTGTCGCAGATGATATAACAGGTGCAAATGATATTGGAATTATGTATGGAAAAGCAGGCTTGCAAACGGATGTCTATCCATATACCAGCTTTCAGGAGAGGAGCCAGCTTTCCTCGCCAGATGTCGTCATTCTCGATACGAACTCTAGATTGGACGGGAAAAAGGAAGCGTATGACAAGGTTTTCCAGAGTACAAAGCAGCTAGAGGAGGCAGGATGTACGCAATTTTTTAATAAAACATGTTCTGTTTTTCGCGGGAATATTGGCGCAGAGTTTGATGCAATGCTCGATGCCCTAGAGGAATCTTTTGCGGTGGTGGTTCTCGGGTTTCCGAAAAACGGGAGAACGACCATTCATCAGGAGCACTTTGTCTACGGCACCAAGCTAGAAGACTCTAATTTTCGGAATGATCCTGTTCACCCCACGCTATATTCGAATATTGTGGAAATCCTTCAATCGCAGACGGAAAGAAAGGTCGATCACCTCGATATTGAAACGATTCGAAAAGGGCATGTAGCCATCAAAAGCGAGATGGAGCGGAAGCGGGAGAACTGTCATTATCTAATTCTAGACGTGGAGGACCAGGCTTCTTTACAGGAAATTGCCAAAGCGATTCACGGGGAAAAAATCATTGCTGGTGCTTCAGGAGTGGCGGAAGAACTGGTTTTAGTTTCTGAAAGGAAACAAAAAGCTCAACGAGAAGATCAAGTGAAGCCAGAGCCAAAGTCTTCCACAGGGGTCCTTTGTGCGGCAGGGAGCTTAACGCCACAGACACTTGGTCAGATCGAATATATGAAAAAACAGGACTGTCCACTCGTTGAAATGGAGACGATGCAGTTATTCACGAGCGAAAATGCAACGTATTTAGAGGAGCTCGTCGCTAAGACAAGAGAGTTACTGGTCCAGGGGAACGATGTTCTCCTCTATGCATCTAATGATTCCAATGCAGTGGCGGAAACGAAGCAAACAGGGAGAGAGCTTGGGTTGACTACCGAAAAAGTATCTCGTCTAGTTTCTTCATCCTTAGCAACCGTTGTATCCAAAGTTTGTGACCAGACAGATATCAATCGATTCTTGGTTGCGGGAGGGGAAACATCTGCTTCTATCTGTAAAGAGCTATCCATTGAAGGTATGCGAGTGTATAAGGAAATTGAACCGGGGCTACCGTCTTGTATTAATTTATCAGAACCCCATTATGTATTTGTCTTGAAATCTGGCAGCTTTGGAGGACCAGACTTCTTCGCCAAAGCGTTAGAACATTTAAGGCAGTAGGACATCGTTATGGAAAAGGGAAAGGAGATCGCTTCATGTATCACTACATTGAGCAACTAATAAAGAACTATTCAGATTTAGAAGAATGCAAGGATTCCATTTGGGAATCCTTTGTCACACTAAAGCTTTCCTATGAAAACAACGGAAAGCTCCTCCTAGCAGGAAATGGTGGAAGCGCGGCGGACAGTGACCACATTGTAGGGGAATTAATGAAGGGGTTTGTCTCCAAACGGGAATTGTCTCCGGAAAGGAAGAATCAGCTGGAGGAAGCGGGAGATCTCGACGGCTACATTGGAAATCATCTGCAAGGCTCTTTACCTGCCATCTCCCTTGTGAGCCAGTCTGCGTTAATGACTGCCTATTCGAATGACGTGGCTCCGGACCTTGTTTTCGCCCAGCAAGTATACGGGTATGGGAATCCGGGGGATGTCTTCCTCGGAATCAGCACTTCTGGGAATTCCAAAAACATCGTTCAGGCGACGATTGTTGCAAAAGCTCTAGGGTTAAAAACCATTTGTCTGACTGGAAAAAGTGGAGGAAAACTAAAGGGGATAGCGGATATTATCATCGCGGTTCCATATGAGGAAACGTACCAAATCCAAGAGCGTCATCTGCCAATCTATCATACGTTGTGCTTAATGTTGGAGGAGGATTTTTTCGGATGAAAAAATTACTAGCAGGTCTTGATGTAGGTGGCACGAAGTGTGCGGTTGTACTAGGCGAGGAAACAGAAAATCATCAGGTGAAGGTCATCGCCCGAGAGGCATTCCCAACTCCGGGTACACCGGAAGAAGCGATTCGAAAAATGTCCCAACAGCTTTCTGGGTTAGTAGAATCTCAGGAGAATGCTGTGCTTCAGGCGATTGGGATAAGCTGCGGCGGACCGTTAGACAGTAGAAAAGGGGTTATTCTATCTCCTCCGAATCTCCCAAACTGGGATAACATAGATATTGTTTCTCCCCTGAAGGACGTTTTTGACGTTCCTGTTGCGCTTCAAAACGATGCCAACGCCTGTGCCCTTGCCGAATGGAAGTGGGGCGCAGGGGCAGGTCTCGAGAATGTCATTTTTCTGACGTTTGGAACGGGGATGGGAGCAGGTCTCCTATTAAACGGCAGATTATACTCAGGGTCGAATGATATGGCTGGGGAGGTCGGGCACATCCGACTGGAGGAAGACGGCCCGATTGGATATGGAAAAGCGGGATCTTTTGAGGGATTCTGTAGCGGGGGAGGAATTGCGAGATTTGCTAAAAAGGAGGTTGAGCAACACCTTCGCCAAGGAAAAACGACTAGTATCTGTTCTTCGATGGAAGAACTTGATACGATTACTGCAAAGGGAGTGGCAGAAGCGGCTTTGTCCGGGGATGAGTTGGCCATTATCATCTATGAAACCGTAGGAAGAAAGTTGGGGAAAGGGTTAGCGGTTTTAATAGATATTTTGAACCCTGAACGAATCATTATTGGCAGTATCTATTTAAGACAGGAGAAGTTGCTTCAGCCAGCGATGCTTCAAGAGCTGGAAAAAGAGGCTCTATCTTTATCCCGTAACGTCTGTTCCATCGTTCCGTCAGGATTAGGAGAGGCCGTTGGGGATTTAGCCTCCTTATCCGTGGCAAAATATGTGTTGGATATAACCGTATAAAAATCCAATTATTACTGGGAGAGAGAGAAATACAATGATTATTGCTCTTGATATTGGAACGACTAATTTAAAAGCGGGTCTCTATCATATTGATGGCACTCAAGTGGAATCGTTTGTCGTGCCAATGCATCAAGAAGTGGATGACTATCAGATTTCTTTTTTTAGTGCAAGTAAACTTTGGGAAAATGTAGCCCAGTTGATTAGAGATCTCGCCGAAAAGTCGCCTTCGGGGGTTTCAGCCATCAGCATTGCCAGTATGGCGGAAAGCGGATTAATGCTTAATGAAGAAAGTGGGAGACCCATCACGGAAATCCTCCCTTGGTTTGAAACAGCTTCGTTGAAACAGGCAAAGTTGATAGAAAATGAGATAGATATGGAAGAACAGTTCTTCAGAACTGGATTACATGTTTCCTATAAATTTGGACTTTCGAAACTCTTATGGCTAAAGGAGAAGGAACCATCCCTCTTTGAACAGAAGGTAAAGTGGATGTCCGTTTCCTCTTACATTGCCTACTGTCTTACAAACAGTATCGTTGAGGAGGAATCATTGGCGGTAAGAACATATGCTTATGATATCAAAAAGCAGGGGTGGAATGAGGACTTAATCTTGCACATGGGACTTCAACCATCACTTTTTCCAGACGTCCAGCACTGTACGAAACCGGTGGGGGAAGTTTTATCCGAACATTCTCGCTTGGGAATCCATTCTGAAACGAAGGTTTACATTGCAGGGCATGATCATCTCGTGGCGTCCCTGTCGATTGGGGAATTAACACCAGAGCGAATCTATAACTCAATTGGTACGGCGGAGACGATGGTAGGTGTCTTTCCAAAGAGAGACCTAACCCGAGATGACCGAAATTCAGGGCTTACGTTTGGCCCTCATTTATTAAAGGATACGTATTATTGGATGGGTGGGCATTCGTCGTCAGGTGGATCTGTGGAGTGGTTACGGGACATGATTTCAGATTACCGGCTCACCTATGGAGAAGTGATGGCGTTACTGGAGCAAACCTATGAAGGGCCGACCGGCATTCTCTTTTTCCCATATCTCAATGGAAGTGGGGCTCCCTACCCCAACCCAGGCGCTACAGCCTCCTTTATTGGATTAACGAAGAAGCATGGGAAAAAAGAGTTATTAAAAGCTGTGTTCGAAGGGAATGCATATCAAATGGAGTTAATTCGAAGGACAGCGGAGAACGTTAGTGATTCTAAGATTACCAAGCTAATTTCTGTCGGGGGCGGAGTGAAAAACAGGCATTGGCTGCAATTGAAATCGGATATTTCAGGTATTCCCATCGAAGTCCCAAGGATTGACGAGGCAGTTTCCATCGGAGCTGTGCTGATTGCAGCAACCGGAGAAGGAGTTTACTCCTCATTAGAAGAAGCGGCTACGACGACGTATTCAAAAAATACTGAAATTGTCTCTCCAAACCTTGACTTAAATCCCCGTTATCGTAGCCTATTTGAAGATAAGTTTGTCAAGCTTCGGGGGATACTAGCGGGAGTAGATGGTTGAGTGTTTCGTAGAGAAAGGTTGGTCACTGTACGATGTCTAGTATATAGGGAACCAACTTTTTGTTGTGAGTATTGGGATATAAATATTAGAGGATACTCTTCGTAGACCGGTAAACTTCTTTTATCAATCCTTTTCCAAGCTTTTTAAGTAGGCAGTTGGGGATACTTCGTAATTCCCCTTGAAAAACTCAATTAAATACGTATTGCTTCCTGCGGCCACCGCAATCTGCGGTCATGTCACTATACTTCATTCGTTCCACGGCAGTGTTTAAACGAATTTCTATTGTATATTGAATCATTGTTTTTCCGAACGTGACTTTAAATAGATGGTATACACTAGAAACTCTGAAACCAGCGTACACTAGCACCTCTTAAATCTTAAACGGTTGAATTTCATGTTCTTCAATAAAGTTTTTCATTAGTTGTGGCGTGGTGTGACGACTGATTTTTGTTTAGATGAGGTCCTGCCCCTTACATTATCCATCGAAAGACACAATTTTTTGTGGAATCCATTGACCTGTGAACATGATTGTTGGGTAATTGACTTAATGCCACATAAAAACCACAAAAAAAATACACAGTCTTTAACTGGTTTTGAGGGCTGTTAGATAGGTTACAGTAGTTTTTAACATATGGAAGGAGACAGAAGATATGAAAACGAAAAGTCGTAAAAATGTTATAACATTAAAGAAGGCACTGGAACAAGCGGAGAAAGGGAAATATGCAATTGGATCTTTTTCATCAAGGTATACAGGTATGGTTTTACCAATACTGCGAGCGGCAGAAAGATTATCTTCCCCCGTCATTGTCCAAATCTCTCAAAAAGAGCTTGAGCGATATGAAATAGAGCCGAAAGAGGTAGGGGAAGAGTTTTATAGAGTGATAGAATCAGAGAATATTACTGTTCCAGCGGTTCTCCATTTGGACCATACGAAAGACTTTAAGGTTATTGAGGAGGCCATTGAAGCTGGGTTTACTTCGGTTATGATTGATGCTTCCGAACATCCTTTTGACAAAAATGTCGCAATTACTAGAGAGGTTGTCTCCTTTGCTCACAGTAAAGGTGTTTCAGTAGAGGCGGAGTTAGGAATGATTGGAACGACAGACTTCATTGAAACCGATAAAGATGAAGAGTTGTACACAGACCCAGAGGAAGCGTACCAATTTGTACAAGAGACCAATGTTGACGCTTTGGCAGTTTCTGTTGGGACTGCCCATGGTGTATACAAGGTGAGACAACCAAAAGTTGATATAGAACGTTTAAAAGCTATTCGTACGTTAACTCCTGTTCACCTTGTTTTACATGGAGGGTCAGGAGTACCTTCGGAGATGGTACAAAACGCAATGAAAATTGAAGGTGGAGGTATTAGCAAAGTAAATATAGCAACAGATTTGGAATTAAGTTTACTTGCAGCCATCAATAGAGAAACAAGAATGATGAATGAGGAATATAAACTTTTATCAGCTGACTTGAAGGAAAAAGCGAGAGCGTCTGTGGAAGAAACAGTTACGGATAAAATTAGTAATTTTCTGTTGAGTAAAGATAAAAAGAGTGGATTTGAATATTAATCCCACATTTTTCTAGTACAAATCATTTATTTTGAGGTATCGAATAAAATAACTTCAAGATAATAAATTAATAAATAATGTTAAATTCTAACAGTCATGTACTGGTAGATTCATTAAGGGTATACCAAAATATCAGTCTCAAATCACACGAAAATAGACTATCATAAAGTTAACTTAGGTTTGGGGACGTTCCTATTTTTATATAAAAGCACTGCTTTATAAATTATCGTTTCGGAATTTCAGGACACGAGCCATTTGGCTGAAAAGTCAGCGATATCAGCTATGGTGGAGTGCTAGTAAGGATAGACTCAGCCATAACTAGGTTAAATGGATTGATATTAGATGTCATTAAAGAGCTGGAAGAAGGACGATTATTCTATGATGGACCATGGGTAATGCCGAAGGGGGCATTAGGACCGAATTCCTATCACCCAATTGTTACTGCCAGCGCCTTTTCAGAATGGTAAGTGGTTTTAAAGTTTAAATGAAACGGGGTTGGAGGCGCTATGGATATAATGAAGAAAAAGACGATGATAAAAGAATATCCATTTTTAACGAACGTTGATGTAGAGGTTGTCTTAGACCATGGAGAAGTACATCATCTGCCATTTGTGAAAAGCGAACAGCTTCAAAAGAGTGTGGTTTCCTATTTTTCTAACAAAGAAGAGACGGTGACTGTATCCGTTGAGGTAATGCATGATGGCAAAAGAGAGGTTGGCTTTGCGAGTGTTAGAGGGAACATTACTAACGAGCGTGTCCAAAGCCGATACACGTCCTTTGGTCCTAACCAGGCCATTACGTTGAAATTCTCGAATGTTTCGATGAATCAACTAATGGCTAATTATCAGCATAAGGATTGGTGGACGAGGCCTTACTTTGGCGATATGCGGGAATTGCCGGAAAGAACACAATCTCTGCTATGGAAAGAGGAGGACGATTATTACTATCTTGTTCCACTCCTCGATGGCGGTTATCGCTCCACCCTTCAAGGGAATCCAAATGGCTTTGAAGTACAATTATTCTCGTCTCAAGGTGGATTTAATTCGTGTCATTCACTTTCCTTTGCGTTTGGGAAGGGAAATAATCCCTTTGAAGTAAGTGAAAAAACGATGGAAGGTGCTGTCGCACAGCTAGGGAGTAAGGTTCGACTAAGAAAAGACAAAGAGTATCCGAAAGTTCTCGATGAATTAGGCTGGTGTAGTTGGGATGCGTTTTATAAAGAAGTGAATGAAGAAGGTATCTTGGAAAAAATGCAGGAATTAAAGGAAAAGGATGTTCCGGTAAAATGGGTCATGATCGATGATGGCTGGTCACAAGTGAATGAGAAGGAACAACTAGTGTCTTATGAGCCTGACGCGAAAAAATTCCCGAATGGATTATCCGGCGTCATAAATGAACTAAAGACGAATTACGGTGTGAACCATGTTGGTGTGTGGCATACCATCGCTGGTTATTGGGGTGGAATTGATCCGGAATCAAAGATCTACCGGGATAATAAAGAGAGCATCGTAAAGACCAATCATGACAAGTATGTGCCATCACCAACACCAAGTGGATTTGGTTTTTGGAGTGACTTTCATAAGTATTTGAAGAGCGAGAAGGTTGACTTCGTCAAAGTCGATTCGCAAAGCGCTACCAGTAACTTCTTTGCCTATCAGCATTCGATTGAGGGCGCGGCGAGAGGTTCGCATGAGAATTTAGAAGCTTCAGTAGGCATTCACTTTAATCAATGCGTCATTAACTGTATGGGAATGGCAACGGAAAATATTTTTTCCCGTCCGATTTCAGCCGTCTCCAGAAACAGTGATGACTTTGTGCCAGGGGATGAGATAAGCTTCAAGGAACATGCTTTACAAAACGCTTATAACTCGTTTTATCACGGTCATTTTTATTGGGGCGACTGGGATATGTATTGGACGGACCATGAGGAAGATATACAAAATGCTGTCCTCCGATCCGTAAGCGGTGGGCCAATCTATTTCAGTGATCAGGTTCAGAAAACTGATCCGGAAAAGTTATTCCCGTTAGTACTTGGGGATGGAAGAATCTTAAGGGCTGATCAGCCGGGCCAGCCAACCAAAGATTGCCTGTTTCGAGATCCAAACCATGAAACCGTCCCATTAAAAATATGGAACAGGATAGGGAAATACGGGGTCATCGGGCTCTTTCACATTCATTTAGATGGTGAAAACGTGGAAGGGACTGTTTCGCCAACGGATATTCCTGGCATGACGGGGGAGGAGTTTCTTCTCTATAACGTTCTCAAGGGAGAATTTCAACTGGTGAAACGGGAGGAAAAACGGAAGGTTATCTTAACCCCTGATGAAGTCTCATTATATATGATGGTAGAGGTGGATGACTTCGTTCCCCTTGGTTTGACAAATAAATATCTCGCACCAAAAACGATTAAGAATGTGGTTCAAACCAATTCAGACATTCTAGTGGAAGTAGAGGAAGGTGGAACATTTTCGTTTTACTCCAAGACACCACCATCCCGAGTAGAAGTAGATGGATCTATTGTAGATTTTAGCCGTAAGAATGGGTACTACACCGTTTCCGTCCATGGAGACGCGAAGAAACCAATCATCCGGATAATAAAATAGGAATCTAGAAGTAAATAAAGCTCCTACCGGATCACGTTTTAAGGTAGGAGCTTTTGCTTTATTTGTAATTATTGTTTATTAAGAACGGAAAAGATTATAATATAAGGTTAGAAACTGATAGGGAATATATGACAATAGTTTAATATCAACCTGTTAATAGAGAAGAAGTCATGAGCACAAGAGAAAGACGATTTGAAGGTAAAAATATTACTTTGTACTCAAGCAGTGAAAGACGTGTCTTTTACACGATGAGTGTGCCGGAAAAGCCGCGAGAAAAATACTTAAGCTCGGTAAAAATACAGCTGAGTTTTATGAAATTGCTCAGTATCAAAAGACTGAAGATTTCAAAGGGAAATATAAAGAGAGAGCTTTGGAAGGAAAAATTTTTTCACTGGTTCTGGGCGGTTCCCGTTTGCCCCTGTGGACAATACCTTCACTTGGTTTGATGTTCTCCTGTCAAGTTCATGCTTCACGTAATTTTTATATTGAGCAATTTGTTACAAATGTATTCATGTTCAAATGCTATCTCTTCTTATAAACCTACCGAAAAAAGTGCCTGCCCCCCGGGGCGTCAAAGTGTTAAAGTGCGAATGTTTTCTGCACCACCCATGTACTGGGGTCCCAGGAATTGGTCGCTCGGACAGGCACCTCAAATTATTTCTTAATAAACATTTGTGTAGAGTAATGATCATTTGATAGGTACCCTACACCGATATGAGTATAATTAGGGTCTAATATATTTTTTCTATGACCTTCACTATTCATCCAAGCATCTACAACATGCATTGCACTGCTATAACCTGCAGCTATATTCTCACCAGCGGCTGTAAAACTTACTCCATAATGTCTCATCATGTCAAATGGAGAACCATATGTTGGACTTGTATGGTCAAAGTAACCATGAACTTGCATGTCTCGTGATTTATACCATGCTACTTCACTTAATTTGTTATCCATCTTTAATTCTGGTAATCCATGCTTAACTCTTTCGATATTGGTATATTTCACAACATCTCTTTCAAAGCTATTTATACCTTGATAAGTAGCTGTACTTTGCTGATTACTTGATTCACTACTTCCTTGATTATTAGGCTGTTTACCAGATTGAGTATTTGAGTTATTACTTTGTTGCTTTTGCTCTTGTTTCTGTTGTTCTTGCTGTCTTTTTTGTTCTGCTGAACGCCTTTTTTCTTCTTCCTGTCGCTCTTGCTCTAATCGTTCTTGCTCCAATCGTTCCTGCTCAAGTCTTTCCTGGTCTAATTTTTCTTGTTCTCTTCTTTCTTGCTCTAGTTTTTCTTCCTCTAATCGTTTTCTTTCTTCTTCTCTTTGTTTTACAAATCTTCCTATATTTTCAACATCTATATCATAGCTTTTTACAGTTATCTCTTGTTGAACATGATAAGAAACTAGCATTTCTTTTGATGCATCTGCTCCTTCTAATTTTTGCTCAGATGTTAAATAAAAGAAGAGTATAACAACTACGACAGGTAGAATAAAATACCATCTGCTTTTCAAAAAAATCACCCTCTTCATTTTTGGAAAAAGGTGACCCCCAATGCCTTAAAGCTTTACTTCGCACGGGCATGCACTTCTTTCCTCATATCGTAAAATACCATTCATTTAATTTTTCATAGAGTTCGAAACGTATTAAGGCTCACGTTTTGGACCAGTGTGCCCACCCCCAGGGCGTAGAATGTTGAGAAAGCAGTTCGGATATCAGAACCCCGGACATGTAGTTCCTCCTTCGTGATTATATGGATATTATACAGGAAAAATGATTTTTTTGTCGAAAAAGGGAAGTAGATAGGTAAAATGATATCACCAAAACAAGGAGAGGATTCCATGAAAAAGATGAGTGGTTTAACACAATATAATATAGAAGGAATTCATGATAATTTTGAGGTTGTAACAGGCTTTGGATTTGTTGCTGATAATGTTCCTATTAAACCAGTAACTCAGGAAAACAGACAACAATTTAAATCTATAATGAAAACAATGTTCGATGAAGATGCTGTAAAATACTGCTACTATTTGGAGAATCATAAAATAAACTTTGAACTGGCTACAAATTTAGGTCTTGGCGTCTTGAAGAGTAAGGATACAGAAGAGTTATTTCTTTACCATTCAGATGTATCTAGTGATGAAGAAGTTGCTGCAGAAGATGAATTTCTGAGAATATGTATCTATTATCAACTAACACATCCAGATTTTGAGGATGTTGAGTTAGAAAAATTCTATCAAACAGAGTATGGAGAGAATTATATTGGAATGCTCTGTATGGGGAAGGCCACAGAAATCGTAGAAAGTCTAGGTGCCATATTTAAGGCCCAAAAAGCTGGAGATAAGGTAGTGTGGTTTAAGAAGTAGTTCGAGAAAAAATCTTTACTCTATTCATGATATAGCACAATTACCATTATGGAATGGCGATGCTAAAGTGGAACTCGTGCACGTCTTATCCGTTGGGATTACTACGGTCTACATCATTCCTAACTCATCAATTTGAGTCTGATTTTGTTTGTTATAACATAAAGAAACGCCAATCCACTTTTCAAAAAGGAATGAAAGTGAATTGGCGTTTTGTCATTTATTCCATTGCTATTGTTATTCGTTTAGACACTTTACGAATAACCATAAAACCTAACAAAATAAAAATCAAAGCACCAATTAGAGAAACTGGTAATGGCAAGTCAGGAAACGGAATATTTAACCACCCAAAAGGATGGGAAGCATGCCCCTCCCATATAAGGTCGGTGAGGTTAATATATAGTATTGCGACGAGAATGAACCCCATTCCTCCCCAGCCACCAAAACGATAGAAGCCAAGTGCGATCATCCAGCCTGAGATATAGTATCCTATACTAATGAAACTGTAAACCAATATTGGAATAATCCATATGGAAGAAGTTGATTGTAAAAACTCCATAGTGGAGGTACTTGGTTGATAGTTACTAAATGCCCCTATAAGCTCCAAGATTCCTGCCAAAATTGCGGACAAAAACATAATACCAAATGCAACTGTAGCTGAACCAATAGCTGCGCCATAAAAATAATCTTTACGGGTGATACCGTTACTAACAAAGTAGGGTAGATAATAAAGAGACGTAATGATCCCAATTACTAACATAAATATCTTTGTTGGTTGATAAATGAACGATAAAAAATGTAGGTTCAGCTCTGCTACATCTTTTACGAAATGAGGTACTATAAGATAAACAGCAAAGACAATGGGGATGAACCAGAGTGCCCATTTTATTTGGATGAAAAATAGATCTTTTGCAATTTTGCCGATGTTTGAGGTTCCATTAGTCATCTTTTAATTCCTCCTTTGTTAAGTGAATAAATAATTCCTGCAGAGAAATGGGACCAATCTGTAATCCTTGTCTTTCTGCCTCCGCCCATTGCTTTTCACTTAGTTTTTCATATATCATGACAGACTTTGTATCACCCAGTTGTTGACTGTTTAGTTTTGTCATCCCATTCACAAATTCGTCAACTACTTTGGATGATCCAGTTACAGCAGCCCCTCTACTTACTAATTCGTCAAAGGGTTCATTCACTAGAAGTTTCCCGTTATCTAAAATAAGCACATGGTCAAAAAGATATTCCATTTCCGAGACAAGGTGTGTAGACAGGATCATAATTCTAGGGTGTTGCGCTTGTTCCTCAATAACTTCTTTATAAAATAGGTCGCGGGTTGGGGCATCCATCGCTAGGTATACTTCATCAAGAATTGTAATGGAAGAACGACTAGCTAAGCCAAGTGTTGCATTGAAAGCAGACTGTTTTCCACTAGATAGCTCCTTAAGGGGTTTATTTAATGGGATCTTAAAACGACTAGCCAGTTCTTCTGCATATCCCCTATCAAAATTCGGTCGATACCTTTCCGCAAACTCAAAATAGCTACTAGGAGGGTCATATTCATCGCTGTAATTTGTTTCATAGACAAAACCCACATGTGGCATGATGTTTCTATTCTCAAAAGGGTCCTCACCACCAATGAATAGACTTCCTGATGTGGGTTCACGATAGGATGCGAGTAAGGATAGCAGTGTTGTTTTTCCAGCCCCATTTCTACCGATTAGTCCATAGGTTTTTCCTTGTTCCAACGTAAATGAAACGTCCTTTAACGCTTCAACGCCCTTATATGACAGTGAAATATTTTTTGCCACCACATTAAGATTCACTTGTACCACGTCCTTTCAATTTGATGATTATCTCTTGGATGTCTGACTCTGTTAGCCCTAACTTTTCAGCTTCCTGAATCATCGGAAGCACATATTCGTCAGCGAAATCATTTTTTCTCAGTTCTAAAAGTTGTTCCTTTGCCCCTTCCGATACGAACATTCCTACACCTCTTTTCTTATAGACAATCCCTTCTTCGACGAGTAAGTTAATTCCCTTTGAAATCGTAATGTGATTGACTTTATAAAACTGGACCATCTGTGTTGTAGAGGGGATTTGATCATGTTCCCGTAACTGATCCTTAACGATTTGATCTTCTATTATTTCTTTTATTTGCTGAAAAATTGGTTTTTTATCATGAAATGTTAGGCTCAATAGCATTCACCACCGTTCTTGGATTTTAATATTCGTTATATGGTTATATAGTTATGTATATAAGTATATAACATAAGGATGAAATGTCAATCCCAACAACAAAAGTGCAGGAAAGGGAACGGGATGGAAAGCATTAGTAGGAGGTTTAATTTGAAGTAGTGTTTTATAAAAGGACGTAGGTCTTGATTTGAAAGCGGAGGGGGAATAATTGATGTAACATTGGTTATAGCCCTACAACCCCTCTTCCCTATATTTGAGAGTACTTAATATATTTTCGCATGAAACGTTCAAAAATCAGTGCTCATTTCTCGAATCAGAGGGGGCAGGTACCTTGTCCTTTGTCCCAGAGAAGAGGGGAACGTCAAAATCGGGTAATTCTTAGTTGAATTCGGAGAAATGTTTGTGAGAATCGGAGAAAAACATAAGAAAATCGGATAAAAGTACGCAATAAAAAGGGAATTCGACAAAAAGCAACATATAGGGAACAGGTACCTTGTCCCAGAGAAGAGGGGAATGTCAAAATCGGGTAATTCTTAGTTGGATTCGGAGAAATGTATATCAAAATCGGAGAAAAACATAAGAAAATCGGATAAAAGTACCCAATAAAAAGGGAATTCGACAAAAAGCAACATAGAGAGGCAGTTGACCTGTCCCTGTATCCTGTGCGAAAAGTGAAGAAAAAGAGGGGAAATAGCATCTTGTGTCGAAGATTATCTTAAATTAGTATGAATAGTAGACTTGAGAAACATAAGGATAGATCATGTGAAAGAGGGTGTGCATTTTGAGTGGTATGGATACGAATATTGTTGAGGAAATATTTAACAAAACAAGGGAAGACTTAAAAAAGATGATTCCTGTAAACATCATGATTATAGGAAAGACAGGCATTGGAAAAAGTACCCTTATCAATAATATTTTTAGAGAAAACTTAGCGGAGACGGGAATTGGTAGACCTGTTACCCAGCATCTAAGGAAAATATCAAAAGAGGATGTTCCAATATGTTTGTATGATACAAAGGGATTGGAGCTAAAACCTGAGGTTCAAGAAGAAATTAAGGATGAAATAAACAATAAAATTAACGAATTATATTTAAAGCGTAATGAAAAAGACTATATTCATGCGATATGGTATTGTATCAATGCAAATTCCAATAGAATTGAAGACTTGGAAATTGATTTAATCAATTCTTTTGCATCCAATGTTCCCGTTATACTTGTATTAACTCAAAGTTATGGGAAAAGCGCGCTTGTTTTCCAAAAACAAATTGAAGATATGAATCTTAATGTTAGGGGAATACAAGCCGTCTTGGCGGAACCTTATGAAGTTACGTCCGATATCGTAATACCGGCACATGGATTAGTAGGGTTAGTGGGTAAAACGTATGAGGTTTTGCCTGAAGGGGTAAGAAAGTCTTTTATTAATGCGCAAAAGGTAGACATCGATAAAAAAGTAAAGGAAGCACGAAATTGGTCTACTGGATACATCGCAGGTTCATTTGGTGCTGGTTTTACCCCTGTTCCCTTTGCTCAAGCAGCAGTAATAGTCCCTATTCAAATCGGAATGTTAGCACATATTACGACAATATTTGGCATCTCATTAGATAAGTCCTTAATTAGTGGGATAGTTGGGTCCATAGGTGGTAGTGGTGGGGCAACATTTCTAGGGAGATATATCGTTGGGAATCTCTTGAAATTTATCCCTGGTTTAGGAACGGTTGCTGGCGGGATGATTACTGGAACGGTGGCATCTATACTAACCACCTCATTAGCGATGGCATATATCGAGGTTATGAGGAAAGTTGCAATAGCAGAGTACGAGGGGAAGAGCATTTCAAATCAAGATATTGCCAATATGATGAAAAACATGTATGAAGAGAATTTGAAAACAACAAAACCAGTGCCAGTTTCGTGAAATGAGGCGGGGACGGAGGGACAGTACCTGTCCTTTCGTCCCTCCTGATTATAGTTATGCTTTCGTTAGGATTGTTGAAATACCAACCATTTCCATATTCTTTATGTATAGTGGTTTTGCTAAAACATTGAAACTAATACTAATTCCTTCAAATGCAATATTAATAACTTTATTGATTGCAAATTCTTCTAGTAATACCCCTTCTTTTATGTCTATTAATTCTCTGACCCCCTCAATACGAAAAAGTTCACTGTCAGTTTTTCCTAAGGAAGATATGGGGTCAAGGCCTTCTGGAGGATTATGAACCCATGTGTAGCGTGAATGTATATCACTAATGGCAAGTGAGATAGGTGAGCTTTCGAGGACAAATTCGAATGGACGACGATCAATCTCAAATTGTGAGTAATGAAAACCTAAGACTTCTGAAATTCTTTTTGCAATAGTTAGACTTGGTGTGCGTTTGCCGCTTTCAATATATGTATAGTATGAGCGGTCAATAAATACTAATGAAGCGACTTGTGATTGAGACAGATTTTTTGTTTCTCGCAAATAAGTTAACCATTGTCTTTTTTTCAATATATGACTTCCCCTTTAGAATAAATTATATTTTCACTGATATGTAAGCTAGTAGATAAAAAGAATGTGACTAAATTGGTCACATTCTATATATTGAAAAAATTCTAATATAAAATAATTTGCAGAATATATAATTTGAATGGTGTTAAAAAATACCAATATAGAAAGCCCTAAAAAATTATAAATAGATAACAGTGATGCTTTATATTAGCATAACACATAATCTCGTGTATAGTTGGTTTTCTTGAAAACTATTATTAAAGAACCGTTTGAAAAAATGGTTGGATAATTACAGGAAATTAGGTGCTAATTATGGAAAATCTCCTTACCAATATACTATTTGTTCTACTACCAATCTTTTTTCAAATATTTTTAATAAATCTAAATCAAAAGTACAAAAACATTATACTTACTACTGTTTTAAGTATCTCAATCATACTATGTATGAGTTTCCCAATTGGAAACTTTGAAGGCCATTTGTTTGATTTAAGGTATGTACCATTTGTGTTAGGCGGCCTTTACGGGGGAAAAAAAGTTGCTATTTCCCTATATTTTATCATCTTCATTTACCGTTTTTTTATAGGTGGCGCAGGATTTTATATATTCATGTTCGACAGTACTATCGTATTGCTCATTCTACTAATTTTTTTAATACGAAGATATCAAACCTATTCTCTCAAAACAAAATGTAGTGGTACGATGGCTTTGGTTGGATTTGTTGCCATTTTTAGTTTAATTACGTGTCATACCATTTTTGGTTTTATCTTTCATGCTCCAATTCTCTTATTATTTTCCTTTGTTATCACACAGGTATTAACAATGGGATTTTCTGTTTATTTTCTTGAATATTTAATTTCCATTGATAGAATGAAAAAGCAACTTTATCATAATGAAAAATTAAAAAGTATTAGTGAAATGTCGGCTAGTATTTCTCATGAAATTCGCAATCCATTAACTGTTACGCGAGGCTTTCTCCAGTTACTTAAAAACCAGAATATTGATAATGAGAAAAAGAAGACCTATTTAGATTTGTCTTTAAGGGAATTGGATCGTGCTGAATCGATTATTACAGATTATCTTACTTTTGCAAAACCTCCTGTAAATGTTGAAATGGAATTATTAAATGTTAACGATGAAGTAAACTATGTTGTGGATGTGATGCAGCCTTTTGCGTTAATGCAAAGTGTATCTATTACAAAAGAGGTTCTCATTAACGAAAGCTATATTTTTGGAAACAAAGAGCAATTTCATCAATGTATGATTAATTTATCGAAAAATGCAATAGAGGCAATGGAAAATGGGGGAGAGCTACAGTTTAAAGTAAACAAAGAAGGAAATAAAATAATTATTCAGCTTACAGATACTGGTGTAGGAATGACACCTGAACAAATTGCCCGTCTAGGAGTGCCTTTTTTCACAAATAAAGAAAAGGGTACTGGATTAGGAACAATGGTTGCTTTCCGTATTGTGAAAGTAATGAAGGGAGAGATAAAGGTAAATAGCAAACTGAACATTGGAACAACATTTACCATTTCAATCCCAGAAAAAGTAAATAAACCTGCAATAGACTAACCCCAATGGGGACCGAGGTGCAGTAGGAACTGTCGTATCTTTAATAAGTATCTTAGGAAAGTACTTCATATTTTTTTATCTGACTGAACTTTACGGTGTCAATTTACATGTCTGAATTAATAAATTTCCATACCCTATGATATCTTTTAAAAAATTGATAAAACTACGATATAGAAAAGGGGTTTTTGGAGGTCACATTTTGAATAAGAACAGAATTTCTTATATGTTGATATGTTTATTTAGTATTGCTTTATTAGGGGCGACGTACCGAAATTCTGATATTAAAACAAAACGTTTTGTTTATCCATTATTTTTGACGTATGCAGGAATTAATTATATTTTTGATTTTTTTGTTCTTGTTCTCGCAAAAGGATATCGTTATAAGCCCAAATATTTAAAAAAAACCTATTTAGACAATTTACTCGGTGCAAACATGTCCCAACTTCTTATTGTACCAACATCAGGTGTTTTCCTTTCCATCTTCCGTTTAAATTTTATTTGGGGATTACTTTCCTCAACCCTTTTCTTTTTCATTGAAAAACTTTTTTTAAAGCTAAATGTTTATAAGCATGGATGGTGGTCCGAATATTATACATTAATTGGTTTAAATATTTTTTATTTCGTTGCAAAAAGATGGAGTGAACAACTAATTGATAAAAATAATAGTTGGATACAATATATAACGGTGTATCTTTCCATCTTTGTTTCAACGGCTACCCTAGGCTATTATCTTCAATTGGTGCTATTTAAGACCTATCTTTTTAAACAAAATTGGTTTCTTAATCCTTATCGAAGTCATATGACCACACTCTTTATATACACGAACATCATGTCTGTTATATTTACATTCACTGTTGTTTTTAAAAAGTTGTATTTGAAATCAATGAGTGTCGTCTTCCTGTACTTATTTGAACTATGGCTAAACAGAAAGGAAAAGATGGTAATTAGCAACCCATTATTTCACCTGTTTTCCCTTTTCATTAAAATAATAAGTATTGCAGTTGGAGGATATGTTTTCCGTTCAATAAATAGGGACTTGGGGACAGGTCCTGTGCTGACCCAGAGTACAGACTGGGATGGAAAAAAGACCTGTCTTTCTGTCTCTAAATAGTTATAACAATTTCTCCCTTTTTTTGGCCTGATTCAACATACTGATGGGCAGCGGCAGTCTGCTCTAACGGATAGGATTTATCGATGATTGTCTTTATTTTCTCCAACTCAATAAGCTCTTTGACGAAGATCAAATCTTCTGTTTTTTCCTGTGCCAATGCACAGATGACTTTCTTTTTGCTAAAAAATGAAGTCCATACCATTTGAGAAAGTTGTTTTGTTTTAAAGCTGGCTAAAAGATAATTTCCATTTTCCGTTAGAGAGGATTTGCAAACGGAAAACGAGCTTTTTCCCAATATGTCAAAAATAAGGTCATACGTTTTACCGTTCTTAGTAAAATCCTCTTTCGTGTAATCAATGACCTTATCTGCCCCCAGTGACTTGACAAATTCCACTCCCGGGGTACTGCAAATGCCAGTAACTTCTGCCTCAAAATAGTTGGCAATCTGTATCGCAGCTGACCCAATTCCCCCAGATGCTCCAATGATTAATACTTTCTGCCCTTTACTCACCTTTACTTTTCGAAGCAAATTTAAGGCCGTGATAGCCCCATAAGGGACGACAGCGGCTTCCTCATAAGTCATATTCTCCGGTTTCGTTGATAAAATCCCTTTCTCTGAGATACAAAGATACTCCCCGTAAGCACCCATGCTTTGACCGACAAATCCAAAAACGTCATCTCCTGGCTTAAATGATGTGACGTTTTTTCCAACAGATTCAATTCGTCCAGAAAACTCACTTCCGAGTATTGTTATGTTTGGTGTACGGAATCCAAAATATAATTTTGCAAAAAACCAGAAGAGGAATGGCATATTGAATTTACCTGGGGTGACGTCCTTGAAGTTTCTCCCAATCAAATCTCCGTATTTTACAGATGTAGCAAAAACCCTAATTAACACTTCACTGTCCTTTGGAATAGGTTTGTTCACTTCTTCAAGTTTCAAGACATCAGGTGGCCCGTATTTTTCACACACGATCGCTTTCATCTCAATCCTCTCCTTTAACCGTTCCGTAATAGTTACCTCATTATACGCTAAAATTAAGGGCATATTTGTAAAAAAAAATTTTTTTTAATACATATTCCGCGATTTTCACTGTTCGTGTAAGGAGTTCGTGGCGGGTAACTGTGTACCTTTCACTTTTAAATATGAGCGTAAACTCAAACGGATTCAATCACTAGTTTCCAAAAAAAAGTGTATGAGTTATCATCCTTTTACACAGGGAGAATGTCCTATCAGAATTTTTAAAAGGATTATTTAAATAATGGACGGATGAAGTTTAAGCCTCTTGTTTCGAAAGATTTTAATGGAGAGTGACGTACGATAAAATTGTTCATACCGGAGGCGTATAAAAGAAGAAAAAGAGTTTTGAAGGAGGGCTGATTTTGGTCATAAGATGGTTGGTTGTATACAATAGACTCAGATTTTGTGAACGTAGTAATATCAATGGAGGTTGTAAAGATGATTGCTTTAAGGAATGTTCAATCTACCGATTTAGATCGCTTGTTAATGATAGAGAATGAAGGGTTTTCAAGAGAAGAAGCTGCCACGAAAGATGCGTTTGAGGAAAGGATTCGGTTGATACCTGATACTTTTATTATGGCAGAAAAGGAAGGGGAGCTCCTTGGTTATATCAATGGACCTGTCATCGACCAACCTTACATAACGGATGATTTGTATGAGAACATCAAAGAGAACCAGATTAGAGGAGGATATCAGAGTATTTTAGGATTAGCAGTGTCCAAGCGGGCTAGAAATCAAGGGATTTCCAGAATCTTGATTGGAAAAATAGAAGAGCTTGTCATAGACAATGAAAGAGAAGGAATCACATTAACGTGTAAACAGGAGTTAATCTCCTTTTATGAGAAATTTGGATTTGTTAACTATGGCATCTCAGAATCACAACATGGTGGAGTTCGTTGGTATAACATGGTCAAATTAAGATCGGCGATGGACTGATTGAATTCCACAACGGGGTTCGAATTGGAGAAGTTCTCAGATGTATTGTCTACAAAACGATTGTAAGTGGACAATACATCTTAAGTTCTTTTTTTTGAGCAAACTGGTTCCGATTGTCTATAATCCGGTCACTCCCTTGCTTAGGAGGGCCTTCTTCAAATTTTCCTTCAAGTGACGATCAATATTTTCGCTTGAGGAGATGAGACTGTATGCTGCTCGACATGTATTCCAGTACACGGGGTGATTTGGAATACGCTTGGCATTTGTTATTAGTGAAATAAATTCTGATACACTTTCGTTTGTTAGGTCGTGCTGCAGGTTTTTGGTGGCGCTAATAATTTTTTTGCCAGGTTTGTGATAGCTTATAAAAATAATGATTATGACGGCTACACAAGTGAAGAAGAAAAGAATCAATCCGCCAAATATAAAGAAAGGAATTAGCAGGGGCCAGATTTCAGAAAGGACATTCATACATTTTCAACCTCCGTTAAGTGATGATGAATTTAGATAGAGAAATGTGCTCACAATAAATAGTCTTTCGGATTAGTGATGGTCTACCACAGACCTTTGGTTTGTGAGTTAGTGCGAAACAACTTTTTAAGTTAAAACAGTAATAGGATGATAGTACTATAGAAAAGAATACAGTAGTTGATACATGAATGGGGCAAATTAGAGGAATTCAGAAGGAAAGTCCTAGGAGTGTTGGGGATAGTAGTGATTACCAGAAATACTAAGCAGTGTAAGGTTTGTTTTTTGTGCGTTTATTTACCTGCTTTTTAAATTGGGAAGGGGAATTGGCCAAATATCCAAATAAAACCCTTTCTTGCTTATCTAGTATAGAAGTAAAAATTATTGGAATTAGAGGCTTTGGACGTTGTTGATATCCCTCTCTTGTGTGGGATTATGTGCATAAATTAACACCTTTTGGTTACTTTAAAGAATGCAAAAGTTTTTCAGTGAGATAAATGGATCAATTCGTTTGACCGAAAAAGATTAATCCCAAATTGGATGGAGGAGTTAACATGTCTGAACATCAAGGTAGAAAACCTAATTACGAGCCTACAAATCCAGATAGGAAATTACCAAATGAACAACAAAGAGGTAAAGCGAAATCTAATGCCCGTGGAAAAACGCGGTAGGTAAGTATCTTGGAGAATCAGGTGGTTGTATTGTCACCACTTGGTTCCGATCCGAATGATGCGACAAAAGAGTTGCTGTGAACCGAATTATTGTCGCATCCTCCAAGGAGGAAGCGACAAAAGAGAAGCGGTGTGGCAATCTAATGTAGCATCCTCAGGGAGGAAGCGACAAAAGAGATGCTGTGTCCCGCCCTAATGTCGCATCCTGAAGGAGGAAGCGACAAAAGAGGAGCCGTGTCCCGCCCTAATGTCGCATCCTCCAAGGAGGAAGCGACAAAAGAGAGGCCGTGCACCAAACTAATGTCGCATCCTAAAGGAGGAAGCGACAAAAGACAGGCTGTGTACCAAACTAATGTCGCATCCTCAAGGAGGAAGCGACAAAAGAGATGCCGTGAACCGAACTAATGTCGCATCCTTTAGGAGGAAGCGACAAAAGAGATGCTGTGTACCGAACTAATGTCGCATCCTCCAAGGAGGAAGCGACAAAAGAGATGCCGTGAACCGAACTAGTGTCGCATCCTCCAAGGGGGAAGCGACAAAAGAGATGCTGTGGAACGAACTAATGTCGCATCCTCAAGGAGGAAGCGACAAAAGAGATGCCGTGAACCGAACTAATGTCGCATCCTCCAAGGAGGAAGCGACAAAAGAGATGCTGTGTGGCAATCTAATGTCGCATCCTCCAAGGAGGAAGGGACAAAAGAGATGCCGAGCCCCGATCTAATGTCACATCCTCCAAGGAGGAAGCGACAAAAGAGCAGCCGTGCACCAAGCTAATGTCGCATCCTAAAGGAGGAAGCGACATTAGGAGAGGCTAAAGAGGATCTAATGTCAAATTCTCGTTCAGAAGGCGACAAAGGGAGAGACGAATCAGGTTGTATTATAGCAAACTGGTTCCTACGAGGGCAATGGGAGAAGGAGTCCCGTAGGAGGAACATAAATGCTATCCAATTTAGAGACATTTTTACTAAATAGTTTTGCAATCCCCACTTAAACACAGGTGGGGATTATTTGTCGATTACCTACTTAAAGTTATCCAAAAATAAACACTATACTAGATTAGGGACCTTGACAGTTTCGTTCATATCAGGAAGCTGAATCGTTGCCGCGAAAAGCGAGTATCCTTAAGTACAGAAATCAACATTAAGGGAAAAATATATTAAACGATGTACACTATTTTCTGAATATGTTGTCTTTTTGAATCAATTAAATTATGAATTGATTCATCTTATAAACTTTAAGTTTAAATAGGTCTATTTTGTGACTGAAAAAAATTTGCATTGACTTTAAGAATGAAAGCGCTATAATTAATTTTATAGAACACCGTTCCACATTATGGGACGTTAAAACCAATATGTATTAAAGTGGAGGAAGGCCCATGTCAATACCAAAAGTTATTATTACTGACTGTGATCATGAGAACATTGATATTGAGTCTAGTATTCTAAAAAAACCTTTCGTAGATTTGGAATTGACTCAATTCATAAATGAAAAAGATATTATTGAAAACTGTAAGGGTGCAACCTCATTGATAATTCAATATGCAGAATTAACAGACAAGGTGTTCTCTCATTTACCTGACTTAAAGCAAGTAGTTCGTTACGGAGTTGGTGTAAATACCATTGATATTGAAGCTGCAACTAAATACGGAGTCCAAATAAGTAATGTTCCTGATTATGGAACACAGGAGGTTTCAGATCATGCTCTAGCGCATATGTTGAATCTCACGAGAAAGATTGGCCAAATGAATGACAATGTGAGAAATGGGATTTGGGATTTTACTAAAAGTATGCCTGTTTTCCGACATAGTGAACAAACCGTAGGAGTGATAGGGGTCGGGAGAATCGGTTCGGCTTTTTGTGAAAAGGTACATGCTCTAGGGTGTGAAGTTCTGGCCTACGATCCTAAAGTAACAGATCGAACTACAAGAAAAGTACCGGATTTTTTAAAAATGGTAAGTTTAGAAGACCTTTTAAAGAGATCAGACGTTGTGTCTATCCATTGTCCTTTAGAAACAGCTCATGATTTGATTGGTGAAAAGGAACTTCGATTAATGAAGGATACAGCTTATCTAATTAATGTATCGAGAGGTGGGATAGTAAATGAGCTAGCATTGGATCATGCATTAACAGAAGGTTGGATTGCTGGTGCGGCAGTAGATGTAGCGGAGAATGAACCATTGACAAAGGAACATCCTCTCTTTAAACATAAGAATTTTGTCTGCACACCTCATATGGCTTGGTATTCTGAAGAGTCTGCCAAAGAGTTAAAAAGGAAAGTGTCTGAAGAAGTCCTTAGATTCTTAAATAATGAACAAGTGCACTATCCAATCAATAAACTTTATTAATTATTATAGAATCTAATCTTCATAAATAAAAAACAACATTAGGAGGTTTACTCATGAAAGTAAACATGAAGTTAATTTTATTAATTGTAACCGCTTTATTATTATCCGTGGCTTTAATAGCTTGTTCAAATGATTCTGATTCTGATTCTGATTCTGATTCCGCAGCTGGTAGCGAAGCAAATGGTAGTGAAACAAACGATGATTCAACAAATGACAACGCTAACACAGATGTGGAAGAGAAGGTGTTAAAAGTTGCATTTAACCAACCTGAAAGCCATCCGCAGTATAAAGCCATGGAAGCACTTGGTGAAAAGTTTGCAGAGAGAACAAATGGTGCATACAAAATTGAAATGTACCCAAATGAATTGTTAGGTGCACAACGTGAAACGATCGAACTAGTACAATCTGATACGATTGCAATGTCCATTGTAGCCGGTAGCTTAATGGAAAACTTCAACCCTGATTTCACAGTGTTCAACCTGCCATATGTTTATGACAGCAAAGACCACCAAATGAAGGTTTTGAATGATGAAGACATTACAGGTGACTTATTTAAGTCTACGGAAGGTCAAGGTATGTTAGTGATGGGTGCTTTCCACGGTGGAATCCGTAACGTATATAATAACAAGCAACCAATAAACACTCCTGAAGATTTAGCAGGTTTAAAGATTCGTATTATGGAAAGCGATACAAATATTCAAATGATGCAACTCATGGGTGGTGTTGGTACACCGATGGGGCAAGGTGAAGTATATACAGCAATCCAATCAGGTGTCCTTGAGGGTGGAGAGAACAATGAGTTAATCTATGCAGATCTTAACCATGTAGAAGTGGCAGGCTATTATTCTTATACTCAACATCTAATGATTCCTGATTACTTGATCATCTCTGCAGAATTATTTAACGGGATGTCAGAAGAACATCAACAGATTTTTAAAGAAGAATTAGTAGCAGCTATTGATTTAGAAGTAAAACTTTGGGATGAAGGTGTAGAAGCAGCGAAGATTCGTGCTGAAGAAGCTGGTGGAGTGTTCAATGATGTCGATATTAGTATTTTCCAAGAAGCAGTGGCACCTCTTATTAAAGAAAAAGTAGTAGGCGAAACTGCTGAAGAATTATATAGGAAAGTTCGAGAAGCAGCAGCTAACTAAGAGTAAACAATTTTGGAGTGAGTTAGTATGAATTTCATAAAACAATCTTTGGATAAAGTATTAGGAATATTTTGTGTAGCGTTACTAGGATTTCTTGTAATCCTAGTAACGTGGCAAGTATTTACTAGATTTGTGCTAAATAACCCAAGTGTTATCTCAGAGGAACTTGCTAAAATTGTATTTGTATGGCTTGTGTTATTTGGATCTGCTTATGTATTTGGAGAACGGGGACATATGGCAATAGAATTTTTAAAGGATAAGCTACCCTTGAAAATTAAAACTATGGTTGAGATCTTTATCGAAGTTGTCATTTTTGGATTTGCCGGATTTGTTCTCGTATGGGGAGGAATCATTGCTACTAATTTAACCATGACCCAACAATCAGCCGCTCTTCAAGTACCAATTGGCTATTTATATTCTGCTTTACCTATTAGTGGAGTGTTAATCTTATTTTACTGCCTCTATAACATAGTCGAAATTATTAAGAAAATGAAGTCTGTAGAAGCGTAATCACAGCTTGGTTTTATGCGAAAGAAGGAGTTGTAAAAAATGGATGCGGTTCAAGTTGCATTAATTTTGTTTCTTATCGTTGGTTTTTTATTGGTAATCGGCACGCCGATTAGTGTAGCCATCGGTGTTGGGTCTGTTGTTGCAATGGCATCAATCTTAGACTTAGACAAATCCTTGCTAACATCAACTCAAAGAATTTTTACAGGGATTAATACATTCTCATTGTTGGCTATACCATTCTTTATATTGGCGGGAGTTATTATGAACAATGGTGGGATTGCGATTCGGCTTGTAAATTGCGCTAAAGTTCTTACTGGGAGATTGCCAGGATCGCTCGCACATACAAATGTTGTTGCTAATATGCTTTTTGGTTCTATTAGTGGTTCTGCTGTTGCATCTTCCGCGGCTGTTGGAGGAACAATGGCACCACTACAGGAAAGAGAAGGATATAAACGGGAATTTAGTGCAGCTGTGAACATTGCATCCGCTCCTGCGGGAATGCTTATTCCTCCAAGTAATACATTGATTGTATATGCACTAGTTAGTGGAGGAACTTCAATAGCAGCATTATTTATGGCCGGGTATGTACCAGGTCTATTATGGGGCCTTGGCTGTATGGTAGTTGCTTACTTCATTGCGAAAAAACATGGGTATAAGAGTGATCAAAAAATTACGTTTTTGCAAGGATTACGCGTATTCTTAGATGCAATACCAAGTCTTTTACTAGTGGTAATCGTAATTGGAGGTATCATTCGAGGAATATTCACAGCTACGGAAGGATCAGCTATTGCTGTAGTATACGCATTACTTCTTTCATTTATTTATCGCACGATTAAAATAAAGGATTTGCCAAAAATATTACTGGACTCCACAAGAACAACGGCCATTGTTATTTTTATGATTGGTGTATCTTCGATTATGTCATGGGTAATGGCATTCACAAATATCCCTGGCATGATTGCAGCAACCTTATTAAGTCTATCCGAAAATCCAATTATGATTCTACTTATCATGAATTTAGTTTTACTAGTCATCGGCACATTTATGGATCCGACTCCTGCTGTATTAATATTTACACCAATATTCTTGCCTATAGCTATGAATCTTGGAATCGATCCTGTTCATTTTGGTATTATCATCGTTTTCAACTTATGTATAGGTACGATTACACCACCGGTGGGACCAGTGCTGTTCGTAGGAAGTAAGGTTGCAAACTTAAAAATTGAAAGTGTTGTAAAACCATTACTTCCTTTCTATGGGATTACAGTAATAATACTTTTAGTTGTAACTTTTTATCCAGAGATTTCACTAGCTATTCCAAAGTTATTAGGATTAGTGAAATAATAGGTCCCTGTTGAAAGTGTGTTTTGGTAAACCCCAAAATAATTCTTTTAGCAGGGTCTTTAATTTCAACAGCCAGCTATACCAATCAGAACTTAAAGAGAAAATTTTTATTTGTGAGGAAGATGTTAAGTGAGCAAAAAGATAATAACAATTGGAGAGGCAATGGGATTATTTGTTGCTGACGAAGTAGGTCTTCTTGAAGATGTGAAGAAATACACCAGATCAATCGCAGGTGCCGAACTAAATGTAAGTGTAGGCCTAGCTAGGTTAGATCATGACGTATATTATGCGACTAAAGTTGGAAATGATCCAATTGGAAAATCCATTAGGAATTTTATTGAAAAAGAAAAGATTCATAGTGATTTTGTTTATCAAAGTAATGAATATTTAACAGGACTGCAAATAAAAGAAAAAACTACTGAAGGGGATCCGGATGTAGCAAGCTTCCGTAAAGGAAGTGCCGCCACCCATCTTAGTTTAAATACTATTCAGAAGGTAGACTTCTCCACTTTTAATTATGTTCATCTCAGTGGTATCTTCTTAGCATTGTCTCCTAAAACGAAGGCCGTTTCGTACTATTTTGCTGAAGAAGGAAGAAGAAATGGAGCATGTATTACCTTTGACCCGAACCTCCGTCCAAATTTATGGGGAAGTAAAGAGGATATGATTAAAAATATAAATGACTTAGCTGCAAAGTGTGATGTAGTTCTTCCAGGGATATCAGAAGGCCACATTCTTACCGGGTTGGATAAACCAGAAGATATTGCAGATTTTTATTTAAAGGGAAATGTAAAAGTTGTTGTCATAAAGCTTGGAGAACAAGGGGCATTCATCAAAAGGAAGGAAATGGAAGGAAAATACATTAAAGGCTTTAAGGTAGATAAAATTGTAGATACAGTTGGGGCTGGAGATGGATTTGCAGTAGGTGTTATTAGCGGTCTGGCCGAAGGTTTGTCCCTCGAGGAATCTGTTGTTCGAGGGAACGCCATCGGTGCTATTCAACTCCTTTCAACGAGTGATAACGAAGGATTACCAACTCGAGATAGGTTAGATAAATTTATAAATTTATCACAACACTAAAAAACTTTTAGCAAGAGGTGTCTTCTATGAAATCAATTATTTATGAAGGTCCGAACCTTATATCTATACAAGAAAAAGACATTCCAGAAGTAAAAGAAGGTTGGGTGCTGATTAAAACATCTCATGTTGGTATTTGTGGTACTGATTTGAATATCTATGCAGGTGCTCATCCTAGAGCAAAAGCACCATTAATTATGGGACATGAATTTTCAGGTACGATTGTTAAAGGTCACCCAACATTTTCTGAGGGAACACCAGTTACGGTAAATCCTTTACTTACTTGTGGAAAATGCAAACCATGTTTAACAGGTCAGAGCCATGTTTGTGAAACACTTCATCTAGTAGGAATTGATTGTAATGGAGGTATGGCTGAGTATGTCATTGCTCCTATTGAACGAATCGCACCTTTACCAGCCGACACCTCTCTAAAGCTTGGTGCTCTAATGGAGCCTGTTGCAGTTGCTGTCCATGCAGCTAGACAAGGGGAATACATTCCAGGTGATCACGTGGTCGTATATGGTGCTGGCACGATTGGGTTATGTGTCGCCATGACATTAAAAAGCTACGGTGCTACCAATATTATGGTAGTTGAGCCCAACGAGCTGCGACTGAAAAAAGCGAAAGAGCTTGGATTTCATTGTATTAATCCAATGATTCAGGATGTACACGAGACAGTGAGGGAAATGACAAATGGTACAGGGAGTGACTTTGTGTTTGACTGTGCTGGGCATCCTTCAGTTATCCAACAAGCAACAAAGGTAGTAAAAGTTAGAGGGAGAGTTGTAGTGTTGGCTGCTTATAAAAAACCAGCTGAAGTTAATCTACTCGAGGGAATGTTTAAAGAATTATCGATGAGTTTCACAAGAGTGTATACAAATCGAGACTTTGAAATTGCTGGGGAACTTCTAAATTCAGCACCTGAGTTTGAAAGGCTTATTACACATGTGTTACCTGTTGAAGAGGCACAAAAAGGATTTGATTTATTAACAACTCCAACTGATGCCATAAAAGTAATGTACAAATTTTAGGCTTCTAGAAGGGAGAGTGAATTAATATATGAAATTATTTGATCTGAGTGGTAAAGTAGCCGTCGTAACAGGTGGTACTAGAGGCTTAGGAAAAGATATGGCTGTTGGTCTAGCTTCTGCTGGGGCCGATGTAGTGATAATCGGAAGATCTGTTTCTGATGAAGTTGTTGAGGAAATTCGACAAGAAGGCGGCAAAGCAATCGGAATTAGTTTTGATCTGCAGAATTTCGATAAATATGATGATCTTATTGCAAAAATCACTTCGGAGATGGGCCACATTGATATTTTAGTAAATAATGCTGGAGTTCAAAAACGGCATCCATCTGTGGAATTTCCAAAAGAAGATTGGGACTTTGTTATGGACGTTAATGCTAATGCAGTCTTTTTTATGTGTCAAAAGATTGGAAAGCTCATGTTACAGCAAGGACATGGAAAAATAATTAATATCGCTTCTCTTCTCTCGTTCCAAGGTGGAATGACTGTTCCAGCCTATGCTGCGAGTAAAGGTGCAGTTATGCAATTTTCGAAATCTCTGTCTAATGAATGGGCTAAACATGGAATTAACATAAACTGCATTGCTCCAGGATATATGGCAACAGAAATGAATACTGCATTGTTAGAAGATGAGGTAAGAAACAGACAAATCTTAGAACGTATCCCTGCAAGTCGATGGGGGAGCCCGGAAGACATGAAAGGAGCCGTTATTTTTCTAGCTTCAGCTGCATCTGATTATGTGAATGGATTTACGATTGCAGTTGATGGCGGATGGCTTGGAAGATAAGCACATATTAACCATTGGAGGTTTTATTGATGGAAAAAAGATATTCAACACATCCAGACCATGTAAAGACTTTTAATACGGAACAATTACGTCAGCATTTTTTAATTGAAAAATTATTCATAAATGGTGAAACAAAGCTTGTCTATTCAATGGAAGATAGAACGATTGTGGGCGGTGTCACACCGACTACGGATGCAATTGTTTTAGAAGAGAATGATGAGCTGAAAGCAGACTATTTCCTTGAACGTAGGGAAGTTGGGATAATTAATGTAGGTAATTCCGGTAAAGTAACCGTGGATGGTCAAGAATATAAAATGAAAAAAAAGGATTGCTTATATGTAGGGAAAGGCCAGAAGAATCTTGTGTTTTCAAGTGATTCTGCAAGTGAACCTGCAAAGTATTATTTGTTTTCTGCACCTGCTCATAAGGAATATCCAGTTCAAAAAGTTTCCTTAAACGACTTTGAAGGTGATCAGTTAGGGTCACCAGAAAGTGCAAATGAACGTGTCCTGACTCGAATGATTCATGATAATGGGATTCAAAGTTGCCAAATTGTTATGGGGATGACCCAATTAAAACCTGGAAGTGTTTGGAACTCAATGCCTACCCACACCCATGATCGTAGAATGGAAGTCTATTTATATATTGACTTAGATGAAAATGCGAGAATGTTTCATATGATGGGGCAGCCTAACGAAACTAGGCATCTTGTGATGAAAAATGAACAGGCAGTAATCTCCCCTCCTTGGTCAATTCATTGTGGATCTGCAACGAGCAACTATACATTCGTATGGGCTATGGCGGGAGAAAATAAGCAATTTACCGATATGGATCATGTGAAAATGGAAGAACTTAGATAGTTTTGTAGAGGAGGGGAAGAAAGTAGAATGAAAAAGCTGAATACATTGCAGCGTATTTCTGATGCAGGCATTGTAGCGGTGATACGGGCAGATACTTCTGAAGAAGCAATTAATATATCAGAGGCATGTATTAAAGGTGGAATAACTTGTGTTGAAATTACGTATACGACCCCTGAAGCGGATTCAGTTATTAAGTATTTAGTCTCTGCATATAAACAAGATCCTACTGTTGTTGTTGGGGCAGGTACAGTGCTAGATGAAACTACAGCTAGATTAGCTATTTTAGCAGGTTCTGGCTTTGTTGTTAGTCCTGCTTTCAATAAACAAGCAGCTAAGTTATGTAACTTATATGGAATTCCGTATATGCCAGGTTGTCTTACAATCGGGGAAATGCAAGAGGCACTTACTTATGGAGTAGATGTAGTTAAGCTTTTCCCTGGAAGTTCTGTGAGTCCTGATTTTATTAAGGCTGTGAAAGCACCATTACCACAGGTTAACATTATGCCAACAGGTGGAGTTAGTATAGATAATATTAATGAATGGATAGAAAATGGCTCTATTGCTGTAGGAATAGGTGGCAATTTAGTTAATGCCGCAAAGGCTGATGGTGACTATGGGAAAGTAACAACTATTGCACGTCAATATGTGGAAAAAGTAAGGATTGCAAGAAAAATAAATAATGGATTGGAGATATAACATTGAGCTTACAAAAATTTTCTTTAGACTTCTTTGCATTAACAGATAAAGTTGCGATTGTTACAGGAGGAAATACTGGTTTAGGTCAGGGCTATGCTGTTGCCCTAGCGGAAGCAGGTGCAGACTTATTTATTGTCACATACGATAGAAATTGGGATGAAACAAGAGAACTTATTCATAAGACTGGACGTAAGGTTGCTTTCTTCCAAGCAGATCTAACTAAAAGAGAGAGCATTAAAGAGGTAGTTTCTGAATGTGTAAATACTTATGGGAAGATTGATATTTTAGTAAACAATGCTGGGACAATCCGTCGTTCTCCATTACTTGAGTATAAGCAAGAGGATTGGGACGCAGTCATGGAAATCAACCTAAATTCTGTCTATTTCCTTAGCCAAGAGGTAGCAAAGGTAATGGTTGAGCAGAAGAGTGGAAAAATTATAAATATCGCATCTATGCTTTCATTTCAGGGTGGAAAGTTTGTTCCGCCATATACAGCTAGTAAACATGCTGTTGCGGGGATTACTAAGGCATTTGCTAATGAGTTGGGTGAAAACAACATCCAAATCAATGCAATAGCACCTGGGTATGTTGCAACTGATAATACAGCACCAATTCGTGCAGATGAAAAGCGCAATGCAGAAATCCTATCACGTATCCCGGCAGGGCGTTGGGCACAACCATCTGACTTAATGGGTGTGGTTGTATTCCTTTCTAGTCAAGCATCGGATTATATGAATGGACATATTCTTGCTATTGATGGTGGTTGGTTAGCCCGTTAAGATTCTTGATATGTCCTAACAGAAAGGTGACCATAAACTATGATTACTGGTAAACTAGTAGATTTGCAAAATAAATACTATTCTGTTGAACATCTACAAAAGGGGCTTCAGTTTTTAGGGGAAACAAACTTTGATGACTATTCTACAGGGGTGCACAAAGATTCAGAGGAGTTCTTTTTTGAAGTTAATGAATTCGAAACGAAAGAAACTAAAGATGGCTTTTGGGAAGCTCACCGAAAGTATTTAGATTTCCATTATATTCTACAGGGAACAGAAAGAATTGCGATAGATCACACTTCAAATCAGACTGTTATTGAGGAGTATAATGATTCAGAAGATGTTGTTCTGTTTGACGGGGAAATAACATCAATGGTTACGTTGAAACCAGGGGATGTAATGGTATGTTACCCTGAGGACACTCACATGACTGGGCTCCTATCAAAAGAAAAAGAAATGGTTAGAAAAATTGTGCCTAAAGTGAAGATAAAATAGTATAATTCCAAAAATCCCCTACCCTTTTAGGGTGGGGGTATTAAATTTACAAATGTAGAATAGTTTTATTACAATATGGCAAAACATTCTCATTCAGTTGTATGACAGGATTGTCTTAACTGGAATTTCTTTATTCGAAATAATTCTCAACTTGCTTTTATCTACAGATTAAATATATTCTAGTAACATAGAGTTACTGAAAACGTCAATCTCTTGTATTTAAAATACATTCATTCTAAAGGAGATCAAATAGGATGCAAAATGTACAGTCTGTCGAACGGACTTTGACAATCTTGAACGTCTTATCGAAGTATCCTAATGGGATACAATTAACAAAGCTAGCCGAAAAAGTAAATTTAACTAAAAGCACAACTCATCGTCTGTTGTCTACTCTACATAACATGAACTACGTTGTTAAAGATGAGGAAAGTGAAAAGTATAAGCTTGGCTTCCAATTAGTTTATTTATCACGAAATTTATTAGATAACTTAGATATTATTCATATCTCAAAACCTTTCCTAGAAGAGCTGTCAAATGATGTGAGTGAAACTATACATTTATGTGTTGAAGACCAGGAAGAAGTTTTATACGTGGACAAAATTGAAAGTAATCAAACCATCAGGATGTACTCACAAATTGGGAGGCGCAGACCACTTTATTGTTCCGGTGTTGGGAAAATAATCCTTGCAGATATGGAGTTAAAGCGATTCCGGGACGTAGTCTCTAGAATTAAATTTGAAGCTAAAACTGCAAATACCATTACAACAGTAGAAGGATTAGTAAAAGAAATTGATACAGTAAAGAAACAAGGTTATGCACTAGATAATGTAGAGGTTGAAGAGGGTGTTCGTTGTATTGCTGGTCCTATTTATAACTCGAGAGGAAAAGTAGTTGCAAGTTTTAGCATTTCAGGGCCAAGTAATCGGATCACAATAGAACGAATAGAGAAAGAATTAAAAGAGAAAGTGCATAGAACATCTCTTGCTATTTCTCGTCAATTAGGGTATTAAAAGACCACAACAGGAGTTACAAACTATCGTTAATAATGACAGTATGCGGTGCTCCAAAAGTCAAATTCCAGAAGTGGTTTTAAACTTTTTCAGTTGCTTCTTATATCGCTGCGGGGCACTTCGGAAGTGACAACTGAAGTCAAAGAGCGGACTTCAGGTTGTCATTCCTCCACTGCCCTAGGCTCGTGACCAAAGGCGCTTGCGCTTTTCTTGTTAATGTAGCATGGTTTTTCGGGATTATGTTTTAATATTCTCCATACGAACCGCCTTCACAAAAAGTTAGACCTCAACTGTCTCTTCGTAAACCCTATATCACTGTCCTCATAGATCTGCCACATCACGTCAGCCTTTAAAAGATTCGTTTCGTTAGTAATAAAAATGTGGTAAGCAGGTTTGGAGTTCTACCTCATTCAGTTGCAAATCGATTGTTATTAAATTAGCCAGTGTTCGAGGACTGGCATTTTTGTGTGTTTACAAATGTTTGTTTTTGTTCGATAATTATATAAGAATATGATTTTTGGGGGATTTTCGAATGCTATCTGTTGAACGGTATGAAGAGATACTGCACCAAATAGAGAAAAAAAATATTGTTAAGGTTTCTGATCTGAGTAAAATTTTGGGAGTAACTGAAAAAACCATTCGTTTGGATTTAGAGACCTTAGAACAAAGGGGCTTACTCACGAGAATTCATGGTGGAGCCATGCTTGCAGAGAAAGATACAAGAATTTTTCCGATTGAAGAACGTCAATCTTTAAAAAGTGATGAAAAGCGACTAATTGCAAACGAGGCTGTTAAGCATATCAAACCTGGGGAAACTATCTTAATGGACGGTGGAAGTACTACTCTGGCGTTGGCGAGCCTGTTTGGGGAAATACCAGTTACGGTAATTACGAATGATATAAGGATAGCTTCAGTGTTATTGGACAAAGAGAAAGTTCAGTTAATTGTATTAGGAGGAAGTAGAATTGGAACATCTTCCTCCCTTTTTGGTTCAGAAGCTAGTGAATTGTTAA
Organism: Evansella tamaricis; assembly: GCF_019042215.1. Classification (GTDB taxonomy): domain Bacteria; phylum Bacillota; class Bacilli; order Bacillales; family Salisediminibacteriaceae; genus Evansella; species Evansella tamaricis. The sequence goes on along the minus strand of NZ_JAHQCS010000079.1, from coordinate 20,051 downwards.
AGAGAATACGAGTTAACCGATTATTTTTCGGAACAACTGGTGTATCTATTCAGCATGGGCTCACTGTACTTGATAGTATCCATGCAGATTGGAAGCGGCAAATCATCAAATGTGCCGATCATGTTACTTTATTGGCGGACTCTAGTAAATTTGAAAAAGTAGCCTTAATACAATTTGCCCCTTTAGACGACATTGACGATATAATTACAAATTCAAGTTTGCAGAAGAAAATAAAGGAACAATTAGAAGAAAATGATATTTCTGTAATTTTGGCGGATAGATAATATCCGAAATAAATTGTTAGAATTTTCGATAAGTGATATAATCGAACCTAAGTGAACATAAATGAACTATTTTAGAAGAAAAGGGAGGTAATGTAGGAGTGCAATCTTTTTCTCTAATGGGTAAAACGGCGCTGGTTACTGGAGCCAGTCGAGGACTAGGGCAAGGGATGTCTGTAGGTCTTGCGGAAGCTGGAGCAGATGTCATTGGTGTTGGTATTAGTGACATGTCGGAAACACGGAAAAAAATTGAAGCATTAGGTCAAAAGTTTTATGAAATTAAAGGTGATTTATCTAAAGCAAATGCCGTTACCAAAATAGTAACTGAGTCTATTCAAGAAGCAGGGAAAATACACATTCTGGTCAATAACGCTGGAATAATCCGCAGAAAAGAAGCGGAAAATTTCTCCGACCAAGATTGGGATGATGTTGTACAGGTCAACTTAAATTCTGTGTTCCGGTTAAGTAGAGAAGTAGGAAAGCATATGCTCGGAAATGGTGAGGGGAAAATAATAAACATCGCATCCATGCTATCTTTTCAAGGGGGGTTAAGGGTTCCTGCCTACACTGCAACAAAACATGCCGTGGCAGGATTAACGAAATCTTTGGCAAATGAGTGGGCAAGTAAGGGAATTAGTGTCAATGCCATTGCCCCGGGATATATGATTACGGATAATACCGCACCGTTACGGGAGAACGAGGTTAGAAATGACTTTATAACATCCCGTATTCCTATAGGGGAATGGGGGACACCAGACGATCTAAAGGGTCCAGTGGTGTTCCTTGCTTCCGAAGCATCAAGGTATGTGACAGGTCACGTTCTCTGTGTTGATGGAGGATGGATGAGTTCCTAATCGAAAAGTTCTATTAATGTTTGTAAAGGAAGAGACAGTAAGTACCTACGTTTCAATCAACTTGTTTCAAATCCAACATTGTCCTTTAAAGAACCCAATAATCAAATGTGAAAAATCATACCATGGCGAATGAAAATAAAGTGTTTATCATACTGGATGAGCGTAATCCCACGACACTCCCGCGGAAGAACGAGCCGGACGAGACCCCGAGGTATAGCATCTTGGATCCCCTCGGAGAGCCGAGGAGGCTCGTGAATCTTCCGCAGGCAAAGAAGACACCGTGAGTGCGAACGGAGTGAAGTAGGGACGGATGTCGCACTTGTACCTTGCGTGAAAGGGAGTTAGGTGTAGCGGATGACAGCACATTACATGTATTGTCAGGGTAACTAATAAAAAAGGAGTGATATGAAATGGAAAGTAGATATGCAGCTAATCCAGAGGGAGTTAAACACTATACGACAGAACAATTGAGAAGTGAGTTTTTACTAGAATCACTTTTCGTCTCTGGAGAACTTAACATGGTTTATTCCCATTATGACCGTGTGGTAGTGGGAGGAGTGATTCCAACAACTAGTGTATTAAAATTAGATGCTGGTAACTCCTTAAGAACAGATTACTTCTTAGAGAGGCGTGAAATTGGAATCGTCAATATTGGATCAAAAGGCACAGTAACTGTGGATGGGGAGGAGTATAGCCTAAACAAGAGGGATTGTATGTATATTGGCTTAGGAAAAGAAGAAGTGACATTCCAAAGTGAGAGCCCATCTAAACCAGCAAGATTTTATTTTGTTTCTGCTTTAGCACATAAAGAGTACCCGACAAAAGTACTTCCAAATAGTAGATGCAGAGCCAACAAAACTAGGCTCGGATGCAGAATCAAATAACCGCACGATTTATAAATATATACATTCCGAGGGGATTCAAAGTTGTCAGTTAATGATGGGAATGACGTTGCTTGAACCCAATAATATGTGGAATACGATGCCTGCCCATGTACATGACCGTCGGATGGAAGTATATCTTTACTTTGATATGGAACAGGAATCGAGGGTATTCCATTTTATGGGAAAACCAAACGAGACAAGGCATCTGATAGTTAAAAATGAACATGCCGTTTTATCACCTCCGTGGTCGATTCATTCAGGTGTGGGAACGAATAACTACACATTTATTTGGGCGATGGCCGGAGAAAACTATACATTTAAAGATATGGATTTTGTGAGGATGGAAGACTTGAAATAAACTATCCTATTGGAAAATGGCCTATAGAAAAGAAATAAATAATATTTTTCAGGAAGGAGAGGAAGTCACAGAACGGTGTTGGAATCTGATTCAAATAATGGGTTCAATTATCGTACGTCTTTTTGACTTTTCTTCTACTGGAATTATTTGAAAAGCTAATAATCTTGTTTTTTGTTGACGCTATGTTAAAGGAACAAGTTGATTGAACGGAAGGTACTTACTGTCTCTTCCTACAAGGGAATGCTTTGGGGACTATCCGTCGAGCAACTCGCTGTTGTTTCGGCGGAGCATATGCCTGCGGGAAAAGGAACAATTCTCTAAAGCGACGAGTAATCGCAGGAGTAGAGAAAGAGACAAGTTAGTATTCTAAAGTGTAAATTAACATTAAAGTTTTACTTAGACATGTTCTAAAATATAAAGCTAATTAAACAGAGGTTGATAGTATTAGAAGTATAAAAGTTTCTATTGAAACAATAGTTTCCTGTCTTATAATAAATTAACAACGTTATTAATGCAGAAGTGACCCCAACAGAGGAGGATTTCATATGAATTTTGGTAAAGTAGCAAGTCCCTTTTTTCTTGCCTGTGATTGGATTATGAAGCTTGCTTATCTGAATTTATTATGGTTTGGTTTTACGATCGTTGGTGGAATAATTTTCGGTATTGCACCAGCAACGGCATCGGTATTTTCCATCGTTAGAAAATGGATGGAAGGGGATGGAGACATTTCAATTACTAAATTTTTTTGGAACACTTTCCGAAAAGAGTTTCTGAAGGTTAATCTTCTTGGGTTTATCCTATTAATAATAGGTGGCATCTTAATATTCGATATTTATTTTTTCCTTCACTTGGAAGGGATCGTTTCTCAAATATTAACTATCTTATTTGTATTTGTATTAATCAATTTCATTATTGTATTATTGTACATTTTTCCTGTATACGTTCATTATGATCTAAAAGTTCTCCAATATTTGAAATTCACTATTATTGTTGCACTCTCCAACCCATTGCAGTCTTTGTTAATGGGAGTCCTCGTAGTATCTAGCGCGTTTATTGTCCTTTGGAATTCTGCCTTGGTCTTATTTTTTAGTGTGGCACCACTCAGTATGATCCTCATGTTAATAACGTATCGTATTTTTCAAAAACTAGAAAAAATCAAGGAAGAATCATGTATCGAAAACACGGCAAGTATAAAATCATGAATACTCTCGCCACTTAATTTCTAACGAAATTTGAAGTGGGGGTTTCTGGGGTATCGACTTTAGAAATGACGATTAACCACCAGTGGAGTCGATTTCACATCTCACCTAACCGAACGTAAGTTCTCATAAGCTTAGATTACAAAAATATTATATAAATCCTAGTAAGAAAGTCAAAACCGCCAATTCACCTCCCACTTAAAAATGCACCTAATTTTTAAGGAAGGAGGCCTCTCGGCTGTAATGATAGTTAGACAACAGAGTTAACCCAATTCCTATCAAAACGTTCTCTAGTAAAAATAATATTTCTAACCCTGTTTTAATCGGAATTTTCAGAAGTAATGAACAAAATTTAATAAATTATTTAAAAATTCAAAATTCATTATTGAAAACGCTTACCACCCATGATAATATAAATTTACAACGTTGTTATACAAATTTACAACGTTGTCATACACGAGAAGTCGCTTAATGATTCTAACCTAATGTTAAAAAACAAACGGGAAGGGGAGAAATACATACACAAAAAGAATACTATTTTTTATGTTGTCAAAGTGTGATAGTGACAGGGGAAATCGTAGAGTTAATAAAATTATCAAGGGGGAAATTCTATGTCTGTAAAAATCAAAGCATTATTCATTTTGATGGTTTGTGCGATGACTTTAACTGTTTTTGCAGCATGTTCCAGCGATACTGAAACGGAATCTACAGAATCTAATGATACGACAGATAATGCCTCAAACGAATCGGACAATTCGACTGAATCAAATGACGAGCCTGAGAATACGGGAGAGGAACAGGTTGAGATACGGTTTATGTGGTGGGGGAACCAAGACCGTCATGATCGGACGTTAGAGGTTATTGAAATGTATGAAGCTGACAATCCGAATGTGAAAATAGATTATGAGTTTTTAGGATTTGACGATTACTCTGAAAAATTAGCAACACAGGCAGCAGGTGGTAATGCACCTGATGTCTTCCAAATGGTAGACCGTTGGCTACCTCAGTATACACAGAGTGAGGTACTTGCAGATTTACAACCGTACATTGATTCCGGTGCAATTAATACAGACAATATTGATCAGACTGGATTGGCACCAGGTTATATTGGTGATCAGCTGGTGGGTTTAAATACAGGAAGCAATGCGTTTGCCCTAGCATATAACCCGGATATGTTTGACGAAGCAGGAGTAGATTATCCTGCACCTGGAGATACGTGGGAAGATTATGTGGCAAAGGGTCGTGAAGTTCAAGAGGCGTTAGATTTAAAATATGCTATCCGAAATGATGTCCAACATGACAGGGGATTTGGTGTCTGGTTAAGACAAAATGGAGGCTGGCTATATAATGATGAGGGTACGACGAGAGGATGGGACGATGATAAATTATTCCTTGACTACATTAACTTCTGGTTAGATTTAGAGGTAGATGGGCTTGTGCCACCTGCAGATGTATTGGAGGCAACTGGGGCTATTGAAGACTACTTGTTGGTATCAGGTGATGTACCAATGCAAGTAATTCATAGTAACCAAATTGTCGCTGTCTCAAATGCAGCAAATCGAGACTTTGAATTAACAACCTTGCCATTTGGTGCAAGTGGGGAGTCAGGACAATACATTCGAGCATCCTTATTCTTCTCAATGAATACCAATACTGAACACCCAGATGAAGTAGTTAAATTCATGGACTATTTAACAAACAGTATTGAGGCACATGAGGTTTTCCAAGGTGACCGTGGTGTACCAATTTCCTCAGAAATTCGTGACCATTTATATGATAGTGCGGAAAGAACGGTCCAACAGCAGTTTGAATACATCGATTTAATTTCAGAGTATGCAGGATCTGCACCACCACCGCCACCACCAACTGGTCAAGAGATGGATAGATTTTTTGAGGTTGTTATTTATGAGGTTTTATATGGATTAAAATCTCCAGAAGAAGCACTCGAAGACTATAAAAAAGGTGTTCAGGATATAATTGACAGAAATTAGGAGATGAAAAACATAAAGAGGCTGGGACAAAAGTATTTTAATCAATGAGAAATCCGAACAAATTGCTGGTTGATACAATCATTGGCTACGGAAATAGACTTTACTATCCGCGGGCGTCTGGTGAGCCACCTCGCTCCGCGTATCTTTTCCTCTTCTAGCATCGCTATGTAGATCATCCGTCCATCGGGCAAAGCGCCACGTCCTGTGGCTTGCCCGATATTAGGACGTTCTGTCCGTTGAGACAACTCGCAGTATACTCGTGAAGTATTGCTCGTCACTGTGGAGGCTCACCTTTGCCTTTGATCCCGCAAAGAACGGACGTTTACTTCCTAGAATTGCTTCGAGTGGTAACGATGGATACATTTCGAAAACATTAGCTATTAGAGGAAGAGACAGTATTTCGTATATTTCCTTCGCTATGGATGTGTATTGTTCGGATTTTCAACTAAACACTCTAGATATGTCCCTACCTCTTCCTCAAGGGAGGTCCAGTATGAGAGAAGAGTTGGGTAAACCAATGAAACTGAGGCCGAGTGGTTTTTTGTCAGGAAGTGTGAAGAAAAGAACGATAAAGCATAATTTAATTGCTTTATCCTTTCTATCACCCTGGCTGATCGGTTTTATAGGGTTCGTTATTGGTCCAATGATATATTCGTTTTATTTATCCTTTACAAATTATAATATGCTGCAAGAACCAACATGGGTAGGGCTAGACAATTACATTCGTATTTTTACAAATGATCCTTTATTTATCACATCATTAAAAGTGACCCTTCTTTTTGTAGTTATTTCTGTTCCTCTAAAATTATTGTTTGCCCTATTTGTAGCAATGTTGATGAATATGGGGCACAGGGGTTCCGGGTTCTATACGCTTCTCTATTATATCCCTTCTATTATCGGGGGGAGTGTTGCTATTGCTGTTATATGGAGACAGATTTTTGGCAGAGAAGGTGCCTTAAACCACGTATTAGGTAATTTTGGAATTGAGGGTTACAACTGGTTTTCCCATCCAGATTATGCAATTTGGGTACTAATACTACTTATTGTTTGGCAATTTGGATCTCCAATGGTTATTTTCCTGGCAGGTTTACGTCAGATTCCAACAGAATTATATGAGGCAGCATCTGTAGATGGAGCAAGCAGGTTCAAAAAGTTTTTTAGTATTACCATACCATTGTTAACTCCCGTAATTTTCTTTAACCTAGTATTTCAAATGATTAATGCATTTATGACCTTTACTCAAGCTTTTTTAATTACACAAGGTGGACCAGTAAATAAAACGTTATTTTATGCATTATATCTCTACCGTGAAGCATTTACGAACTATCGGATGGGCTATGCATCAGCTTTAGCCTGGGTATTGCTTGTAGTGATTGCACTAGCTACATTCTTAATTTTTAAATCCTCAAAGAAATGGGTTTACTATGAGTCGGAAGGAGGGAAAGGCTAATGGATAATCGAAAGTCCAAAAGGGCTTCTATTATATATCACACATTTATCATTGGATTCGGTCTCCTGATGCTTTACCCAATATTATGGATGGCTGTAAGCTCGCTTAAACCGGAGCACGAAATCTTTCTAAACTCCGCATCCTTAATACCTTCTGAAATTAAATGGGAAAACTATGTTCAAGGATGGAGTGGCTTTGGTAAATACGGTTTTGATTTGTTTTTCAAAAACTCCATGATCGTAACGAGTCTTTCTGTTGTGGGGGCTTTGTTTTCATCCAGTCTTGTAGCCTTTGCATTCGCTAGATTAAAATTTAAGTTTCAAGGTGCTTTATTTGCGTGCTTATTGGCGACGGTAATGCTTCCGATGCAAGTAACTTTAATTCCGCAATATATTCTTTTCCATAATTTAAATTGGGTGAACACTTTTTTACCCCTAGTTGTACCTGCATTTATTGGAGGCTCACCATTTTTTATTTTCTTAATGGTACAGTTTATTCGAGGAATACCAAGGGAGCTTGATGAAGCTGCAATTATTGATGGATGTTCCTGGTATGGCGTATTCTGGTATATCATTTTACCTTTATGTAAGCCCGCCCTTGTAACAGTAATGATATTTCAATTTATGTGGACTTGGGATGATTTCTTATCCCCATTAATTTATTTACAGGATACAAATTTATATACCATGGCATTAGGATTACGTGCCTTTTCGGACCCAGATAACCTGACAGCTTGGGGACCATTGATTGCCATGTCTACAGTGTCCTTAATACCTCAATTTATCTTGTTCCTATTCTGTCAGAAATATTTAGTTAAGGGTATTGCAACTACCGGTATTAAGTAATCAGTAGTTAAATAGAGATGAAATGGGTGATGGAAGGCGTGAAAAAATATGCTATTTGTGGTGTGAGTAAACGGGCATTGAATATGTTTGTAGGGCCTATATTATCTACTTTTTCCACAACATCGAAGATAGTAGGTTTGTTAGATTCAGATACTAAACGTTTCGAAATATGTAAAGATACTTATCCCTCCCTTTCAGAAGTTCCTGAGTATCTTCCAAATGATTTTGCTCAGATGGTAACAGACACGAATCCGGATACTGTTATTATTGCAAGTAGGGATGATACACATGTAACTTATATTATTAAAGCTCTAGAGATGGGCTTGGATGTGATTGTAGAAAAACCAATGGCTACAACAGGAGAAGACTGTCAAAGGATTATTGATGCGGAGGCGAAAAGCGAGGGTAAAGTAACGGTGACATTTAACTATCGCTATACTCCGATCCATACAAAAATAAAGGAACTAGTTTTGGAAGGGAAGGTTGGGAGAATAACATCTATTGATTTAAACTGGTACATTGATACGTACCATGGATCTAGTTATTTTCAGCGTTGGAACCGGATGAGAGAATTTTCAGGTGGATTGTCCATTCATAAATGCTCACACCATTTTGATTTGGTTAGCTGGTGGACTGATCAAAAGCCTGTGGAATTATTTGCCTATGGCGCCTTAAATTATTATGGTGCGGAAGGAGAACTAAATCCGAAGAAAGAAGATGGAAGATTTTGTGGAACGTGCGATGTAAAGCTGGATTGCGATTATTATAGACGCTGGAACAGCAGAAGTGAAACTGTTCATGTTGTAGATGACCACATTAATAACAAAAATGTGGGAGAAATGCACAATGAATATACTAACTATCGTTCTGATCAATGTATTTATGATTCAGAGATTACGATTGAGGACACGTACACTGCTACGATAAAGTACGATAAAGGGGCACTATTAAGCTATTCAGTAAATTTCTCATTACCATATGAAGGATATCGATTAGCCATTAACGGAACAAAAGGTAGAATTGAATCGACGGAATACCATATTAAAGAAAGGGTACCATTTCCAACGGAGGTGCAGACAATTGATTTTTTTCCACTCTTTGGATCAAAGGAAACTATTCATGTGGTTCATAAAGAGGGGGGGCATGGTGGGGCCGACCCAATTATGTTAGAGGATTTATTTCTTGGTGTTGATCCAAGAAGAACGTACACTATTCAGTCTGGAGCTGTGGATGGGGCTTACGCAGTTGCTACAGGAGAGGCTGTATGGCGCTCTGTTCAAGAGAAGAAACCGATTTGTATAAAAGATGTCCTGTCAGTCTCGAAGCAATCTGTATAGTCAAGATGATTCAACAACCTTCCATATATAAAGGAAGGTTTTATTTCAAAGTATTTGTTTAGGAGGAGCTAGTTTTATATGAAACCATTCATTCATGATGATTTTATGCTGACTAATGAAGCGTCCAGAGTCTTATTTCACCAATATGCTAAAGACATGCCAATTTATGATTACCATTGTCATTTAAGCCCAAAGGAAATTGCAGAGAATAGAAGATTCTCAAATATTACAGAGATTTGGCTTCACGGGGATCACTATAAGTGGCGGGCAATGAGGAGTCTAGGTGTCGAAGAAGAGTTGATTACAGGAAAAGCAAGTGATTATGAAAAATTTCAGGCTTGGGCTAGATCGGTACCATATACCATAGGAAATCCTCTTTATCATTGGACGCATTTAGAGTTGAAGCGTTATTTTGAGACTGATTTATTATTGAATGAAGAGACGAGTGAAGAAATTTGGAATCATTGCAGTGCCATGATACAGACAAAAGACTTCAGGACCCAAGGTATTATTGCTCAATCAGGGGTAAAGGTCATTTGTACAACAGACGACCCAATAGACACATTGGAGTTTCATCAAAGAATTAAAGAACAATCCTCCATGGAGACAAAAGTATTGCCAGCATTCCGACCAGACAAAGCAGTGGAAATCATTCGTCCAGATTTTCAGGAATACATCAATAAGCTATCGGACGTATCGGAAACAGATATTATATCTTATGAAAACCTATTAAAAGCTCTGGAAAAAAGAATTCATTATTTTCATAGGGAAGGTTGTCGAATTTCTGACCATGGGATAGAGACATTACCTTATACACCTTGTACTTTAGAAGAAGCCTCCGCAATTTTTGAAAAAGGAGTAAGTGGTCAAAGCATTAGTAAACAAGAAGAGGAAATGTATAAAACCTATACACTATTGTTTTTAGGGCGAATGTACTCTTCCCTAGGCTGGGTGATGCAATTTCATGTGGGTGCTTTAAGAAATAATAACCACCGTATGTTTAACTTATTGGGACCAGATACTGGCTATGATTCTATTCATGATTTTGATTTATCGCGAAACCTAAATGGATTTCTGAATGAGCTTGATAAGAGGGACGAACTGCCAAAGACAATTTTATATAGCTTAAATCCAAATCATAATTACACTATTGCCACTGCAATTGGGAACTTTCAATCTAGCGAAACGAAAGGAAAATTGCAGCTTGGATCTGGATGGTGGTATAACGATCAGAAAATTGGAATGGTTAAACAAATGACTGATCTTGCAAGCATCGGTATACTTAGTACATTTATTGGCATGCTTACAGATTCAAGAAGCTTTCTATCCTTTACCCGCCATGAATATTTCAGACGTATTTTATGCGACCTCCTTGGGGGATGGGTTGAGGCTGGGGAAGCTCCTAGGGATTATCACCTGCTCGGCAAAATAGTTCAGGATATCTGTTATACAAATGCATCAAATTATTTTGAGATTGAGTAAGATACCTAAGGAAATTAGATAACAAAGCCTTCGTTTTCTTTGGAAATGAGGGCTTGTCCTTTAACCGTTGTTTACATTGAGATCCAACGCATTATTTCATATTTGGTGGGAAGATTAAATGATGAATTGGTGACAATACAATAAGTGTTGATATGCCATCCATCTACTCACTTTCCGCGGTCGAACCGCAAGCATCCTCGTTCATCCGTCTCTGCGAGGTCTTGCCAGGCTCGCTATTCCCACAGGATTCTCTTGTGCGACGAGTAATCGCAGAAGCAACGGTTATCATGCGACGAGTAATCGCAGAAGTAACGAGCATTTACCTCACGAATATGATTTGAGTTGTCTTGATGGATAATTTGCAGGGCAAACGCTAGTAGAGGAAGAGACAGTTAACTCGCTGATTAATGTCATATCAACTTCTATTAAAATAATGTAACGTCAGCTAAATTCGAGTATATACCCCGTGAAAAAGGAAAGGGCATTTAGTATGAAAAAAGTAATTCTCATAGGTGGTGCAGGTACAATTGGAAAAATACTCTCTAAGGGATTAATGAATAATTACCAAGTTGTAATTATGGATAAGGACACTAAGCATTTAGAGAGCGCTAATTGTATTCAATTGGATGCAACAAATTATCACGAGTTAATAACAAAGATCCCCGAGGATGCAGATGTAATTATTAATTTGCTCAAAGTTAATACAGAGGGACCAATAGAAAATAAGGATAACTTTGATGTAATGACTGATGTGTTTTTTAAGGCAACTTATTATATTCTACTCGTTGCAGAAAAAATCGGAATTTCTAAGGTTATTTATTGTAGTAGTAATCACGTTACCGATTATTACGAGGAAGATGGAAACTCCCTGTTAGGAAGAGAGATTACTGTCAACGATTATCCTTATATGAAAAGTGTTTATGGATTATTAAAATTAGCCTCAGAGCAAGCAGGCTTTCTTTTTTCCCAGCGTTCCTTATCTGTGTTAAATATCCGCATTGGTTCAGTCCCTCCAAAAAAAGAGCATGTGGCGATACAGGAGAAGCCCAGGCTGAAGAAGACGTTACTTACAACGGATGATGTTATTGGCCTGTTCCTTGCCGCAATCGAGGCTGATGTTACCTATGGGACATACTATGGTGTATCAGCTAACCCTGGAAAGCCATGGGATACCTCTAATCTAATGAAGGAGCTGAATTATCAATCTAAGAGAAATGTAATGGACTTATTAGAGGAGAGAAAGGACGTGTAGAGGGAAAATTACTAGTAAGGGGGGAAATAACATGAATGTTGGAATTTTAGCTCATTTATTTGGGAAGATGCCATACAAGCAACTTGCTGAAGAAGTGGGCTCTTCTGGTTTTAAACATGTGCAATTAGCTTTATGGAAAGCTGTGAATGATTATGACTTTAGTAAACCGGGGCTTCTGAACCCGGGATTGGCTTCAAATATTAAAGAAGAATTTAATAAGCATGGTGTTTCTATCTCTATTCTTGCTTGTTACCTTCACCTATATCATCGTGACAAAGCTATTCTTCAGGAGAATACCGCCCGATTTAAGGAATTAATTCGTTATGCAAGTTTATTAGGTGCACCAATTGTTGCAGCAGAAGTGGGAAAGCCCACTTGGGAAGTAAATGATGAAGACTGGAAGACCTTAATAGCCACGATAAGAGAAATAGTAGAAGAAGGGGAAAAGTGGGGGGTGTTTGTTGGAATTGAGCCAGCAAACGGTCACTTAATTGATACCGCAACCTCATTAAAAAAAATGTTAGATGAAATAAATTCATCCCAACTGGGGGTTGTATTAGATCCGGGAAATTTATTGACTGCTGAAAATTTTTATCAACAGGAGGATGTGATCGAAGAAGCGTTTCGATTGCTCGGAAACCGTATTGTGGCGTGCCATGCAAAGGACCGAATTTTAACTGAGAATTCAATTAAGACTGTCCCACCTGGAAAGGGGCAAATGAATTATTCATTATACTTGAAGCTATTAGAAAAATATAAGCCGGAATCTATTATTATAATGGAGGCCGCAAAGTCACATGAAATGGCCGAGTGTAAACGCTTCCTAGAGAGTGTATTGTAAAGGATGGAAAAGGACGTTTTCATGATGAAGAAAACGTCCTTTTATTAAGAGAAAGTATAAGTTTTCTTATCTCTGTCTAGCTCCGCGCTTTTCTTATGGTGTGGATAACTAATTTTGTACTCGTTCACAGGATTCCGTAATTTTAATTTCTGGACTTAGAATGATAGATCGCTCAACCTCTTTTTGGTTTATTACATCTATTAAAGTATCTGTTAGCTTTTCCGTAATTTTATCTAGTGGTACTCCGACAATGGATAAGGGTACGCTGACACCTTCTTTTTGAGGCAGGTTATCATAACTAATAATGGAAATATCCTCGGGGATTTTAAGGTTACTTTCGCTAATTGCCCGGAGTGCACCTTTAGATAAGTCATTACTTCCACTTATTATTGCGGTTGGCTTATCTCCCGATTCCAATAATTTTTTTGTAGCTAAATAGCCATCATGCTGATTAAGTCCTTCCACGGATAGGATGGAGTGTTCAAAGTGTTTTAACTGACACTCTGCTAGTGCCTCTTTGAATCCGGTTACCTTTTCTAACTGGAAAGAATCTACTGGTAAGTCTCCAATATAAGAGATTTTTTTGTGACCAATTTCATGGAAATAGTGTACAGCACTTTTAATTGCAAATTTTCGGTTTACATCCACTATCGGATATGGATTTTCATCATTTTTTAACCCGTAGACCACCACTGGTACTTTGGATGAAAAATAATTGGTAGCACCTTCCCCATCAAAAACTAGAATTGCATCCACTTGGAATCGGTTAAACGTATTAACCGCATCACATATGTTATTTATAGACATTAGTGTTGTATAGTTAAGATCATCAAGACGCTTGTTAATTTTTGTGATCAACGATGCATGAACTGGCCTTTCTACATTAGGCCAAACAACACCAATTGTATTTGATTTTTTTGAGACTAAACTTCTGGCAGCAGCATTTGGCTGATAGCCAAGCTCCTTTGCGATAGTAACAACTTTCTTTTTAGTATCTTCTTTTACAAGGGGGCTATTAAGAAGGGCTTTTGATACGGTAGAATAGCTGACCCCAGCATGTTTTGCAATGTCTTTAATCGTAACGCCCATAGACCTTACCTCCAAACGTCAAAGTGTACAAACGCAAACAACGTTGTTATTTTTACTTAAGATTATACCATATTAGTCCAATAAACAAATACTAAGTTCTATCTAAAAAAAACACTGGCCTACAATCCTACGGAAAATAACCTATGAATTTTTTCTGATATTATTATTTACATCATATTATCAGGGAATTGGTGAATTCATAGGCGATATACAATTAATACTCAGAAAGTATGAACTACTTTCAGGGAAGCACTTACACTTTAATTACCTTTTACAACCTTGTTAACTCTCTTGAAAGGGGAGGTTGGTAAGGCATACTTGTGCATGTTAATAACAGCATTGTTAAACAATGTGCCGGGATTGAAGTTTATCTTTCTATGTTATTAATGTTGTCCATTTCCCTTTTACTTGCTACTCAGAAAGGAGGCATATCAAATGACTGGCAAGGTTAGGGGAAAATAATACTGTTTCGAAGTTTCTTAGATTGACAATCTTTGTGTTCGTTTTTATAATTACATTAACAACGTTGTTATTTATAGGGGGGGTAAAAATGGAATCCACACATATTATCGTCAATCAGCTTGATAATGTGGCGTTTGCCTTAAAGAATTTTAAGGCAGGGGACACAATTAAAGTCGCTCATAAGGTTATTACAATTCACGAAGAGATAGTTGCCGGTCATAAGATTGCAATCCGTACGATTGAAAAAAATGAAAACGTTATCAAATATGGTTATCCTATTGGGAAGGCAACAGAGACGATTCGTCCTGGAGACTGGGTTCATACGCACAATGTGAAAACGAATTTAAAGGGAACAATGGAATATAGCTACACGCCTAAGCCATCTTCAGTTAAAAGGATGGAAACTGATCGAACATTTCAAGGATATGTTCGTGAAAATGGTGATGTAGGGATACGGAATGAAATTTGGATAATCAATACTGTGGGTTGTATTAATAAGACGTGCGAAATCGTAGCAAAGAATGCAACGGAACAGTATAAAGATGAAAACTTAGATGGAGTTTATCATTATCCTCACTTGTTTGGGTGTTCCCAGCTAGGGGATGATCTTCATAATACACAAAAGATATTAAGTAATTTAATTCATCATCCTAATGCTGCCGCTATCTTAGTCATGGGTCTAGGCTGTGAAAATAATTATATTGAAGAATTCAAAAAGGTTATTGGAGACTATGATGACAAACGTGTGAAATTTCTTGAAATTCAAGAAGCGGAGGATGAAATAGAAGAAGCGATGAACTTAATGGAGGAACTGGTAACTTATGCGAAATCATTTGAGAGGCAACCTGTTTCTATTTCGAAGTTAAAGGTAGGATTAAAATGCGGCGGATCTGATGGATATTCCGGGATTACTGCGAATCCATTACTTGGATCATTCTCAGACAGACTGATTTCCTATGGTGGAGCCACCATTCTAACAGAAACACCAGAGATGTTTGGGGCAGAACAAATACTGATGGAACGGTCAAAAGATGAGGCAACCTTTAGAAAAATTGTGGATTTAGTCAATGATTTTAAAGAGTATTTTATCCGGCATGGACAAAATGTCTATGAAAATCCCTCTCCAGGAAATAAGAAGGGTGGTATTACTACACTCGAGGAAAAGTCCTTAGGGAATGTACAAAAAGGGGGATTTGCCCAAGTTGCGGATGTCTTGCCTTATGGTTCGAGAATAAATAAAGCAGGTTTGAACCTGTTGCAGGGACCGGGTAACGACCTCATCTCGGTTACAGCGTTAGCAGCCTCAGGAGCACATATTGTTCTTTTTACAACAGGAAGGGGGACTCCCTTTGGTGGACCGGTCCCAACGGTTAAGATCTCAACTAATTCTCCCCTTTTTCAGAAAAAGAAAAATTGGATTGATTTTAATGCCGGCGTATTAGTGGACGGGAAAGGTAAAGAGGAACTGACAGATGAATTTTTCGAGTATATTATTCAAATGGCATCAGGTGAAGTAAGAACAAACAATGAAAAGTTCGGGTTTAAAGAAATATCAATTTTTAAGGACGGAGTTATTTTATAACCTAATAGTTTTTGAGAAAAGAGAAAGGGGTGCAGGATGAGACTTTTAACTAATTACCTATTAGAGTCTGGAGTATCAACTACTGCGGAGCTACCAGTTCAAGAAGAACTTCCAGAAAAAATTCTACAATTCGGTCAGGGAAACTTTTTACGCGGGTATATAGACTGGATGATCCATCAAATGAATAAGCAAGGTTTATTTAATGGAAAGGTTGTTGTTGTTCAGCCCTTGTCACAAGGTCCAACGATTCCCTTATTAAATCAACAGAATGGACTTTTCACAGTAGTGTTAAGGGGGGTTCAAAATGGCAATGTAATAGATAAGAGTGAAGTGATCTCTTCCATTTCCCGAGGCTTAAATGCAAAACTTGATTGGCAGGAAGTTCTTAAAGTTGGGGAGTCGCAGGAGCTTGAATTTATTTTTTCCAACACAACAGAAGCAGGGATTACGTATGTGGAAGAGGATTATGTCGAAGGGGAAGCACCTCTGTCATTTCCTGGAAAACTGACAGATTTTTTATATCATCGGTTTAAGGCATTCGAAGGAGATTCAGGCTCAGGGTTAATAGTCATTCCATGTGAATTAATTGAAAAAAATGGTTTGAAGCTAAGAGAGTTTGTTCTTAAAAAAGCAGATGACTGGAATCTACCTGCTGAGTTCAAGAGGTGGGTGAGTGAACATAACGAATTTTGTAATACACTGGTAGACCGGATCGTCACTGGCTTTCCAAATGATAACCTAGAAGAGTTTCATAGCTTACTAGGGTACAAGGATAATTTTATTACAGTAGGAGAACCATATCACATGTTTGCCATTGAGGGGAGTGAAGCGGTCCAGAAGAAACTCCCTCTTCATCGTGCAGGTTTAAATGTGAAATGGGGAGACATTACCTCCCACAGGGAATTAAAGGTTCGTCTTCTGAATGGTCCCCATACCATGCTGTTCGCCGTTTCATACTTATATGGAGTTGACACTGTTCTGGAGGCTATGAAGGAGAGTACTTTACGTCAATTTGTGGAACTGGGATTTCAAGAAATTGCTCCAACTGTGGAAGCGGAGGAGAAAATTAAGATATCTTTTATGGAGGATGTTAAAGAACGATTCCTAAACCCATATAACAAGCATTATCTCACAGATATCGGGTTAAATGCAGTCTATAAATTCCAGACAAGATTACTTCCAACACTTCACCGGTATACGGAGAAAAACAGACGGTTGCCTCAGGCAATTGTATTTTCATTAGCAGCACTAATTGCTTATTATCGTCCCGTCCGGGAGAAGGAAAATCCTTTAATAGGGCTCCGAAAAGATGGTCAGGAATATACAATGCGCGAAAATGAAAAAGTGACTGCCGCTTTTGTTTCAGGATGGGAAAACGTTACTAAAGGGCAAGTCACGATAGCAGAGTTTGTTCAAGCTATATTGGCCGATCAAGATTTTTGGGGAGAGGATTTAACAGAACTGGATCAGCTGGCCATTTTTGTAGGGGAATACTTAACAGACATTATTTCAATTGGTATGAAAGAGTCGGTTGAAAAATTTGTTCAGAATACGTATAAAAAGTAGGAGGTTAAAATATGGGGATAGGAAGTGTTTATAAAGGAAAAAAACCTTTGCGTTGGGCGGAAGAGGCAAGTAGAAGCTTAATGAACCGTTTTGAACCAAGTAAATTGCCTCCGGCAGATCGTTGGCATTATCATCAGGGTGTTTTCCTTTATGGAATGTACGATGTTTGGAAGGAAACGAAAAATGATGATTATTACCAATACTTTAAGGAGTATGTCGATAAGCTTGTGGACGAAGAGGGGAATTTTCTTTTCCGGAGAAGTGAATTAGATGCAATTCAACCAGGGCTGCTGTTATTCCCTTTATATGAAAAAACAGGTGAAAAGCGTTATAAGATAGCTGCTTCAAAGTTGAGAAACCTTTTAAATACGTTGAACAAAACGAAGGAAGGGGGATTTTGGCATAAAGATAAGTACCCCTACCAAATGTGGCTGGATGGATTGTATATGGCAGGGCCTTTTACAATCACATATGGTCAACAGTTTGAGGAGCCAGAACTTTTGGACTTGGTGGTCCAGCAAGAAAACTTAATGCGAAAGAATACAAAGGATGAGAAGACAGGCCTCTATTTTCATGGCTGGGATGAGAGTGGAAAAACACCGTGGTCTGTTATGGGTACAAATACTGCCCCCGAAATTTGGGGACGGTCATTAGGATGGTATGGAATGGCACTAGTAAATATGATTGAAATGCTGCCAGAGGGCCATCCGAAAAAGATGGAGTGGATTGGTGTTGTTCAGGAGTTGATTGAGAACTTAGTGAAGTTTCAGGATCCGGAATCCGGACTGTGGTATCAAATTGTTGACAAGGGGTATCTAGAGGATAACTGGCTTGAAAGCTCTGGCTCTTGCTTATTTATCTATACTATTGCAAAAGCAGTAAACAAGGGATACGTGGATGACAAATATTTTGAAGTGGCGGTAAAAGGCTATAACGGTGTTGTAGACAGATTTATTGAGGTACAGCCAGACGGAAGTATTGGCCTGACTGATATATGCATTGGGACCTCGATTGGGGTATATGATTATTATGTGGCCCGGGAAACATGCACTAACGATTTACATGGAGTAGGTGCGTTTGTTTTAGCAAGCGTTCAAATGCATCAGAAGGAGAGTACAATAGTCAGATAGTTTTTATTAAGGTCAATGGATTTGGATCCATCTGACCTTTCATTTATTTCGAGAGAAGGGAATTGTGTGTTAGAAACCATAAATAGATTTTTACAAAAATGGATGCTGCTCATTGCTCCAAGTGCAGTTATTTTAGGGGTAACAATATTTTCGTGGCTAAGCTCCTACTCCTATTTAGTGAAATGGGTGTTTGCCTTTATCAGCTTCGTAAGCTGTTTAGGTTTAAATATTCGCTCCATACGAAAAGCAGTTATGCGGCCATTTCCTATTATTGTCTGTTTAGTTTTGCTGCAGTTGATTATGCCATCCCTCGCATATGGGATTGCTAACGTCTTTTTTGCCAATGATCCATATATTATCATGGGATTTGTCCTGGCTTACATTATACCGACAGGTGTCGTCTCATTAATGTGGGTATCCACTTACAATGGGAACAGAGCGCTGACACTAACGATTGTCCTTATCAATACGTTACTTTCACCATTGTTAGTACCGTATTTATTACACTTCTTCATCGGTACTCAAGTGTCGATGGATACATACGGTCTAATGATCGGATTGTTCTGGATGATCGTTGCCCCTTCCATCTTGGGAGTTTTGGTGACAAGATTTTTAAAGGAGAAGATAAATAAGACAGCATCTTTCCTTTCCCCATTTTCTAAATTTGCGCTCATCTTTGTCATTCTGGTAAATGGAGCAGTGGTGGCCCCTTATTTTCGAAGCTTTGACGGGACGGTTATCTTGATCGCAGTCCTTGTCTTTATCATTGCTTGCATTGGATTTATAATGGGCTTTTTCACTGCAAGGATATTCAAATGGGAGAAAGGTGTTGTTCTGAGCATCATGTATAATACCGGGATGAGAAATAATGGGGCAGGTGCCGCATTAGCTGTTGCCTTTTTCCCGCCTTCCGCAGCATTTCCAATTGTTACGGCTATTTTGTTCCAGCAGTTTCTGGCATCCATCTTTGGGCGTTTAGCAAACTATTATTTTCACGTAATGAGACGGAGAATTGATCGGAGACAGAATGGCCTCACAGGTATTTAAGAAGAGTGGGGCAAAATTAGCGGTGGGGGGCAGAGATCAGAAATAGTGTCGTTTAACTCGAAAACAAACAGGAGGTCAATTCGGTTCCAATGTCGCGTCGTTAAGGGTTAAGGAGGAGCGTGAAAAGTGTTGCTGTGTACCAAACTAGTGTCGCATCCCTGAAGGAGGAAGCGACAAAAGAGCAGCTGAGTACCATACTAATGTCGCATCCTAAAGGAGGATGCGACAAAAGAGGAGCAGGTCCCCTCCCTAATGTCGCATCCTTAAAGGAGGAAGCGACAAAAGAGGAGCCGAGCCCCGAACTAATGTCGCATCCTGAAGGAGGAAGCGACAAAAGAGATGCTGAGTACCGAACTAATGTCGCATCCTGAAGGAGGAAGCGACAAAAGAGTAGCTGAGTA
>NZ_JAHQCS010000078.1 GCF_019042215.1 Evansella tamaricis | reverse complement strand
CAGTTCACGGTTCAGTTGTCCGAACTCACGGCTAGTTCGGACAGTTCACGGCCAGTTCCGGTTTCAGTTGTCCGAACTTACGGTCAGTTCGGACAGTTCACGGCCAGTTCCGGTTTCAGTTGTCCGAACTTACGGCTAGTTCGGACAATTCGCGGCGATTTCTTGGTTCAGTTGTCCGAACTTACGGCTAGTTCGGACATTTCACGGCCATTTCCGGTTTCAGTTGTCCGAACTCACGGTCGATTCGACAAGTGACAGGCACCTTCCGATTACGAGCTTCCCGATTTCGACAAGTGACAGGCACCTCCCGATTGCACCTCCCGATTCAGCCCGCAACATTGCGAAATTTTAATGTTTCCTAGATTACCGACTCTATTTTTCCATAAAAGATAGTGGATGTTTGGCGGGCTTGATGGTAGTTATTACCCACAAACATACGGTTTACTTCACGACCTTCGGACTATAGGTAGTACTAGTATATAATTTTCTATAGGAGTTCACTATTCAAAATCTGGTTATTTCTTTCGAAATCTTGCACTTTTTATCGAAATTTGGCTTCTTGTCCCATTGACTTTCCATGTATCTTCCATAAAAATGAAGATATACTGATAGATTACTAGGAGTAAATGACATGAAACATCTTATTGGGCGACTACATCGAAATCTGAATATCTCCACGAAATTGTTTATCATGACATTTGTAATGATCAATGTGCTGATTCTTTCGGTGAGTTTTCTTTACTCAAATAATGCTCGAGAGGTGCTGCTCCAGGAACAGCTTGATTATGCGCAGCAGTTTACGAGTAAGACAGATGAGTATTTAACGCTCAATTTAAATAATATCCATGGGTTTCTTTTGTCTGTGGCAAATGATTCCTTTTTGCAGACTGGGGATTACAATCACCTTCAAGGCTGGTTCCGGGAATATTTAGCTCTCTACATTCCGAATGCGAAGAACGTTCATTTACTGGATGGAGACAAAGTCGTTGCCAGTTCGTCTCATGTTGGATGGTTGCTCGATGGGGATGAGGGGTTTCATAGTGCGGTGATGAGGCTTGCGGTTCAGGATCAGATTCACTGGTCGGAGCCATATTATTCCCCCGTCTCCGGTCAGACGGTCACGGCCGTGATTCAGTTAAGGAATGTTGATGGGAAAAATTTAGTGTTGGCATTGGACATCGATTTGCCCCAATTATATGAAAATATTTTTCCGAATACTCTTGCAAATATGTCCGGTAAATTGGTGTTACTAGATTATCACAACCATCCCCTGTTCGGGTCGGATCCATACGTGGAGTACGATCCTTTTAGGAAGGAGTATGATTTGGCTCTGATCGATCCTGCCCTTTTTAATGCCTCCTGGCAGACCACGATTGAAGAGCTCAACGGCAACGATCACCTTTTTGTCCGTAGCCAATCAAATCCCCTCCTCTGGCAGGTCGTATGGATTTTAGATAAAAACGAGATTTTCCGTTCCCTCCAGGAAGGGATGGATTATTATACGATTTTAACAATTATTTCCCTGTGTCTCGCCATTGTCATTTCCTTTATTCTTTCCCGCACGATTGGACATCCGATTCAAATTTTAGCCAAGTCCATGGATCACGTGGGGCAAGGGAACTGGGAGACGAAAATCGAGCTGGACCGGAATGATGAGCTGGGGAAGCTAGGCAAGCACTTTAATTCCATGACAGACAAGATTAATGATCTAGTAACCACACTGCAAAAGACGGAGCAGGCGAAGAAGGAAGCGGATTTCACTGCGCTCCAAAGTCAGATACGGCCCCACTTTATTTTTAACACGTTAAATTCCATCAGCATTGCAGCAAGGGAGAAGAACCACGCCAAGGTGGATCAGCTGATCACCGCCTTTTCGGAGACGATTCACTACAGCCTCGAATCGGCGCCCTCCCTCGTGACACTGGACGACGAGATCCATGCGTTGAAAAATTATATGTCGTTGATGCAAATCCGTTATGATTACAAGTTTGACTTCGATCTGGACATCGATGTTCGGTCATTGGGGTTTCAGCTCCCGAAGTTCAGCTTGCAGCCACTCGTGGAGAATGCCATCTTCCACGGACTGGTCCCGGCGAAAAACGGTGGGATGCTGTTTATTGGAACGGAATTGGGTGATGATTCCTGGGACATTATCATCGAGGATAATGGCATCGGGATGGATGCTGGGAAACTGGCCGACCTGCACAATACGTTGCGGAAGATGGATGCGGATCTGGCCGTGATGGGGAATTCTTGGAACGGACCCCTTGATTTAGGAAAGGCTGAAGATGATTTAGGAATGGCTGATGATGACTTAGGAAAGGCTGTCGATGATTTAAGAATGGCTGAAGATGATTTAGGAATAGCTGTCGATTACTTAGGAATGGCTTCCTTTGAATTAGGGATAGGTGCTTTTGAATCGGGGGTCGGTGGAAAGATGGACTTCGAAACGATCGGGGATGCATTAGAATCAGGTGCTAACATCGAATCTGCCACGGTGGATTCTATTACAGATTCTGTTACAGATTCTGTTACATCAGGGGCCGCCAATGAATCAGGTGGAAACCGCAGAAACAATGTCCATGATGAGGTGGCGGCAACCCTACCTCACAGCCAATCGGACGGGAGTTCAAGAAGGTTTGATTCCGGACATATTGGAATGAAAAACGTCCACGGAAGGCTTAAGTTGCTGTTCGGAGATGCGTATCACGTGAGAATCAAAAGTAACATTGACGAAGGAACACGGATTATACTGACAATTCCCATTCAGAAGGAGGAAACATTCTCATGATAAAGATGCTGATTGTTGACGACGAGCCGATGGCAAGAACACATGTGAAAAACAGTTTCCCTTGGGAAGACTGGGGAATTACGATTGTGGGTGAGGCGACGAATGGGGTTGAGGCGCTCTCCTTTTGCGCCCGTGTAATGCCAGATGTGGCGCTGATTGACATTACGATGCCTGTTATGGGTGGATTCCAGCTATTGGATGAACTGAAACGGAAGTATCCTATGATAAAGGTCATTTTTTTGACAGCTCACCGAAGTTTTGAGTTTGCGCAAAAGGCGATTCACCAAGGGGCTGACGGTTACATATTAAAGTCTCCAATTAATTTAGATGAGACAAAGGCAGTGATCAGCAAGATCAAGAAAGAAATTCAGCGAGTTTCCAAATGGAAGGTTCAGGAGGAAAAGCGTCTCTTAAACTATCGTTTTCCATTGCGTCAAAAGTATTTTCTCCAGTTGCTGAATGCAGCTACCGATAGTGGTGCCCATCAAGTTGGAAATTCAAGTGAGGATCAGAACGGACATGGTAATCAGGTGGGGAATTTGAATGAGGATGGGAATTTGAATGGGACTCGGAAAAATCGGATTGGGAATTTGAATGGGGATGGGAAAAGCACTCGTCACTTTACCGCAAAAGATAGCTCTGGGCATGGGTTTGGCACGTCTCAGGAAATGCTGGAAGAAGCATCTTCCCTCGGGATACAATTGCGCGATGGCCCCTACTTCGTTATGATGGGCATTCTTTCGGACCGATTGTCTACTATAAAGAACGATAAAGTGTTTGGACAAGATACGCAAACTTCAAAGGAAAATGGAAATGATAGTAAGAAAGATCTGAAAAATGGTAGTAGAAGTTCTATTGGCAATGGTAGACAGGATGTAGAAATCATAGATGGAAATGATCGTTCAACGAGTAAGCAAGGTTTTGTTGATGATAATGATTTTGATGGCAGTACCATGGAAGGTTTGCCTCATAAGGATGGCAAGTCACGTGGTCATGGGGAGTATGCTCCGGATGGTAATGCTGGGAAAAAGGTTGCATTACTGGCTGCTGAAAACGGGAAGCGTGGTTTGGACGTGGGGGTTAAGGGTTCGAAGAGTAGTACTCTATTTTTCCCAGATCAAAGCTTGTATGCTCTGGAATCTCAGGTGTATGAGTGGGTGACGGAGTCGATGGTGGCGGGGGCCGGGGTGGTATGTGAGGTGTTTCCGGTCTCGCCGGGGCGGTTTGTGATGGTGGTTCCGGGGCTTGTTGGTGGTGCTGATGGGGAGTTGGTTGGTGCGGGATTGGTGCCTGGTGATGTTTCGGAGGTGCTTCGATCGATTGCCGCGGTGGTGCTGCAGCGGGTGAATTTAGAGCTGAGTGCTTCTGGTTATGGGGGGTATGGTTTTTCGGTTTTGTGTGATGATGGGGTGAATGCGGTTAGTGAGTTTGTGGCGGCCTATCAGCGGTTGGAGGGTTTCGCGGATTATGTGTATTATTGTGACGGCCGGGTGCCGTTGTTTGTGGAAGGGTGTCGGGCGTTTTTTGAGAGGTCGGAGGAGTTGGCTGCACTTGAGGCTAGGTTTGCGAAAGTGGTCAAGGGGCGTTCAGAGCGGCAGATGGACGAGTGGGTTCAGATGGTGGTTGATGTTGCGATGGAGCAGAAGTTCCACCCGGCGTTTTTGAAGGGATGGTTCGGGGAGTTAGGCGCTCGTTTGTCTGGAGTTGATGTCTCGGCGGTCGGGGATGATGCTGGTGTTGGGGCTGGCGGGGCTGGTTTGGGGGCTGGCGCTGGTTTGGGTACTGGCGCTGGCGGGGTGCTTCGGAATAGAAGTGTGCCTGGTGTGCTGGAGCATGACGATGTGGCTGGGTCGGTGCCTTTCCCTGTGTTTGAGAATAGTGTTAGTCTGCGCGATTCGTTGGCGTTGCTGCGGGAGTGGTTTGCTTTAGTTTGTGAATCAGATAGTCAGCAGGTGCAGGTGCAAGTGCAGGTGAGTTCGCAGGTGGCGGAGGCGATTTCGTTTATAAAGGAGAATTTACGGGAGGAATTGACGCTGAACACGATTGCGGAGCATGTATTCCTCAGTCCGTCGTATTTGGGCCGGACGTTTAAAAAGCAGATGGGGCAATCGATCATTGATTATATTTTGGATCAGCGGATGGCGGAGGCCAAGCGGCTCATGAAGGAGTCGAAGTACAGGAATTATGAGATCGCGGAGCAGGTTGGGTTTCAAAATTATTCTTATTTTTCGACGATTTTTAAGAAGTTGGAGAATATGTCGCCGAATGAGTATCGTAATAGTATAACGAGGACGGTGCAGCGGTGATTGGGTTGGGTGGTTTGATGTAGTTTAGTGTGTGGGGTGTGGTATGAATAGGTGGTGTGGTATAACTATGTACCGAATCTGAATTATGACCCACATGCGGGTGCAATGGTGTTAGGTTGGGTAGTTTGGTAGTAGTTTGGTGTAGTTTGGTTTAGTTTGGTGTAGTTTGGTTTAGTGTAGTGTGTTGTGGTCAGGGTAAGACCGGCAGCGGTGTTGATTTTAGTGTAGTAGAAGTGGTGGTCACGATGGGTGATCACCTTTTTTTATGTACATTGGCTAGGATAGGACATATTGGCGGGGATTTACGGGTGAATTGTCCGAATTCTCTTGCTGGTTCGGACAGTTCATGGATGCGACATTAGGGAGGGGATCGACTCCTCTTTTGTCGCTTCCTCCTTAAGGATGCGACATTAGGTCCGGGTTCGGATTCTCTTTTGTCGCTTCCTCCTTAAGGATGCGACACTTGGTCCGGATTCGGCCTCTCTTTTGTCGCTTCCTCCCTTAAGGATGCGACATTAGGTCCGGGTTCGGCCTCTCTTTTGTCGCTTCCTCCTTGAGGATGCGACATTAGGGAGGGGATCGGCTCCTCTTTTGTCGCTTCCTCCTTGAGGATGCCACATTAGGGAGGGGGTCAGATACTCTTTTGTCGCTTCCTCCTTGAGGATGCGACACTAGGGAGGGGATCGGCCTCTCTTTTGTCGCTTCCTCCTTAAGGATGCGACATTAGGTCCGGGTTCGGCCTCTCTTTTGTCGCTTCCTCCTTGAGGATGCGACATTAGGGAGGGGATCGGATCCTCTTTTGTCGCTTCCTCCTTGAGGATGCGACATTAGATCCGGGTTCGGCTCCTCTTTTTGTCGCTTCCTCCTTGAGGATGCGACATTAGGGAGGGGATCGGCCTCTCTTTTGTCGCTTCCTCCTTAAGGATGCGACATTAGTTTGGTAATCGGCATCCCTTTTGTCGCTTCCTCCCTTAAGGATGCGACATTAGATCCGGGATCGGATCCTCTTTTGTCGCTTCCTCCTTTAGGATGCGACATTAGGGAGGGGGTCGGCTCCTCTTTTGTCGCTTCCTCCTTTAGGATGCGACACTTGGTCCGGATTCGGCCTCTCTTTTGTCGCTTCCTCCCTTAAGGATGCGACATTAGGGAGGGG
>NZ_JAHQCS010000077.1 GCF_019042215.1 Evansella tamaricis | reverse complement strand
TAGGTGATTAATAGCAATTTTGGACTAAAGTACTTTAATTTCCTTGTACAAATTAATAAATGGTAACCAAGGCCTGTAAGCGCACTTTCAGACCTTGGTTGCATTTTGATTGAAGATAAGAAAACGAATTAGCACGTTTTAATTGAGTTATTTTGTGATTGTAAAAACTAGTGATTTACTATCAAAACCATTTAGGAAAATAATTGTATCCCCATATTAGCTAATACAGCGATGACAAACCCTGTCACACCCACACTAATACCACTATATAGCCATAATTGTACTCTATTAAATTTCAAAGCTTTCGCTATAATTCCTATAACCCAAACACCCGTAACTGGAGTAAGAACTACTATGAAGAAAGCACCGTACTTCTCCAATCGTGTTCGCCATTTTCCTTTCAAAGACTTCTCACTGAATTTTTTCATAAACTTAAATTTCATTAACCAATCATAAAAAAAGTCAATTAGTGGGATAACCATCCAATTCCCAAGGGATGCCCAAAGAAAAGCATCAAACCAATTAAGTCCAACTGATAATCCTACAGGAACGGCAAGATATATTTCAAAATGTGGGAAAAAACCTGCAAACCATGTTGTGGCTGCTAAACTAATATATTTTAATATCTCCATCAAGCATTAGCTCCTTTCGATTTTACATTAAAATAAACTACTCTCTTCATGCTAATACAATTTGATTTAAGAAAAATATCTAGCTTTCTTTCTGTTTGTGGTTAATGTACAATAAATTCATTACTGAACACTTTGTTCAGTTTAATTGTAAATGATTGATCATTTAACAGTAAATCATCAAACTTAATAAAAAGTACGTTATGGAACGAAAGACAAAAATTGTCCGAAATGAGGGAGTAAAATGAAAGGTAATGAATTGGACAGAAGAGTATTGAAAACCCGCCAAGCTATCAATGAGGCACTATTTTCACTAATGGAGGAAAAAAGATACAATAAAATTACTATTCAAGATATTATTGATCGGGCGAATGTAGGGAGATCCACCTTTTATTCCCACTTCGCAACCAAGGATGAACTGCTGTTTAGCAGTGTGGAGGATGAACTGGAAATACTTAATCAATATATAAAGAGCTATATTGAATATGATGGGGAGAAACCTAGAGTGAATTCAGTAATGGAGCTCTTTGAACATATACAGGAAGACAGTAAGATTGTTAAAGGTTTATTCAAAACAGAGAGTGCTGACTTCTTTTTTGAAAAAGTTGAGATTTACTGGAATCATAGATTAGAGGAATACCTTCAGTCGAAGTTACCTTTAGGAAAAAATCCTAAAGTCCCTATAAAAATCTTAACAAACCATATTTCTAGTACCTTAATCAACTTATTAAAGTGGTGGGTAAACAATAATATGTCCTATACTCCTTCCCAAATGGATCAGTATTTTAGAGACTTAATAAACCCATGTATTGATTCGGTTTTTTATAACGATTCTACGAAGAGTTGATATATAGAGGCATATGAAAAGCATGAGAAATGGGAAGGTGCGAATGAGGTGCCTGACCCCCGGCACGGTGCTGTATCACCGTAGTGGGGGTCAGGCACCATTTTTTGACTTTTATTAACCAAACAAGTTTTTGCTGCACAGTATAACGATACTCGTAATTAAAAAGTCATATTAAGGCGATCACTCTTTTAGGGTGGTTTTTTTTATTAGACATATACTGCGAAGCAAGCTTTTTGAAGTAATAATTGATATAAGCATTGTCTACCTAAGGAATAACACATTTTAAAAATAGTTAAAAGATAAGTTCATTGAGACATCATATCAATTTACCCTATTGTAATTATTCTTCATTAACGCCTTTAATAAATGGTTTATATTCCACAACAGAAGATAATTTAATTAAGGTAGACGGTTCTCCATAAACTAAAGTAGCATCAATAAATTCTTCAAGTATTTTCACTGATTTTGTTACGACTTTCACTAAATAACTATACTGCCCTGCTAAGCGGTGGCATTCTACTACTATTGGATGGTCTTTGCAAAAATCTCTGAATTTTTTTCCTTGTTTTGTGTCGAATAAAATAAATGCTGTTACATTCTTATTGAGTTTTTCAGGATCAATGATAGCCCTATACCCTCTTATAATTTCTTTATCTTCTAGTTTTTTTACTCTTTCATTTGTTGCAGGAGTGGAAAGTCCAATCTTCTTTCCCAGATCGGTCATTGATATTCGAGCGTTTTCTTGAAGTTGACTAATAATACTATAATCAATTTCGTCCATAATAGTTCCTCCTTAACATTAAAAACTTAAGTATATGCATATAATTAATATTTATAATTAAGTAATTATCCAAAAAAACTTAAAATTATTATGTATTTACTACAATATACCATATAGAATTATTGTTAATATATAGTAAAAATGAAATGTTAAGGGGACATGTTAAAAGTGAAGAATGAATTTTATAACAAACATATAATCTTAGAAAATCATCTTGTAAAGTTAATTCCATTTAAAGAAAAATACAGAAAGCAGTTAGAAAATATCATTTATGATAAAGAGGTTTACTATACAATAGAGTGTAAAAATGATGAAGAACTCGATAAGTACATAGAAGAAACCGTTAATCAGAGAATCCATGGCTATTCATATCCTTTTTTAGTCATTGATAAAAGAACCAATGAAATCGCTGGTTCAACAAGGTTCGGAAATATTCAGTTTAATAATAAGCGTCTGGAAATTGGATGGACTTGGTACGGTAAGCCATATAGAGGAACTGGATTAAATAAAGCCTGTAAATTTGAACTATTAAAATATGCATTTGAAATTATGGATTTTAGAAGAGTGCAATTTAGTGCTGATATTAGAAATGTTCGTTCACAAAAAGCAATTAAAAAGTTGGGAGCAACAAAAGAAGGAGTTTTTAGAGCTAATTATATTGATACATCAGGAGTAAGTAGAGATGATGTATACTTTAGCATTATTCAGAGAGAATGGAATGGAATTAAAAGAAATCAATTTAAAGAGTTTATTTAATTATTCAATACCTGGGTAACATTGCTTTAAAAAGGGATCGCCTTACCTTATTGCCTTATTGATTAGTTAAACCTACATATCAAAAATGAAAGAAGGTTTATGAATGGAAGTTTACTACAAAACAGATATAGAAAATATTACACATGAAGGTCTTCAGGAATTGTTTCTTTCAGTAGAATGGGAGTCTGGAAAGTTTCCACGTGAACTATTAAAAGCAATAAAAGGTTCTCATTCGGTTATTACCGCGTGGGATGGAGAAAAACTTATTGGATTAATTAATGCATTATCCGATGGTGCATTAACAGCCTATTTTCATTACATGTTAGTAAATCCGAATTATCAGGGAAGAGGAATAGGCAAAGAAATGATGGATATGATGCTTGATAGATATAAGGGATACCAAACAAAAGTGTTGATTGCCTACCAAAATGTAGTTGAGTTCTACATAAAATTGGGATTTAAAACAGAAGATGGGACTACAACAATGTTTATATCAGAACTGATTTAATTCAACCAATGGTTTGCGGTGCCTGACCCCCGACGCAGTATTGTATTACTGAGCGGGGGTCAGGCACTTTTTAACCTGGAAAAATATAAACAGGATGGATTTATTTACTTGAACAGGAGTGAATGCTATAAATGTTGAATTAATAAACATCAATAAAAATTTCTTAAATATTAATTTAATAGGTGAAGGTCTATGAAAATATATGAGCAAATCAAAAAGGTAATGGAAGGTAAGGAAAAGACATTAACAACATCTTCTGAATTAAAAAAGGAGCTAAATGAAAAATACGGTACCAATCCTAGTAGTATAATACTTTCGGATTACTGCTATAACAGATATAACGCGGGAATCAAATTCGATAAGCATTTGTTCGAGTATATTAATAGATCTACTTATAAATACCTAGGAGAGAGTTTTCCATATACAGGTTTAATTTTTCATAAACCGAAAGGGAGTGAAAGTGAATTTGTTATCGGTGAATGGAATGAAGGGGTTAAGCAGCTTTATAATGAACACAGTGAAAACTCTAATCCAAAAGCTGCGACCAGTTCACTTAGCTTCCAACAAATTAATAATCTTTTTGAAGAGTATAGCAGGATACTTAAGTATGAAATAAGTTTATTGAATTGTAAGCCAACAGAGGTAAGACATTTAATAGGACGGATCGGAGAATTTTATTGCGCGATAAAAACCAAAGGGACTTTAGCTAAGGAAGTGAATCAACATGGGTTTGACGTCATTAGTAACAATCGCAAAATTAGTGTCAAAACAACAGCACAGAAAAGTGGATTCATAACCATAAATAAAAATACGTTTGACAAATTTGATGATTTATTTGTTCTTCAATATGTAAATGATAATTTTGAAGTTTTATACTATGGGCCAAAAGAAAAAATTCTCAAAGTGAAAAGAACATATGGAAGCAATTTCGAAGTTGATCTTAATACTTTGAAGAAACTAATGTTTTAATAAGGAGGTTTATATGATTCAAGCACAGTTAATGGGGAAGGTATCAAGTTCTGTTCAGAACAGTGAAGATGTTTTAACTTCAACTATTTTCGGTTTATTAAGATATTTACCTGATAATGAATTGTTGATAGAAATCTTTAACAGTGCAAGAAACCTGGAAAAGCAAACATTACAAATTAAAAGAGATGAACTCATTGAAGTAGATTATTATTTTTGGCCTAAATTAGCTAACAGTGAACCAGATTTAATCTTAACTTTGAAATATCAAACAGGTGAAGTACATCTTATTTGCATCGAGGCTAAATACTTTTCAGGAAAATCAAGTATTGAAGATGAGACGGTTGATGTTGAAGAAAGAACCAATGCACAAAGGGATCAAATTGGACGTGAAATTGAAGATATTCTCAATGAATCTACTTGTTTAACTTTAGGATTAATCTGTGAGGATCGTAGTGTAAAGAGATCAATGATCTACTTGACTTTCGAGTCCTATATTCCTTATGAAGATTTAGAAAGCAGTTTAGAAGCAGTTGCCCAGCGTCCAACTGTAAAATTTAAAAATGAAGACTTGTATTGGTTGTCATGGAGGCATTTTCAACCGGTAGTTTCCAAATTCATTAGTAAGTATAACAATCTAGTTATAACTGATTTAAACGATTTCTTAGTTAAGAAAAATATGGTTGCTTATCAGGGGTTCGATAATCTTCAATCTGTAGGAATGTTGAACTGGAGCTATTCCACTAAGACACAGGATTTAACTTGGGATTCCTTAAAAAATGTGTCTGTAACTAACTATAGTTTTGTAGGGAGGAATATGAATGGGAGAAAATGAGGTTTTAATTACTTCGATTGAAAATGTCAGATCAATGGTGCATAACAGTATTTTAATGTTAAGAGAAGCAGATATGATATTAAGCGAGGAGAGGTTTGAGCCAATATACGGAAATACAATTGGGAGCGAACCTAGTAAAAGCATCCAACAAAATAAAAATACATTTTCCAACTTTTTTCCTCAATATATGTCCCGCGCATATATCCATCATGACAAATTCAAGCAAAAGAAAGAAACCAGAGTATTAATAATAAACATACAGTTTTACCACGCTCGGGTTAAGCTATTAACTCCTTGTGTATTGGGCGGAGTATTGGACTTTGGTGATATTATTACGGATGATCAAAAGAAAGATATACAACATTGGTGGTTAAAATGTATGGCATTTGAGAATAAGAATCTTAATTTTAAAGCTGACGGTAATGTTTATAAAAGAGAAAACTTTAAAGAGAAAGTAAAGTTAACAACTTTTTGGGGAATCGAATTAATTAAGATAACAGATGTAGAAATGTTAAGAGAAGAAGTAATTAATAAATTATTAGAGGAATATGAGAAATAATACCCTTAGATATCGCCCCCCGACCCGCAGAACGATATAACTTTATCTTATGGGGGAAAAGGTAACAGCATCCAAGTGGATTGGTGACCTTTCCAGTTTTTAGGGGAGGCAAGGGGACACCCCTTGTCCCGTTAATTTAAACCAGCATTTAAGGACATCCTAAACATATCTTTTATATACTACGAAAAGAGAGTGATTGGATGGACACTACTATTTATTTTTTCTTATCAATGGTATATGCCTTTTTACTCGTGTATGGAGTATACGTCGCCACAAAGGAACGCTGGTCAATCTATTCCAGTTTTTTATTAGTTGTCATTGCTGCTTTATTTTACGATAACACTATATTGGCGGTCGGACGTTTTATTGGAGAAGGGGAGCTATTAAAAGGGTTAAATGTCCCTAGATATTGGATGCATGCTTTTTTTACCCCTTTACTCATTCCATTTGCTTTGCAAATCTTAAGAGCAGCAGGAGTGACGTGGGCGAAGACGCGCTTAGCAACCTATGTTGTTCTCGCTGTGACAGCGCTCGTTATTATAATGGAAGTCATCCCTCTCTTTGATTTGTCCTTAAAACCAGTATGGCAGCAAGGTGTATTAAGTTATAAACGCACTAATGCCTCTGGTGGTCCTTTCATGATGACAGCAGTAACCCTCTCTATCCTCATTTCTTCCCTCATTCTTTGGCGAAAACTAAGGTGGATATGGCTATTCATGGGAGTATTAATGATGGGAGTTGTTGGAGGACTATCTATCCCATTCGAAAGTAAAGCTATAGGAAATATTTCGGAGCTAGTGTTAATTTTATCGTTATTTGCTACACAACAGTTTCAGAGCCGGGTTGAAGTGTAAAGCTAGTTCTAATCAATAAGAGAGCATGTATTTATGAGGACATTTGGTGTAGTTTCGTTTGCCGTTATGTCCTCATATGCCCTTCATGAAGACAGTTCTGCCGAATTTTGCTTTACTAGTGTCCTCGAGGCTTCGGTCATGAGGACAAACAAATATAGTTCTTTTATCAAATTGTCCTCATAGGAGCTTTTATGGACAGACAAAATCCCCATGTTTTAAAGTATACTCTCCACTGTGAACCATTAGCGTGTGGATATTTATGTAAAAATATTAAATAGAGAATAAGCTGTTAGTGGTTCGCTACAGCTAACCATTAATGCGGTATTGAGGTGAAGAAGGTTGGAAATATATCAAATTATCATATTAATCATTCAAATTCCTGTGATATCTATGCTTTTAGGCTTTGGATATTTAATAAAGAAAAAGCAATATTATGATTTAATCTCTGGTTTTTCTATGAAATCAAAAGAGGAACAAGAAGAGATGATTCGAAATGGATATCCAGAAGCTGTAGGAAATGTCATGCTTAATTCAGGTTATATTATTGGTGCTGGCGTTATCCTATTTTTGTTTAACGTGCCTTTTGCATTTGAAGCCTCGTTAGGGATTATGATGATCTATATGTTTACACACCTATTACTCATTTCTAAGCTTGATGCGAAGAGAGTTCGTAAACGTAACACGATTATTTTAGCTGTTACTGCAGTTTTTACAGTGGGAATTATTGGAGCGGTTTTTTACATTGGGGCGCAACCTAACGAATTAACAGTTGAAGGGCGAGAACTGCATATAAGTGGGGTTTACGGTTTGAGCTGGGAGCTTGATGATATTACAAAGGTGGAGCTAGTAAAGAATGTGCCAGAAATTCAAATGAGATCAAATGGATTTTCTCATGGACAAAGAGCGAAGGGGAAATTCCGATTAGATGAATTAGGGAATGGCACGTTGTTTTTGTATCGAGACACACCTCCTTTTTTGTATATTGAGCGGGGAGAAGATTACTTATTTATTAATTCAAGAGATGCTGCAGAAACTCTAATATGGTATGAAAGGGTAATAGAAGCAATGAGGTAGTTTAGTTATAAAGGCGGTTCCGTTTGAGGTGCCTACCGTTTTCTAAAATGTAACCCCTTACATTATTCTATATTTAGGTAACATTATTCCATTTTGTTTTAGGTAATTTACTAGTAAACTTTTACTTACAACCAATGAAAAAAATAATCTATAGGAGGGGTTAAAGTGAAAAAGAGATTAACTTTTCTGAGTGTTATCTCAGTACTAGTGCTTTTATTTCTGGCTGCTTGTGGTAACGATTCGGAATCTACTAGTGAAAATGGTGGAGAAAGTGATGGAGGTACAGATGAAACACAATCTGGCTCTGGGGAAGAAGTAGAACTTAGGTTTTCAATATGGGACTCTAACCAAGAATCAGGTCTTAGACAAATAGCAAATGAATTTGAAGAACAGAACCCAGGAATCAAGATTAACATTGAGGTAAATGGCTGGGGAGATTATTGGACAGCACTCGAAGCCGGAGCAACCGGAGGCTCATTACCTGATGTTTTCTGGATGCACTCCAATGAAATTTATCGTTACGCATCAAATGAAATGTTATTAGATTTAAATGACCGTATTCAAAGTAGTGATGTAGTTGAAATGGATAAGTTCCCTGAAGGTTTGAAATCAATTTATAATTTTGAAGGTACTCAGTATGCTATTCCAAAAGATTATGACACGATAGGGCTTTGGTACAACAAAACAATGTTTGATGAAGCAAATGTTTCCTACCCAGATGATACATGGACATGGGATGATTTATACGATGCTGCAAAACAATTAACTAAGGATGATGGTTCACAATATGGTATTCTAACACCTTTGCACAATCAAGAAGGGTATTATAATTTTGTATATCAAAATGGTGGAACAATTATTACGGATGATAAAGTATCAGGTTACGACGATCCTAAAACGATAGAAGCGTTAGAGTTCTATGTTAATTTTGTTCTAGAAGGCTTATCACCACAAGAATTCGGAGATGGAGAGAGGGTAACCCACCTTCAAAACGGTTTGGTTGCGATGGGCTTCTTTGGATCATGGAATTTAACCGGATTTACTGAAAACGAATACATGGCAGAAAACTTTGATGTAGCAGTGTTACCAGCTTCAAATGATGGAGGAAGGGCATCTATTTTTAATGGACTTGGAAATGCTATTGCACATAACACTGATCATCCTGATGAAGCATGGAAATGGGTTGAGTACCTCAGTTCTGAAGAAGGCCAAACAAGACAAGCGGAGTTAGGTGTTGCTATATCAGCGTATGAAGGTGCAGCAGATGCATGGGTTAACTCAAATGATACGTATGATATTGGAGTGTTTATTGATATGGTTGACTACGCTCAAATTAGACCATATTCCAACACAACTGCTGTTTGGGAAGATCGTGCTTATGAAAGATTAAATGGTGCATTTACGAATGACAAAACAGTAGAGGAAGCAGCAAAAGACGCAGCGGCAGTAATGAATGAAAGCCTCTCACAAGAGTAGAATTTGAAATAAACCGTTACGGCAACAGGGTCACTGTTGCCGTAATAACAATGATATTAAAATTTTCCATCCATGGGCATTAGAAAAATGATATTATACCATTTTTTTTATAAGTAGGAGATGAGTAAATGTTCAACTATAGTATTTCAAAGCGAAAACCAACAAAAAGGCAAGTGAACGAATGGTTTTGGGGATGGTTTTTCATTGCTCCTACAATTGTTGGTCTTATAATACTAAATTTAATACCGATTATTCAGACCATGTACTTAAGTTTTTTTAGAACAGGGGCTTTTGGTCGGGGGAATGTATTCATAGGATTTGATAACTATGTAAGGCTGTTTAACGATGCACAGGTGTGGCGTGCGACAGCTAATACTTTACTATATACGGGTCTTGTAATTCCTATTTCTATTTCAATATCTCTTGTTATTGCTGTACTTTTAAATGAAAAAATTTTTGCGAGAACTACCTATCGTACTATTTATTTTATCCCAATGATTGCCGCTCCAGCTGCAGTAACGATGGTCTGGAAGTGGTTGTACAACAGAGAATTTGGTTTACTAAACTACTTGATGGATTGGCTTGGGCTTGGACGGGTGGATTGGATTAATAATCCTAATGTAGCCCTTATATCTATAGTAATTATAGGAATTTGGAGTATTATTGGGTACAATGTTGTCCTTATGCTTGCCGGATTACAAGAAATACCAAAAGACTACTATGAAGCTTCCGTTATTGACGGTGCCGGCCCAGTATCTAAATTCTTCCATATAACGATACCACTTCTTTCCCCGACGTTATTCTTTATAACAGTAACAACGATAATTCAATCAATGCAAGTATTTGATTTTATTTATATGATGATTGATGTTGCAAGCCCGGCATATGACAACACCGTTTCTTTAGTTTATTTATTCTACAATAATTCATTTAAATATGGTGAAAGAGGATATGGTTCAGCTATTGTTATGTTACTTCTAGCCATAATTATGATCATTACCGTATTACAAATGAAAGCACAGAAAAAATGGGTTAATTATAGATGAAGAAGGTGATTGATCATGAATTCAACACGGAAAAAATTATATAAAAGTATTGCTATCCACACGTTTTTGATTATCGGAGCATTTATAATGGTTTTCCCTTTTATATGGATGGTATTAACTGCTTTTAAAACGGTAACAGAATCCACATCAATGAATCCATTTGTCTTCTTTCCCAGTGAGTGGAGATGGGAGAACTTTGCTACCGTATTAGAACAGAATAATTTTATTAGGCTATATTATAATACGTTAGCGATGATGTTTTGGCGAGTTGTTTGTGGTGTCATGTTTAGTGCAATGGCAGCGTTCGCTTTTGCCAGACTAACCTTTCCAGGTAGAGATTTCTTTTTTGGTTTGGTTCTATTTCAAATGATGGTCCCTGTACAAATATTTATCATTCCACAATATTTAATGGTGGATGCCCTAGGAATGAGAAACACCATATTCGCTCTCGTTTTTCCAGGTCTCGTCAGTGCATTTGGGACATTTTTATTAAGGCAGTTTTTTATGCAACTTCCAAAAGAACTAGAAGAGGCAGCGATATTAGATGGAGCAAATATTGGACAAATATTTTTACATATTATGCTTCCATTAGTGAGATCAGGATTAATTGCACTTGGTATTTTTACTGCTTTATTCGCATTTAAAGATTTAATGTGGCCTCTTATCATTAATTCTGAACCTAATTCAGCAGTTTTAGCATCAGCATTAGCCAGAATTCAGGGGGCTTATTCCATTCATTATCCTCAACTAATGGCTGCTGCTGTACTTGCTATTTGGCCAATGTTAGCGGTGTATTTAGTATTCCAAAGAAAATTTATCGAAGGTATTTCCACATCTGGCGGCAAACTCTAAATCTATACAGGAACGATTCAAGACAGGAGGTAAACTATGGCTATAGTATTTCATGAAGAATCGAAAGAGTTTCATATTTATAACAATGAAGTTAGTTATATCATAAAAATCTTAGAAAACAATCAACTTGGAAATTTGTATTATGGAAAGAGATTACGTGATCGAAATACTTTTGCACATCTGCTACAAGGAGACCTAAAACCCTTGAGCGCATATGTATTCGAGAATGACTACAAATTATCACTTCAACATACAAAGCAAGAATATCCATCGTATGGGACTACCGATTTTAGGTATCCTGCATTTGAAATTAAACAAGAAAATGGAAGCAGAGTAACCAATTTTGAATATCACTCCCATAAAATATTTGCGGGGAAGAAAAAGCTAGATGGTTTACCGGCAACATATGTAGAGGAGCAAACGGAAGCAACAACACTTGAAATTACCTTGTATGATAGCCTAATTAATACAGAAATAGTTCTTAGCTATAGCATCTATGAAAACAGGCCGGTTATTACTAGAAATACAAGATTTATTCATAAAGGGAACAGTAAAGTCATTCTTACGAGAACAATGAGTGCCGCAGTGGACTTACCAGACAGTGATTTTGAAATGGTGCACCTAGCAGGAGCGTGGAGTAGAGAACGACATGTGAAAGTGAGAAAATTAGAACAAGGTACTCAAGGAATTCACAGCATGACGGGAACAAGTAGCGCAGATCATAATCCTTTCATTGCTTTAAAAAGGCCTAATACTGACGAAACCAATGGTGAAGTTTATGGATTCAGTTTTATTTATAGCGGTAATCATTTGGAACAAGTAGAGGTGGATACATTTGATCGAACGAGAGTTCTTATAGGTATACATCCAGATACCTTTGAATGGCCTCTAGAGGATGGGGAAGAATTCCAAACACCTGAAGTGGTAATGGTGTATTCTTCGCAAGGATTAAACAAAATGAGCCAGTCTTTTCATAACTTATATCGTTCAAGGTTAGCTCGAGGCTATTGGCGTGAAAAACCGAGACCAACGGTAATTAATAATTGGGAAGCGACAGAAATGGATTTTACAGTGGAGAAAATTCTAAGTATAGCTAGTGCAGGAAAAGAATTAGGTGCGGAACTATTTGTGTTGGATGATGGTTGGTTTGGGAGTCGTAACCATGATAAAGCTGGATTAGGAGACTGGTATGTAACCAATTTTAATAAACTACCAGAAGGTATTACTGGACTAGCGAATAAAGTAGATGAGATGGGATTAAAATTTGGTCTATGGTTTGAACCGGAGATGGTAAACAAGGATAGTGACTTATACCGTAACCACCCAGATTGGATTATTTCGACTCCGAACCGACGTTCGTCTCCTTCTCGTAATCAATATGTATTAGATTTTTCGAGAAAAGAAGTGGTTGATTATATCTATGGATTAATGGAAAAAGTCTTAAGTGAATCAAAAATTTCTTATGTGAAATGGGATATGAACAGATATATCA
Source organism: Evansella tamaricis (assembly GCF_019042215.1). Taxonomy (GTDB): domain Bacteria; phylum Bacillota; class Bacilli; order Bacillales; family Salisediminibacteriaceae; genus Evansella; species Evansella tamaricis. The sequence goes on along the minus strand of NZ_JAHQCS010000077.1, from coordinate 59,324 downwards.
CAGAGTGTTTTTCAAATGATAAAACAGCGGAGGATCAAGGGAAGACATTTCATAAATATGTACTTGGTGTGTATTCTTTATATGAAAGGTTAATTGCAAGGTTTCCATATATTTTGTTTGAATCATGCTCGAGTGGTGGAGCAAGGTTTGATCCAGGTATACTATATTACGCTCCACAAGGATGGACTAGTGATGATACGGATGCGGTTGAACGTTTAAAAATACAATATGGTACTTCTTTTGTTTACCCCGTAAGTAGTATGGGAGCACACGTGTCTGCAGTTCCAAATCATCAAGTTGGTAGAATAACCCCAATCGAAACGAGAGCAAATGTGGCCTATTTTGGTGCTTTTGGGTATGAGATGGACTTGAATACATTATCAGTTGAAGAAAAAGAAAAAGTGAAAGATCAAATAGAATTTTATAAGTCCCATAGAGAACTGTTAATGAATGGCACCTTCTACCGACATTTAAGCCCTTTTGAAGGGCAAGTAACCGCCTGGAGTGTTGTTGCCGAAGACAAGTCAAAGGCAATCGTTGGGTACTATAAAGTGTTAAATGTACCTAACGACAGTTGGAAACGTCTAAAACTACAAGGTTTAGATCCTAACAAACAATATAGTTTGAATGGGAATCCTAGCCGTATCCACTATGGAGATGAACTAATGCAAGTAGGGATTATTATTGAGGATAAAGATTTTTGTGCAAACGCCGGTGATTTCTCTTCTGCCATATTTGTTCTAAAAGAGATTGAGGCATTGAACTAAAACTGAAAACCCAAAATTGATGTAGAACGCGTTATTATTGTTCTACATCAATTTTTTGGGATTTATCGTTCGAAAATACGGGATCCTGATGTTGTTTCCGGTACGTCTTTGGGCTCATCTTATAATAACTTTTAAAAACCTTAGAAAAGGTTAATGCGTTGTGATAACCGACATTTGCAGCAATTTCATTAACTAGTAAGTCTGTTGTTTTCAAGAGAGTACATGCCTTTTCAAGTCTATATTTAACTAAATATTCTTGTGGAGATTCTTTTAAGCTTTTCTTGAAAATAGTAGTTAAGTAACTTCGATTGATTCCAATATAATCTGCTATATCAATAACTTTTATGTTTCTCTCATAATTATGAGAGATAAAATCAAGAGCGTGCTCAACATAAACATGAAAAGGATAATCATAGACTTCGGGATTTTGAGAGTTACTTTTCTTATCCGTCTTTTCTTGTATTAGAGCAGAAAGAAACATAAAGAGATAACCTTCTCGTTTAAGTTCATTGGAATACGTAAGTTTGCTCGCATTTAACATTCCATTTACATAGTGTATTAAGGTTTCACCACAGTCAAATTTACTGACACGATTTTCTTCAGTAAAGGAAGCGTTTATTAAAGACGTTTCTGCTTTTATACCGTCAAATCCAATCCACAAATATGTCCACGGGTCATATTTGTCTGCCTCATAATATGTAGTTTCGGAAGGGTAGATTAAGAAAGCCTCATTTTCACCAATATGATAAGTCTTTCCATCTGCTTTAAATATACCTTTCCCTTTAATAACGTAATGTAATAAATACTCATTACGACTTATTGGGCCATAAGAGTGATTGGGATCGCATTCTTCTATTCCACAATAACACAGGTATAAATCATAAGAATTTTTTTTCAAATATTCTAAACATTTATATCGCGCGGAATTAGTAAATTTGGTCTTCATTTACATTTCTCCCTAGAGAATTTTAAGTAAATTATACCATAAACGTGTTCTTATATGTGATGTAGAGTTTCTCTTAAAAAAACAGTAAATTTATGATAAGAAACAAAGAAAATGTAGAACATTTGGATATATTGGAAATTATTATTTAATTCTTTTTACCTACATGATACTATTAAGTAAAGTTTACTAAATAATGAGGTGTGCTGGATGGTGACCATAAACGATATTGCAAAAGCTGCAAAGGTTTCTACCGCTACCGTTTCAAGGGTTCTTAACAACGATAAGAATATGAGCGTATCAACGGAAACACGTCAGCGAATATTGGACTTAGCAAAACAACTGGAATATGTACCGATTAGAAAAAGAAAATCACAACGAGTAAACCAGAAAGTGAAAAAAAATATTGGTATTTTAATGTATTGTTCTCAACAATATGAGTGGGAAGATATTTATTTTATGTCCATACGTAAAGGGATTGAAAAGGAATGTAATCGTAAAGGAATCTCTATTCGAAAAATCATTCATCTTGGCGATGGCAAGATAGGTGACGAAAATGAACTAAGGGAATTAGATGGTGTCATATTTGTTGGTGGACCAGATGAAAATGAGGAAAGAGAGTTATATGAGTTGTTCGGTTCGTATATTGTTTATATAAATAATCTTTCCAATAATGGTGAATTCGATAGTGTTGGAATTGATTACTACAATGCAACCCAAAATGCACTAAACTATTTGTTTTCATTAGGGCATCAGCAAATTGGTTATATAGGTGGTATTGAGCATCGTGGGCAATCAGGTCCTGAAATAGCAAATCCAAGAAAAAATGTTTTCCAGGAAACGATGAACGAAAATAATCTTTATAACCCTGATCATGTACATTTATCAGAAGGCTTTCTCATTAATGATGGTTATGAAAGTATGAAAAATGTATTGCAAAAAGAATCAATACCAACCGCTTTTTTTATTGCAAGTGACGCTATGGCCATTGGTGCAATACGTGCCATTCATGAAGATGGGTTAAATGTACCTAGTGATATTAGTATCGTCAGCTTTAATGACATTGATATAGCACAGTATACTCAACCGTCGCTAACTACCGTTAGGGTTTACACAGAAGAAATGGGGAGGTATGCGGTGAATATGCTATTAGACCGCTTTGAAGGTAGGGAAATTCCGGTAAATGTGTTATTTCCATCAAAACTAATAATTAGAGAAAGTGCAGTAAGTTTAGGTTAGTTAAAATTTACATTAAAGGAAAGCAGAAAAAAATACAGGTGGAATGGGATCATCTTTAATCAGATGGATTGATAACCAATGAGAGAAGCGGTTCCAAAATTTTATAAAGAATATGGAATCCACTTGTCCATTTATGTATTGTAAACCATCCATTCTAGCTGACTTCTGTGTTTTCGTACGGAGTCAGCTATTTTTTTGATAATAATATGTCTACTAATTTATATACGTTGGTATTTAAGGAACAGGGACGAGTGACAGACGATGGACCGCTGGAGCAGTAAAAGGATAAATTGGGAGTGGAACTCATGACAGAGCGAATTACCATTTATGAAAACGAGCTATATTTAGTAATGGAGATTAGTAGTGATAAAGATATTAGACTGTTACATTTTGGAACTCAACCTTTTATAGAAGAGAAAGAATGGAATGATAATAAAAGGAGTAAATTTAGACTAATCGAACTTCACTTATCAGGTGAAAATCAAAATGATCATCATGGATCAAAACATACTGGTACTAATCCAGGTAACCGATTAACATTTTCTAATTGGTCTGATGGACGGAATGACCAAGGGCGGAAGATAGAGATTTACCTTATTGACGAATTAACTAACCTGGATGTGACTTACCATATACAATTTTTTGACAAAGTTCCAATGATCAGAAGTTGGTCAGTAGTTACAAATTCTGGCTCGAAGCCATTAGGGTTAGAGTATATATCCTCGTTTGCATTAACCGGTATTGATAAAGAAGGATTAAGTACACGTGATGATAAAGTTAGACTTCATATACCCCATAATACATGGTTTGGTGAAGCGCAGTGGAAAGAATATACATTACCGGAATTAGGATTTCATTCCGTTAATGAGTTTTCAATGAAACGAATCGCTTACAGTAGTACGGGGACATGGTCAACATCTGAGTATGCCCCAATGGCAGTGTTTGAAAATAAAGAAGTAGGAACAAGTTTAGTTTGGCAAATTGAACATCATGGATCATGGCACTGGGAAATCAGTGATAGGAAGGAGTTATTATATTTACAGTTAAGCGGACCTACAGAAGCGGAAAATCAATGGTGGAAGTCTCTTCATCCTGAAGAAAGTTTTGAAACAGTACCTGTTGCAATTGGAGTGGTTGAGGGAGGGTTAGAAGAAAGTGTAAACGCAATAAATCAATATCGACGAAGAATTCGTCGTGCGAATAAAGACAACGAAACTCTACCTGTTATTTTCAATGATTATATGAATTGCCTGTTCGGCGATCCTACGACGGAAAAAATTCTTCCACTAATCGATGCAGCAGCTCGGGCTGGTTGTGAAATCTATTGTATTGATTCTGGGTGGTATTCGGATGGAGAATGGTGGGATGGTGTAGGGGAATGGCTACCTTCAAAAGTACGCTTTCCTAATGGTATTCACGAAGTAATGGATTATATCCGACACAAAGGGATGATTCCAGGGTTATGGCTCGAAATAGAGGTTATGGGTATTAACTCTAATATAGCTTCCAAGGTTCCTGATGATTGGTTTTTTCTTCGGCATGGAAAAAGGGTAATAGATCACTCGAGATATCAGTTGGATTTTAGGAATCCTGATGTAATAGATTTTGCTAATAAGGTAATAGACCGCTTAGTTTCTGACTATGGTGTTGGATATATTAAGATGGACTATAATATAAACGCGGGCGTCGGAACGGAAAGGAACTCTGATAGTTTTGGTGATGGATTGTTAGAACATAATAGAGCATATCTGAAATGGCTTGATGAACTATTTATGAAGTATCCAGATTTAATTATTGAAAACTGTGGCAGTGGCGGAATGAGAATGGATTATGCCCTTTTAAGCAGACATAGTATTCAATCAACAAGTGATCAAACTGAATATGTGAAAAATGGTGTGATTGCTGCCGCTTCCTCTTCATTAGTTACCCCTGAACAATGTGCTGTTTGGTCGTATCCACTTCAAGATGGCGATGAGGAAGAAGTGATTTTTAACATGATTAATGCTATTCTCTTACGGATTCATCAAAGTGGACATTTGGCTGAAATTTCAGAAGACAGATTTAAACTCGTTTCAGAAGCTATTAGTTATTATAAAACCATTCGCGAACACATTCCTAAATCCAAATCCCTATGGCCTTTAGGTATGCCATCTTTTTATTCCGGCTGGAATTCAGTTGGGCTTGTATTCGAAAATAAATATTATTTGGCGGTTTGGAGAATGAATAGTGATAGTCATGTTATCTCGATCCCATTAAAGGATTTGATGGGAGAGGATGTCAAGGTAGATCTAGCATATCCTCGAAACGGTAATTCAGCTTGGCGTTGGAATAAAGCGAATGGGGAACTATCTGTTTCTATGAAAAATAGATTTACTGCGAGGTTGTTTGAAATAGAAAAACTTTCTAATTAGGTAGATAGAGACCAACTATTTCTACAATATTGCGGTCGGGAAGAGGCTATCTATTATTAATATGGTAAAATTAGTTAAAGAGAGCTTCAATAAACGGGAGAGAGGTAGAGGATATGGGGGAGAACGGAGTTGTTATCAGGCCGGAAAAGGATAGCGACTATACTGACATTGCATCATTGGTTATGGAATCCTTTCAAAAAGGCACAGAGTACTCAGATGGCACGAATATTATCGCTTTTATTAATGAAATAAGGGCTGGGCGCTACTACATTCCTGATCTGTCATTTGTTGCAGAGCTTGATGGGAGTATTGTCGGACATTTTTTATTTTCTCATTTCCCCTTGGGAAGAACATTTGAAGCAGGTAATTATGATAAAGATATTGTAAAAACGGATATTGTGATGCTGGCACCGGTGGCAGTGAACGCAAACTATTTTAGACGAGGTATTGGAAAAGAGATGCTGCTGCTTGGGATGAAAGAAGTCAGAAAGCAGGGCTATCGTGCCGTGACAGTAGAAGGTAATCCGGATTTTTACAACAAAGTAGGGTTTGTAACCTCCAGCAGATACGGAATTTTACCTTCTGAAAACTGTGTATTCCCGCAGCAACACCCAGATTGTATGATGGTACAGGAAATGTATGAAGGCGCTTTAGATAAAATAACCGGATATATTGATTACTCAATGTATGAGAATGCGTAATCTCGTCATTTAAAGTGCCTGACCCCCGGCACGGTAAAGTATCACCGTATTGGGGGGCAGGCACCTTTTTCCAAACAACTATTAAGAGACGATTATGCTTTATGTAATCGTCTTTCTTCTACATAGAGATAATAATTCTCTATAGACTTATTTTACATAGATTTCGATCAAATAGTTGCTTCGACTGAAGAATTTAACGGCAAGCTGTCAAGAAAATTCCAGCCTTTTGTCTAATTCAAGAAAGTATCTATTCATTTTAATCTCAACAATATTCAAAACACTAAAACCGACACACTCAATGAGTAGTCGGCTCTTTCTAAATTGAAAAAAGTGTTAATGGGAATCTGGATCTTCGTATATTGTTACTTGATTTCTACCATTTTGTTTTGATGTATAGAGTGCTAAGTCAGCGCGATTAATTAAAGATGAAATATTATCACCTTTTTGAAATTGTGTAATGCCAAAACTAGCTGTCACAGTGTTTACATATTGAAAGTGATGTTTTTCCGTTTTCTCTCTTAATTTTTCTGCTAATTCTTTTGCTTGATTTTTATCTTTCTTTGGACAGAGGATTAAGAACTCTTCTCCTCCCCACCTTCCAAAGTGTTCGTTATCAGTTACAATATTTTGGACAATTCTTGAAAACTCTATTAACACATGGTCTCCAGCCATATGACCATATTTGTCATTTATCTTCTTAAAATTATCTATATCGAAAATAATGACTGAGGAACCATTTTGGAAATTCTTTTTATTACTTATTTCAGTATTAATTAAATCGTATAGTTTTCTTCGATTATAAATTTCGGTTAGTAAATCTGTATAAGCCATTTTTTCAAAATCTCTGGATTTATTATAGGACTCCACAATACTAAGTAGGACATACAGTGCAACAATGATAACAAGGTTAGACAAATATAGGTGTATTAGAGTGAAGTTATCTCCAATGTTTTCTATAGAATAAAATGAATAGACAAAAATTCCTACGGTAATGGAAAGAGCGTAAAGGATAAAAGACACTATTAATGCCTTAGTATGTCTAAATATTAGAAAAATGAAGATATAAAAAATTGGATACCAAAAAACATATATGTCTATCACGTTGTAATCAGTTAAGAAAATACCGTCTGACAATAATAAGTAAAATCTAACATTATGATAGATAATCAAAAAAATAAAAGTAATTAGTTCAAATAAGGGTATTAGGCGATTGAAAAAAAGGGTAACACCTAAAAAAATAATTAGCCAAATTACCAGTGCAAGCAGACTATAATATTGCATAGGAGCTACTGAATCATGTAGTAATCCAGATATAGTAGCAAGGATAATTATTGGAATTGTTGCTAAGTAAATTTTCTTCTTAATGTTATTGAAAGTATTTTGTTTAGTTGCTAATATCCTTCCCATGCCAACCCTCCTTTAAGGGTTAGTTTAACAAATTTTACATGTAAGTGAAATTAAACAAAATAAGGTAAAAATGCGGTTTACTTAACACTTGTACGTTAAGGAAAAAAACGTTCAATATTCTCATCCAAAAAATTTTGCCATTCCTACAGCATGAAATGACCAAGTCTGTCCTTTGGATTTAGGGTAGAAAACAAATTCACCATTTTCTGAATCAAGGATTTCCTCAAATTTCGTTCAATGGAGGATGTTCTCTTTGATTCAGCACGATTTCCGATTTACTTTTTGTTCAAGTTCATTCATAGACCAAAAAAGATGTATTTCCACATGTGGATTAACAATTAATCAGCTGAAACTATGCCTTATCGGTCCGAAGTGAAAAATTTCGAAGGTCGCAAATAGCTGCATTTTCTACCAAATGGATTAATAGTGCTTCGGCGGTAAAAATACATTTATAACTAATTAAGTTGTTATAGCCCTTTTGACCCTTTCAAGTTGTTATCCTTTTCAGGCAAGGCTAAAATCGTGCCTAACGTATGATTCTTCCTGCTGCAATCTCAATTTGACGTTGCATAGAATCTTGGATTTGACCATCGCTATGCCTTTGGCTGTTGAGGAAGTGAATACAGAAGTGACCGTTGTAATTATTATCTCGGATGACTTGATCTCCATGTGGCATCGAGTGCATCGCAGCTGCTAATTTTCTGCCGTCCACTTCAACGATAATGGCACGGGGAGTCCACGAATAATTCCCTCCCCAGATTTCTTGCATAATTTGAGCGTCCCTCGCAGTTAGAGGTTCACTGTCAGCGTGATTTCCTCCCATAGTGTGCTTAACTTGAAACTGTCTACCGGTTTGAAAATCCGTAATCGTAGCGACCTTTCCAGTTGAAAACACGTATCTTGCTTCTGTCCACCAATCTAAAACCTCACCATGCCTAGCAGAAACAACAGGTCGAACAGGTACGTTGTATTGGGGAACTTGAATGACCTGGCCAACACTTAAGAAACTTCTTTCAGTCAAATTGTTATGTCTCAGTAAATCTTGATAAGGGACTCCGTATTGTTGACTTAAGTTCCACATGTTGTCGCCTGAACGAATCGTGTGTTGAACATTTGTAATTGTTACAGGAGCAAGAGAGCCATTCTGAGTTGGTGCTGGTGCGGTAGAACTAGTTGGAGCATTCAATCCACTTGGAATGCTCAGTGTTTGCCCTATCTGTAAGATATCCGTTCTTAAATTATTAGCTGTTCGAATAGCATCAACCGTTACTCCATGGCGTTGGGCGATGGTTGAGAGATTATCTCCTGATACGACACGATAAGTAAACGCTGTTCGTTCTTCGGTTGGTGCCGTTGGTACTGGTTGAACGGTACTTGAGTTACTAGTCGGGATAGTAAGTCGCTGGCCTATTCGAAGCGTATCCGAACTTAAATTATTTGCTACTCGTAACGCATCAACTGTTGTATCGTATCGGTTTGCAATTCCCCAAAGGCTATCTCCTGAAACCACTGTATGAGAACTAACCGTTGGAGCTAGAGCAGGACTACCATTTTCAGTCGTAGCACCAGTTGGTATCGTTAATGTTTGTCCAACTCGAATGATATCAGAAGTTAAATTGTTGGTACTCCTTAGAGCTGCAACTGTTGTTCCATATTTCTCTGCAATGATAGATAGACTGTCACCTGTAATAACTGTGTACGTGGAAGGCGTGCGATCTGGTTCAGGAGTTGACTTAACTAAATCTGTATTACCGTTTGGAATGACAAGACGTTGTCCAACTTGTAACACATCTGTCGTCAAACTATTTGCTTCTCGAATAGCATTCACTGTCGTTCCGAAACGCTGAGCGATTACTGACAAATTATCTCCCGCTACTACGCTATAAACAGAATTGATAATCTGGGCCGAAGGAGTAGTAGTTCCCTCTCCTGATGATGGAATGGTTAACGTTTGTCCCACTCGGATTACATCTGATGTTAAGTTATTAGTGGTTCGAATGGATGCGGCAGTTGTGCTGAATCGTTGTGCGATAACAGTTAAACTATCTCCTGATACAACAGTGTAGGTTACTGATATTGAAGGAGAAGGCGTTATAGTATTCGTTTTAGGAGGTGGTGTTGTAGTTGTTTGTCCGATGACGGCGGGGATAACCAATACTTGACCAACTCGAATTGTATCAGAAGTTAACTTGTTTGCTTCTCTTATGAATGTAGCTGAAGTATTGTAATCTCGAGCAATGACAGATAAAGAATCCCCTGTTCTAACCGTGTGAAAAACTCTAGGTATGATAAGGGGTTGGTTTAGTTGTAATGTATCTGTCGTTAATTTATTCGCTTTTCTTATATTGTCCACCGTCGTATTAAATTCTCTTGAAACAGTCCATAAGGAATCCCCTGGAGCAACTTTGTAGTGAATAGAAGATGCTTGTTGTGTTCCTGTTGCAGAAGCTTCTGCCGTATTAGCGCTTGTTGCGAACGGGATCGAAGTGATTAACATACCACCGACCAGCACTTTAATAACGGTTACCTTTGCTTTTGGATAATAAGTTTCGATTAATAACCTTGAGGAATAAAGAATGTCGCGTCTTTGTTGAGGCTCTTTGCCAAGTTCACTAGCGAACTCCGTCCATTGATCATCCATGTGAAGGACAAGGGCAAATTCATTTTCACTGTTTTGGAGTCTCTGTAACTCAAACCTACTAAAATTCATGTTGTATTAACTCCTTTTTAAATATGATTTGGGTAGCCATGTTGGAACATATGTATTAGTTTTCTTCCAAAACATTAAATAATACAGGATTTTTAATCCTTATAAGATAGGTTCGATTGCAGACAACGAAATAAATCCATAGCTTTGGTCGAAAGGAATAATAAACGCAGATAATTGGAAAATTAACCGTACAACTATTGGTGCAATATAAGAATGTACTAGACGTGGCAATCAACCAATCAATTCAGACCTAACACGGCAACTGAGGTAAAAATGTTTTCAGGAGTTTCTAAGAAGAGGTGTTTTTTTGAAATATACAGGAAGAGTATTAACTTCATTAACTACGATTTTAATTACATTAGGATGGACTGTATACCTATTAATTACGGGAAAGGCCTCAGATTACCATTATGAGACGTTTATATTGCTCATAATAATTCAGCCCCTCGTTTGGTGGTTAGGGAAACAGTATGATAAGGCTCAATTTTACCAAAAAACTTTAGAGTCCAATAAAAAGGAATTAGATGATGTAATTAATAGCGTTGATATATTTTTTTGGTCAGTAAATCCAAAAACCGGGGAAGCATGGATCTCATCGGGAGTAGAAAGACTCTATGGTTATACCGCAGAAGAATTTGCCAATAATCCAGCTTTATGGAAAGCGGATATTCATCCCGATGACATAGAAATTTCCCTGCAAATGGAACGCGCCATGAAATATGGAAAAGAGCTTGAGGTGGAGTACCGAATCGTTAGATCAGATGGGGAGCAACGCTGGATTTTAGATAAATGTTTCCCTACCTATAATATACAGGGAGATTTCATCCTGTCCCATGGGTTTGTGTTAGATATTACTGAAAGAAAAATGCTGGAATTAGATTTGAAGGAGACAAAAAGTGAATTTCAAACCATATTAGATAATATTAATGCATGTATATACAAGGCTGATAACAATCTAAACACAATTTATAGCTCCAAAAGTACGATAAATGTATTCGGTGTCCCTCAAGAGGAATTTCTTTGGAATGCTTCCTTTTTGAAAAAAGTTATTTATCCAGAAGACTATGAGAATCTTACCGCTGATATTAACGCCCTGCTTCGTGGCCACTATCGACAAATAGAATACAGAATCATCCGGCCAGATAATGGTGAAATGAGATGGATTGAAGACCGTTGTACCCCTGTTTTTAACGATAGTGAGGAGTTAGTTGGATTTCACGGGGTAGCTATAGACATTACGAAACGAAAAGAAGCAGAAGAAAAAGTAAAACATCTTGCTAATCATGATGCGTTAACGGGGTTGCCTAACAGATTAATGTTTCATCAACAACTGCAAAAAGGACTGGCCAGAAGTAAACGGAATAAGGAAAAGCTTGGAGTTATGTTTATCGATTTAGATAGATTTAAATTTGTGAACGATACGATGGGACATGGAGCAGGGGATAATTTATTAATGCAAGTTAGTGCCAGACTTGTAAAGTGTGTTCGTGAAGGAGACGTGGTTGCCCGCCAAGGGGGAGATGAATTTATTATTTTAGTGGAAAAAACTAAAGAGAGGGAAGTAAGTATAACTGCGAAAAGGATTTTAGAGCTATTTTCTTTTCCCTTTACATTAAATGAAGACGAATTCTATATCTCTCCAAGCATTGGTATCAGCGTTTTTCCAAAGGATGGAGAAGATGTAGAGACACTGATGAAAAACGCTGATAAGGCCATGTATTTGGCAAAGGGACAGGGGAAAAACAATTATCAGTTTTATGTTCACGAAGATGAATCCATTCTTTCTAGAAAAATAAAATTGGAGCGAGGATTAAAAAGAGCCCTTGTGAACAAAGAGCTAGAGCTCCACTATCAGCCGAAAGTTGTGTTAAACTCCGGGGATATATATGGTGTGGAGGCCCTGCTCCGTTGGAATCACCCAGAATTAGGGAGAATTCCACCAACCGAATTCATTCCCATTGCTGAGGAGATTGGCATGATTATTCCCATTGGTAAATGGGTTCTTGAAGAGGCATGTATTCAAAATAAAATCTGGCAGGATCTCGGAATAAAGATTATGATGAACGTGAACATTTCTAGTATTCAATTTGAAGACAGTCACTTTGTGGACAAAGTAAAAATAGCATTAGCAGCAAGTCAGATGCCCCCTAAGTATTTAGGGTTAGAAATTACAGAAAGCGTGATGCAAAACATTAACCGAACCTATGCTATCCTTGAGGAACTAAAAGCTGTTGGCGTAAAGGTGGCCATAGATGATTTCGGTACAGGGTATTCCTCATTAAGTGTGTTAAATAATTTACCTATTGATTTAGTAAAAATAGATAAGTCCTTTGTTAATGAAATATTAACTAATTCCAATACAGCATCGTTAGTAAAAACAATGGTTCAGATGGGAGAGAATATAGATTTCGACTTGGTTGCGGAAGGGATAGAGGAACAAGAGCAGGTAGCATTTTTAGTGGGAAATGGTTGTAAGTTTGGTCAAGGATACTTCTTCAGCCCCCCATTACCAGTATCAGAAGTAGAATCTTTACTAATAGGTAAAGTTGAGAAAACGTAGGGGGAAGCGTGGGAAATCTTGTGCTTCTTAATTTAGGAACTGCCGCGCCAGGCCGATCAAAAAATACACCGGTTGGTGACACCTACAAACTAACGTGCGCTTATTTTGAACAAGAAAAATAATTAAAACAAAGTCATTAGTTGCGTAGACAACGATTTTAATTGCGGGACTTGCTGCTAAAAAGGGCATACTCTTACCCAATCATCCTGCCATTTATCAGCTCTGTGCTAGTACCAAGAGTTAGAGGAAACATAGCACGCTGACAGAGAGACAGTGATTTGACTCTTGTCTTACCCATCATTTTTCTTAAATTAACCTAATTCTCACACAATCAGAATCCTTTTTTCTTTTTACTAGGAGGACGGCTTGTAATAGTAGGTGGTAATAAATGCTGGTAAATCTTCTCTGTTGAGTGGCTTGCTTATGTAATAACCTTGTAAAATATCGCAACCAGAAGTTGCGAGGAGATCCCACTGCTCACACTTTTCTACTCCTTCTGCAATGACTTTCAAATTTAAGTTATGACCTAGTGTAATAATGGTGGAGATAATCCCTTTGTCCGAATAGATGTCTTTCACGAAGGATTGGTCGATTTTTAAATGGTTGATAGGAAACTGTTTCAAGTAATTTAAAGAACTGTAGCCTTTTCCAAAGTCATCAATGGCAATTTGAACGCCAAGATGGGTAATGGTCCTAAGAATGTTAACGGCTGCTTCTGCATCCATGGCTATGGATTCCGTTATTTCTAGCTGCAAGTATCTAGGCTCTAACTTTGACTCCTGTAAAATGGTCGTGAGCTTCTCCACGAAGTTGCTGTGGTAAAATTGACGAATGGATATATTTACAGAAATTACCATCGGTGGGAGGCCCATGTCTTGCCATTTTTTATTTTGTAGGCAAGCCGTTTTTAGAACCCACTCTCCAATAGGCACGATGAGACCTGTTTCCTCGGCGATAGTGATGAACTCCCCTGGTGAAACCATACCTTGTTCCTTGCTATTCCATCGAACCAATGCTTCCACGCCACAAATGGTATTAGTCTTAATATCGATTTGTGGCTGATAGACAAGGAGAAATTCATCTCTCTCGAGGGCACGATGGAGCAAAGTTTCCATTTTTAAATTATTATTGGTAATGGTCTGAATATTATCGTTGTACTGCTGGTAATTGTTTTTTCCTTGTCTTTTCGCATGATACATGGCATTGTCAGCTTTTTTAATAAGTGTGTTCACATCTTCTCCATGAGTGGGATAAAAGCTGACCCCGATACTTGCCGTAACAACTGCTTCAAATTCTTCTAAATTATAGGGAGCTGATACCCTTTTAATCAGCTTTTCTGCAAGCTTTAGACTGGCAGTTTCCGTACTCTCATGGATAAGGATAATAAATTCATCCCCGCCGTAGCGATAAACCTTCCCATTTTCCTCGACGGTCTCCTTTAAACGTAAGGAAACCTGCTGTAATAATAAATCACCTAAATTGTGACCTAAGTAATCATTTACAAATTTAAAACGATCCAAATCGAGGAAGAGAAGGGAGAAGGTGTTATTTCCCTTTTGACTTTTCTTTATTTTTTCCTTCATATCCTTATAGAAGAGTCGTTGGTTTGGTAGCCCTGTTAAATAATCGTGAAAGGCCATATGGTGTATTTTCGCCTCAATAGCCTTTTTCTCTGTAATATCCTTAGCGATACAATGGATACCCGTAATTTTTTGGTCCACATAAATGGGAATAGCGGTAATGTGAAGATATACCCGTTCTCCCTGTTTATTAGTGATAATTGTTTCGTATTGTTGAGGCTTTCCTTCTTTTACTTTGGAAAACCGGTCATAGATTTTTTCCTTTTCTTCTGTCACAACGATTGGTAAAAAGGAGTTTCCTATCAATTCTTTAGTAGTATACCCAGAAAGTAGTTCTGTTGCTTGGTTCATATACTGAAAGTTTCCATCTAAATCGAAACTAAGGATAGCATCAATATTATAATCGAATAAGGAACGGTAGCGTTGTTCGTTTTCTTTTAAGTTTCTCGCTGTTTCTTTTACTAGTGTAATGTCTCGCGCAATCCCAATGACTCCGGAGATTTTCCTCTGTATAACAACGGGCACAGCTGTAATATCTAAATTCAGCATTTGATGGTCTTTAGTAAAAACAATTACTTCAAACTGTGTTGTATTTCCTTGTATTACTTGCCTAAATTCTTTTATGGTCTTTTCTAAATCCTCAGGAAAAACCAGATCTTCGTACCTCATGTTCATTAGCTCCTGTAGGGAGTACTTTATTTTTTTTTCTCCTGCAGTGTTTATGTTTGAAAACTTCCCTATGGAATCTAACATAAAAATGATATCTGGGTTGTAATTGAATAGGGAATGAAACTGCTGGAGGGTTGTTTCGAGCAACTTTTCCGTTTTCTTTCGAGTGGTAATGTCACGCACTGTCGATAGGACGTATTGCCTATTCTCACTCAAAGTGATGAGGCGACTGCTCACCTCTACAGGAATCTGCTTTCCGTATTTCGACACATGGTACGATTCTACAGTTACTTTTTTTCCTTCTAGAAATTCCTCCTTTTCCTTCCCATAGGCCAAGACTTGTAAGTAATTGGGATCAATAATGTCCATTGGTGATAGGGTAAGGAATTCAGCACGGCTGTAACCGAGTTGTTCACAGGCAGCTTTATTAACCTCCGTAAAATGGTCCATTTCCATGTTTTCATTTAACGCAGTTATATAGAGGGCTTCATTTATATTTTCAATGATTGTAATTAAATCGCTCTTCTTCATGGATGCTTGTCACCACCTGAGACCATTGAATTAACGTTCATATCATAGACTAATTTGTATTGTGGATTTGCTGTATCATTATTAGAATACCTGTTTTAAAGATAAATTATGTACATAACATCGATTTTAAATATAGTTTAAGTGGCAATCTATGGAGTAGAATTTCCAGTTCTATTTGATAACTTTATGGTGTACAAATGATCAAATTGGGCTCTAAAATAGAAAGAAGATAGCCCAACAAAGGCTATCTTCTTTCTAACTAGGCAATATGGAAGAGATGGAGAAAGGGTAAATGGAACTACCTTTTCTTTGGACCGCCACCATTAGCGCCACTATTACTATTTCCGCCATTATTGTTACCATTTCCTCTTGTTTTTTCAACCACTGGCTCTTCTATTAATTCTTCTACAACGACAGGTTGAGGTACAATAACCGGTTCTTCTTTTATTGGTTCAGGTTCTGTTGGTATAACAGGTTCCGTAACGATTGGTTCTAAAACAGGTTGTTTAACAGGAATGGTTAAAACTTGTCCGATAAATAACATGTCAGAGGTTAAATTGTTAGCAGATTTTATAGCGTCCACAGTCGTTCCATATTGAAGAGATATTCTCCATAATGTATCACCTGAAACTACGGTGTGATACACACCTGTGATCGGAGTCTCATCCTCTTTTTTATCATGCTCGATTACATCGTGACGGTATAAATCCCATTGATCCATGAGTTTACCGACGACATTTCGATAATAATCTCCACCTAAGTGATTGTATCCAGCGTTTGCAATCTCATATAGATATTCCTTGGACGCATCTTTCACAACCCAACCGTTTGCAATTCTATCTTGATAATTTTTGATTGCAAAACCATAGCGCTGGTTCACTAATAGAGTACCAGTTAAGAATTGAACAGAATGCTCATAAGAATTGAATTTACGATACCAATTATCTCTTCTTTGTGTTTCATCAAAAAGGATGCGATCCGTTCCGTAGTTTGCAATTACAGGTATAGCTCTATCAAAATCTTCATCAGGCTGTCCTTTTAACTGCCATGCATTAGCTGGGTTAAATCCCCACACTTTAATGCCGAAAAGGTTGTTTGCAAAATGGGCTGTTCTTGTTGTTCCATAACCACTTTCAATAATAGACATACCGATAATCGCACTTGCCGGTATTCCATATTGTGTGCTTGCCTGAATTCCGTATTCCGTAATTTGATTAACAAAGTTTTCTTTTTCTTGTTCCGTAGGGGCTTGAATTCTACCTAAATATGCATGAGAATTTCTCCCTAATTCTGTATCTTCAAATGGAAGAGGGCGAAACAGACTAGAAGCCTCCACCTCTGTTGTTTGTCCATGCACAATGAAAGAAGACTGGAAAACTCCTAAACTAAGAAAAGCAGCTATGATAGCAGAAACTATTATTCTATTAATTAACATATAAATACTCCTTTCAAGATGTGATAAAAGTTTGTTGTCTGTTGGACAAACAAGAGATACACGCTAAAAAGAAGCGCTAAGGTTAATTATAATTATTTAATAGAAATTGCCTAGTAGTGAAAAATTGGAAGTTTTATAAATTGGGAGTTTCAGAGGGACGAGGGGACAGGCGGTTCCATTGGATTGTAGAGTGGGTTGGGACAAATAACCTAAGTCCCTTGTTTATTTCTGGAGAGGTATAAAAGTGGATGTGTTTAAAACGAAGACAATAAAATAGTACTAAGGTACATTCATCAAAATGCGTTAAATGAAGGAGGAGTAAAAAGTATTTTGAATAATCAATGGGAAGTATTAATGAGTATTTAAATAAAGTGTGAAGTTCACGGATATTGATAGGGGCTTGAATTTATTGTCTACTAATAGTTAAATGACGGGGAGGGACGAGTGGACAAGGCACGGCGAGGTGGGACCGTGATGTCCCCTCGTCCTTACATGGGTTGTAAACAAACCTGGTCACAAGGTTTTAACTCAAATTTTTCTATTGTTCCTATGGGCAGTTCTAAAGCCGAGTGTGCCCCTTTTACCGGGGGAATAATTGTCCATGGTTGAACATTTGGAAATACCTTTATAATTTTTAAATCTTTATTAATGAAAACAACATCAATGGAAATGAACATAAAGAACATATGAATTGAATTGCAAGGGATTATCCAAATTCCTTCATTTTCAAGGGGGATTTTACGAAACATCAAACCTTTAAATCGAGAGGAAAATGAATCGTATTTATCAATCAGCACGTGCTCATTATTATCACTTTTGATATTTGACAATAATAAAAACAAAATAGATCACCCCGATCTCGTATTCCTTCATTCTGTGATGTATATCCACTACTAATTTTTAAAAAAAACACCTCTCGAATATTATTGGTAATTTGTGCAAAACATACACAGCTCAGCTCCTGAAACTCAGCATAACTCTTTGTTTAACCGCCACTTAGGAGATAGCAAGTCCTCAGTCAAGTACTCTCTTTTACCAAGATCATGTAGTGCATACATTATTTAACCATTGTTGTAAACGAATGTGGAATGCTATTATGACATTACAAACAACGACAATCTTCGACAAATCGTTTACGCCGTTGTTTTAAAAAAAGTAAAAGGCAAACCATTAGGAAACTATGGGACGCAAAGCTAGAGGGGCTAATCGAACTGATTTGCCAGCCAGTTGCCGGAATAGTGATCACTTTACTATTCGTCGGGTTTCTCGGGTTTAGTATTTTTTTATACAAAAAAAAAAAGAAAAAGGTGGTCACAACATGAGCGAATTAAAACGTTTTATCAGTGAAGAAGAAGGACAAGGGATGACTGAGTATGGTCTAATCCTTGGAGTGATTGCAATCGGAGCTGTTGCAGCATTTACAGCATTCGGTGGGGCATTAATTGACAAAGTAAATGAAGTTAGACAATCTGTGTTCGGTAATTAATCAGAATATTCACAAATAATATAATATAAAAAATAAAAATATAGGTGGTATATATAATGAACGAATTAAAAAAGTTTATTAAAGAAGAAGAAGGACAAGGGATGACTGAGTATGGTCTAATCCTTGGAGTGATTGCAATCGGAGCTGTTGCAGCATTTACAGCATTCGGTGGAGCGTTAATTGACAAAGTAAATGAAGTTAGACAATCTGTGTTCGGTAATTAATTCGAAAAAATCCTGCTTTCATTTCATATAGAAAGTAGGATTTTTTTTAGCAAAGAAAACTGAGGTGATCATCATGACCATTGTAATCTTATTCTTGGCCCTTGCGATTTCACTAGTTACAGACTTAAAAAGGAGAAAAATCCTCAATATTGTTACGTTCCCAGCGATGATCGCCGGACTAACAATTAATACTTTTTTACTTGGCTGGGACGGGTTATTGTTTAGCACATTAGGATTAATCACTGGTTTTGCTCTATTAGTCATTCCGTACGCTTTAGGGGGCATGGCAGCGGGTGATGTAAAACTATTAATGGCCATCGGTGCATTAAAAGGAGCCGTCTTTGTTTTTGGTTCCTTTTTATATATTGCAATTATTGGTGGAATGATTGCGTTCCTTATTTTACTAGTGAAAAAAGAATTGTTGCATTCAATGAAACGAATTATTTTCTCAGCGCAGCTTAAAACATTACAAGGTTTAAATAAAAATGAAATGCACCATGCGTTTCCTTATGGTGTAGCGATCGTACTAGGAACGGTGTGTTATACGGGGGTGACGTTCCTATGATTAAATCAGAAAAAGGACAAGCGACTGTAGAGTTAGCGTTAACCTTAACGATTCTTATGCTTTTTATCTTTCTGATTATTGATTTTGGTCGGATCTTTCATACGTATTTAACTCTAGAACATGCGAGTCGTGAAGGTGCGAGGTTAGCAAGTGTAGGAGCGACAGATGATGAAGTTGTCCAACGAATTCGAACGAATACAATTTCTCTTAATAGTAATCAGCTTACAATTACTCAAGCACCGAACAGAGTAAATCGTACGAGGGGTACGTATGTCACCGTTCAACTGACATATCCAATAACGGTTTCTATTCCTTTGATAAAAAGTGTCTTACCAGATCCGATTATTTTACATGCTGAAACGGTGATGAGGGTGGAATGAGCATGATGAGTAAATCATTTCTTAAAAACGAAGATGGTTCAGTTATTGTCATCGTTGCTTTTTGTATGTCCATCTTTATTGCCTGCACGGCATTGGTTGTTGACTTTGGCTCATTGTATCTCGAGAAAAGCCGTTTGCAAAAAATCGTCGATGCCGCGGTATTAGCAGGAGCTCAGGAGTTACCGAGTAACAGGAATAGAGCAGTGCAAGAGATAAATAAAACTATCTTGGCGAATAACGGAGACCTAGATGATTTTCATATCTCACTTTCCAATAACAATACAGTAGTAGAGGTAATTGGCAATAAAAAAGGAACACTCTTTTTTGCGAAAGCGCTAGGAATTACCGAACCGAAGATCGAAGCAAAGGCAAGAATTCAGCTGGAGGCATTAATTGCAGGAACTGGTGCGATACCTTTAGGGGTTCAACCGACATCGAATCTCTCGTTTGGGATGTTACAAACGTTAATGGTAACTGATAGTACGAATGGTAACTTCGGAGCAGTTGCTTTAACCGGTTCCGGAGCTAGCAGCTTTGAAGCTGATTTTACAAATGGCTATACACACGAATTGAGTGTTAACACCGTGCTAAGAACAGAAACAGGACAGATGGCCGGTCCAACATCAAGAGCGGTAAGCTCACGTATTAGTAAGTGCTCAAACGCTACTTACTTAAATTACCCCAAAAATTGTCCAAGAGTAGTGCTCTTGCCGGTTATTGAACCAATTTCCAACAGGGAAGTACGAGTTGTTGGGTTTGCCACATTTTTTTTAGAAAATGTGTCTTCAAATAATCAAGGTGCTGCCGTTACAGGTCGTTTTATTGAAATGACCTATCCAGGAACAACTGGTGTAACTCAAACGAGTTTTGGGACATTTGGCTATCGCATTAATCAGTAAAAGTTAAGCTACATTATTATAAGATGATAGGTGATACTAATGACCACGAAAAAGATATGGATATTAGCAGTCTTGTTCGGAACGTTTATGTCATTGTTTGTATATGTACTAACCGCTAGCAGTGATAATAGCAGTGATGTGACAACTTATTCTGAGCTTGAAACTGATGAGATAGAAGCAACACTTATTGAGGAGAATAATAAAGAAATGTTGGAAATTGAATCAGGGAAAAGGGCAATCACGATTCCAGTAGATGAGGTCCAAAGTGTTGCAGGTTTAATTACCCCAGGTTCTTACGTTGATGTTATCTCGATTTTACCAATTCCAGTGGGGGAGGAAACGACTTCACGAATATTATTGCATGGTGTAAAAGTATTAGCAGTTGATAAAACGGTTGTAGTGGAAGAAGACCAACAAAATGTGCCTTACGATAAGATTACACTTGAAGTTACTCCAGAAGAAGGTGTTACGCTCGCTTTTGCAAAAGAGGCCGGTGTGATTACGTTGATGTTAATAGGCGTGGATGATGAGGGCAAAGACCAGCTTGTGGAGGTTTCCTTCGAAGATTTAGTTAAAGGAAAGGTGCCAAAATGAGATTGAATTATTTTATTCTTTCTGAAAAACAAATGTACTCTACTGCTATTAAATTAATGTTTGACGACTTGAAAAAAAGCAGTAGAATCTTTGATATTTTTACAGAGTTAAAAACATCTCTTGAACATGTAAAAGGAACTGTTGTTGTAATTGGTCCAAATTCAATGCACAACCCGTATGATATTTGCCAAGAAATATCACATACGTACCCATTAACGTCTGTAGTCTTGTTATTGAAGAAAAGCGATATAGACTATAAAAAAGCAATGTATGCAGGAGCGATTGATGTTTTAGACATTGAATGTGATGAAGAAGAAGTGATTGAAGCAATTCAAAAAGCTGAGACTGTTACTCGCCTTAAAATGGAAGCAGAGTATGGTGACAGCATAGACAAACAAGCGAAGATTATTACGGTATGTAGTTCAAAGGGTGGAGTTGGAAAATCAACGATTAGTGTCAATACAGCTGTTGCTCTAAGGAAAGACAATTTAAAAGTTGCTGTCCTTGACCTTGATTTACAATTTGGAGATATTGCCTTGCTATTTGACCAACAACCGATACAAACAATTTACGATTGGGTAAAGGGCTCTTATGAACATGGAGATAAGTCTTTTAAACCTTACTTATTGAAGCATAAATCGGGAGTTGACATTATGGCAGCACCGCTCCTCCCAGAATTTGCAGAATTAATTAAAGGTGAGCATATCGCCTATTTGTTAGATGCAATGAAAGAAGAGTTCGACTACATTGTTGTTGATACACCGCCTGCATTCGTGGAAACAAGTTTAGTTGCTTTAGAGAACTCTGACGTCATTCTCTTGATTGCATCATTAGATTTACCTGCATTAAAAAATGGTAAGTTGGCCATTGAAACCTTAAGTTTACTTGGTTTTAAAGATAAAATTCAGGTCATTTTGAACAGGGATACTGAAATGGAAGGAATGACCAAAGAAACGGTTGAGGATGTTTTAGGGTTGGCTATTCATGGGACCATTCCAAGTGATTATCGAACGGTTATTTCATCGATTAATAAAGGGGAACCATTTGTGGAAATGTCTACGAGAACTCCGGTGGCTAAGGCTGTCTTGAAAATTGTGAAGGGAATAATTCATTCGTTTTCATTAGAAGAACAGGAGACAAAGAATAAAACAGAGAAAGAAACGACTAGGAAAAAGAAATTCTTTTTCTTATAGTGACTTTCTTTGTATTGGCCCTGAAGGAACTAGATGTAGTTGCGTTAAAAAAGATTCACCATTGACTCGATTTAAGATAATTATGATGTTCACAACTTTAACTAACAATTACATCGGGGGAGTTTATTTATGTCACTATTAAAACGGATCAACGAAGTTGATTTTACGAACGAGGGGAAACAAGATCCTGCAGCTTCCCCGAGAAAAGATGGAGTCCGGCCAAAGGAACCTGAGGTAAAAATTGAACTTCAAAAGTTTCTTATCTCTGAATTAAAAAAGAAACCGAACTTATCTGACGAAGAACAAATATATTTAATTGAGACAGAAGCAATGAAGTTTATAAATGAAAAAAATGACCGGTTTTCATTCGAAGCGAAGAAGGAATTAATTGATATTGTTTGCCACGAATTGGTAGGCTATGGACCAATTACGACGTTACTAAATGATCCAGATGTATCTGAAATTATGGTAAATGGGGCAGAGCAGATTTACGCCGAAAAAAAAGGAAAATTAGTCATGACTGATTATTATTTTCGGGATAATAATCATGTTTTACAAGTGATTGAGAAAATTGTTTCTCCTTTAGGAAGAAGAATTGATGAAAGCAGTCCGATGGTAGATGCGCGTCTTCCTGATGGTTCAAGGGTAAATGCGATTATCCCTCCATTGTCGTTAGTAGGACCAGCGATTACAATACGGAAGTTTCCTCAAAATCGCTTGCAAGTGAAAGATTTAATAAATTTTGGTTCTTTAACTGAAGAAATGGCGCAATTTCTAGATGCATGTGTAAAATCAAAGCTTAATATCTTCATAAGTGGAGGTACTGGGAGTGGTAAAACGAGCTTACTAAATATTATGTCTTCTTTTATTCCACATGATGAACGAATTATAACCATTGAAGATGCTGCTGAGTTGCAATTACTTCAGGATCATATTGTTTCATTAGAAACACGACCGCCTAATATCGAAGGAAAGGGCGACGTAACCATTCGTGATCTAGTGAGAAACTCATTACGGATGAGACCTGATCGAATTGTCATTGGTGAGGTGCGGAGTGGTGAGGCGTTAGATATGCTACAAGCGATGAATACAGGTCATGACGGTTCCCTTGCAACAGGGCATTCGAACTCTCCGCGAGAGATGATGTCGCGGTTAGAAACGATGGTCCTAATGGCCGGGATGGATTTACCAATCAGGGCTATTCGAGAACAGATTTCTGGAGCAGTTGATTTAATTATACAACAATCGAGATTGAAAGACGGGAGTAGAAAAATTGTAAACATTACAGAAGTTATTGGCATGGAAGGGGAAACGATTGTTTTACAAGATATATTTACATTTAAACAAACGGCAACAACGGAAGAGGGGAAAGTAATTGGAGAACATCGTTCAACAGGAATTCGCCCTTACTGCTCTGAAAAGTTAGAAAGACAAGGCTTTACACTTCCTGCTGAGATGTTTATTGGAGGATAACTATTATGATTGTTATCATTTTCATACTATCTACTATTAGTTTTGCGTTAACCGTTATTTTTTATCGAAATAAAAAAGATAAAGTGAAAAAAAGAATTTCTCAGTTCTTACCTAGTGAAGAAAAAATAGCCGAACGACATGCTGAACTAGGTACGAAACGATCAAAACTGGCAATCTTAAAGAATATCATAAATACGATAGCGAAAAGAATTAGCACCTCGGAGATTAAAAGAAATAAATTAGAAAAGGAATTAGAGAGTGCTGACATTCCTTTAAAAGTGGAAGAATTTATTACAATTCGAGTTGTTCTTTTCGCACTTGCATTAATTATTCCGATTGTATTCGGACTGCCGTTATTAGGTTCGATTATCATCGGATTTGTTTGCTGGAAATTGCCAAGCATCTTTTTGAAAAAGCGAAAAGAGTCAAGGGTTGCTGCAGGAGCTGTCTATTTACCGCAAACACTTGAAACGATGTCTAGCGCAATGAAGTCGGGCTTTAGCTTTATGCAGGCGATGCAATTAGTTTCAAGAGAGGTTCCAGATCCGATCGGTACGGAATTCCAACGAACAATTAACGAAATTAATTTAGGTATTTCAACTGAAGAGGCATTTGCCAATCTACTACAACGGTTACCTAATAAAGATTTAGAAGTTGCTATTCAAGCAATATTAATTCAGCGATCGACTGGAGGTAATCTTGCAACGATCTTGGAAACGATTCAAGAAACAATAACAGAGCGAATCAGAATGAAAGATGAACTTAAGGCGCTCACTTCTCAAGGAAGAATGTCGGCTTTAGTCATTACGCTATTACCAATTGGGTTAGGATTGGTACTAAATGTTATGAATCCTGGTTATTTTACGCCAATGTTATCCCACCCTTTAGGCCTGGTACTATTAGGTGGAGGGGTGGTTTCAGGACTTTTTGGTTGGCTATTTATTAAAAAGGTAGTAACAATTGAGGTGTAAAAAATGATCATGTTGCTCGTAACGGTGTTCTCCTTTTTATATTTTACTAGTGTCGGGTATTTAATTTTTTATAAAATTTACAGAAACAAATTAGTCATTCAGCGGAGAGTGGCTCCTTTTTTAACATCATTTCATAAAGACACTGAAATTATGAAGCATAAGGACAGTATTAAGGATAAATCCCTAACCGTCCGCTTTATCCAGCCCTTGCTGGAAAAAATTCGCCGCTTCGCAATCGGTCGAATGCCCAAACAGAAGTTAGCTGAAATCGAAAAGAAGCTGCATGCCGCAGGACATCCATTAGGGATGACAGCAGGAGATTTTATTTTAATGCAAGTATTCCTGCCAATCGGGTTATTTTTAGTATTTTTATTATTGTTCCTGCCAAACTCTGAAGAAACAGCAAAAGTTTTTCTTTTAGCAGGAGCTACTGCAGTTTTTGTTTATAGTTATATGAGCTTTTATCTTACTGCAAAAAGCAAAGAGCGAATTAAGAAAATTGACAAAGCCATGCCTGATTTTTTCGATATGTTAAATGTTTCGATTGAAGCCGGTATGGGATTTGATGGTGCGATAAAAAAAGTTTGTAGTCAAGTTGATACAGCATTATCTAAAGAGTTCTTGTATGCATTAGAGGATATTAAGTTAGGAAAATCCAGAAGACAGGCGTTTATTGAATTAAGAGAACGAGTTCCATCCGATTTCTTTAGGAGCGTTATGACGTCCATTATCCAAGCTGATCAAATGGGAATCGGCATGAGTAAAGTATTGAAAACACAAACCCAGCGCATTCGGGAAAAACAGCGATTTAGTGCGAAAGAACAAGCGATGAAAGCACCAGTAAAAATGCTAATACCAATGGTTTTGTTTATTTTCCCTACACTTTTCATCGTTCTTCTCGGACCTGTTATTGTTAATTTAGTCATTGAATTCTTATAACGTCAGACGTGTTACAAATCGGTCAAGTCGAATAAATACGTTGAAGCTATCTCGATTGAGGTAGCTTTTTTTGATGAGCTTAATTTGTATACAGGTGTAGAAAGACAATACCTTCTATGGTATTGTCTTTGATTTATTATGGTTTAAGGGGGTGTTTGTGGCGGCGTAAAAAAGTTATTAAAAAATTATCCTCAATTCTCAATCAGACGAGTCTTTAACAATTTAATCTTGATGACCACGAACAATTATTTTTTTTGCTTGAATTAAACTTAAAAAAGTCTTTGTTATTTCAGGGTCGAACTGAGTGTTTTCTCCATTAGTTAGTTCATTTAAGGCATATTCAAGGCCTTTATCATCTCGATAAATTCTCCTAGATGTCATTGCATCGAAGGCATCGGCAATTGCCGTAATTCTTGCTCCTAATGGTATTTCCTCACCCTTTAATCTGGCTGGATACCCTTTACCGTCAAACCTTTCATGGTGGTGCAATACAATGTCTAATATACTATTTTTCCTGAAATCAGGGATGTGTTTAAGCATGTTATATCCTATACTTGGATGTTGTTTTATTTTTTCGAATTCTTCATCCGTTAGTTTAGATGGTTTATTTAAAATAGCTTCAGGAACACCTATCTTTCCTACGTCATGTAACAGTCCACCTACATATAAAATTTCACAAATCTTAGTAGGTAATCCCATCCCTTTTCCGATTTCACTTGAATAATATGCGACGTTTTTTGAGTGATATGAGGTATATTTATCTCTAGCATCTAATGATTCGGCTAATACAGCTGTTAAGTTAATTAAATTTTCTCTTTCCTTCTTCATATTTTTCAATAATGTCTGTATGACAGAAGGTACAATAAATAATATTAACCATCTTAATAAAAGTAGTTCAAATCCCCACCCATAGGAGGAAGCTAGATATAATAATCCCACCAATAGTCCTGATAAGAATAATGAAGTGAGATAAGATCGAAACATAAACCCAACCATGATCATGAATGGAACATATGCTGAAATAAGTGGTTCATTAAAGTATAAGAAATCAAAACTAAGACCGATTACTAGTGCCAAAATAGTTAAGATAATATATGCAGGTCTTTTTTTATTTTCTGTTAAGTTCAGGCTGGTCATTTCATGTACACCTCAGTAAATGTTATTTTACGTAACAATTTTACATTATATAACAAATTCCAACAGCATTCTACGCATGTCCTATCATATAGAAAATTGCGATGAATTCTAAGATTTGTTCACTAAATGAAATGGATGAAGGAACAAACAAAAGTAAAAAGAAAATAACCATAGAGGATTTTTAAAGAATTAATAATAGAGTAAATAGAAGGTACTGAGTGGTAATGGACCCCAACGTCTGACCCCCAGTACGGTAAAACTATAATGCATCGGGGGTCAGAAACCTTTTCCCTTAATTGACAATACCTAAACTTTGGAATATAAAGGAAATTGCAATTTTAAACTTATATGGGATATGGTTTTCCTGTTTGTCAATTAGTCGGACTAGCATATTGTAGATCATTTTTCCTCCACTAAACGTCTATATAGTAGAAAGGGATGGTGAAGAACATTTTCAGATTGGAGGTATAAATACTAATGTCAAAAACAACACACATTTTTTCCTATTTAGTAATCATTGTATTGCTAGCTGCATGTAATACTCAAGACAATAGTAATCCTAGTCCTAATGCTAGTGGAGAGTCCCCATTAACGGCAGAAGGCGATTCAGACATTAATGTGAAGGGTGTAAAAAATGTTGACGTTCTAAATACCCATGGAAGTATTGAAGGATTAGAAAGAATGGTTCGTTTCTATGGCAACGTCAAAGGGGAAGTTCCTTCTGATCTCAGAGTCGTACACTACACGATTGAAGGAGATCCCATTGTAACAGATCTAAGTTATAATGGAGAAATGATTGAAGTGAAGAACGATACCACTCGTGATAATTTTGGGAGCGGGTCAATTACCACCAATAATTGCGGGAAATTAATAGAGGAAGTTAACCCAACCAACACGACTTATATAGCAACGGATTGTATCGGTGGTTTTCATGGAATGGAACAAATCTTACAAGTCTACTACAATATGAGTGAGCAAGACCTATTTGAGTTCGAATTGAAATATGGAGTAAATCAGGAGAACGAAATTAACACGAAAACAAATACATTGAAAAAAGAAAGCAGTGAAAACGGATCACAACTTAGCAGTGACTTTAGAATAGCGGTAGATGTAAAGCAAGAAGTTTATAAAAGTTTAGTATTTGCGAATTATTTAGCGGAAAAGGATTTTATTACTACATGTGATACGGAAGATGCTATGAATTATTACCTCAAGGTATACATCAATGGAGGCGTGCGTGAATTTCAATGGAGTGCTTGTGATCAGAGTATGGATGGCCTGAAGTTTACGGAGATAGGGGAGTACATCATCGATCAATCTGAACAGGAGCAACAAACACAACCCGAAGTCACAGTTCAAGGCTATGTGTTGGAAAAAAAGGACAACGAACTGTTAATTGGGCAAGGGCTTACGATGCTAGATTACGAATGGATCAAAGACGAATTACAAGACATCAACTTTAATCACTATAGTTTTGACTTTACTGTCCTAGAAGGAGTTCAAACAGCAGAATTTAATCCTGGTGAAAAAATAATAGCCACCATCGCAGATAAGATAAGTGGCAAAAAACCAGGCAGAGCCAAAGTGAAGGAAATGAAAAAAATAGAGTTACAGTAATGATCAAGGTACCTTTAGTTGGATAAGATGATGTGGAGTTTACCATGAGGAGCGAGGGGCTTAACTCTCGCTTCTTTCGTTTTGTATAAAGTGCCTGCCCCCCCCCAGCACACCAAAACTTCAAAGCACCGGGAGCCAGACACCTTATTAGTAACGTTACAGTGGTGAGAAAAATTGTATTACAGTTATTACGAAACTGGTGAAGTGGATCCGTCCCCGTTATCCCCAATTTATATGCCTTATGCTAACCGCATTCTATTTAGATCAGCTTTATTTTTGTTACTAACCTAACAATTAGATTCCTGAGCTTCTAGCAAATCGCCATTTTGGTCATCGATTTGGACAGAAGCAAACTCAAAGTCCTCGTATAGTTTACGGTGAGAACTTGTCTTTGTCCAAGTATTGTCTTAACGCAAAATCGAAAGAGCAAATGTTGGTGCAACATTAACAATAGAACATTTATTCGCTGACATATTTTCGTCATTAAAGGATGATAGACTAATCATGGAAGGGGAAGTGATGGAGATTATCCATGTTGATGACCTCATAGAATTCAAATAACTAAAACTCTTAATAGTGAAATGCATTGTAATAACTCAATAGGCGCAAATGTTGAGGAGGGTTACTTGTGGCGATTAGAACGAATGATAATGGGTTAGTTTATCTTAATTCGAGGACGATGACAGCAATTTTTGATTGCGTCTATGGAATTAATGATCATCTGGAACCAGAGACAAAGAAATTATTGCAAGAAGACATGTTTCATTCTTTTATAAAGATGTTACTTGCACAGCAGGATTTTAACTATCGGTATCGCTTTAGTCAAACTGCGTATTTATTTCCGTTGTTTGAAGCAACAGTTGGTCCAATGGAAACCAACTCTGACGGAACAACACTTTGGCTTGCGATGGGATTAGCAATTAAAGAGTTATACGGGCTGAGAAGAGAAACACTCAAAGGATTACTCGAAAAAATAAAGTTAAGAAAATAAAAGTGTTACTTCATAGATGAAATCCGATGAATATAAGTTACTATTTTTTTTAAAAAGGACGTGGGATTGTGGAACCGAAGAAGAAATATATAGTTCCAGTGAAAAAAGACAGTGGTAAAAAGTTTGAGTGGGGTGATATTGTTGAATTAGGTGGAAATGTTATGTATTTAAATGATGGTAGACCGGTCATGAGTGAAACGTGGGGTATTGACGGTTATACTCTAATTACATATTTCCTTTCTATTGTTGATTTAGAAAATCACTCGAAATATGAAATTATTCAATACTTAAATGAGCAAGGATTAAAGATAACACCTCTCTCAAATAGAAGTACTGAAATCATGGCGTTTAAAGATGCAAATGGAAATGACTGTTGGAGCCTCACAGTAACGGTTGGAGAACCAGAAGACGATTAAATAATATGGAACAGATAATAGAGCTGTCACTTTTATATAGAGACAATTTAACGTATCATGATATCTCATCATTTCTAGGGAGGGAAAGGAATGTCCATTAATATGAATCTTTGGAAGGTTAATGGGGCTGAATTAACGGAATTAGGTAAGGCGAAACTAAATAGTGAAGAAAGACTTGAACGATGGATTGAAGTGGATAGTAGTATTCTAGGATTGGATATTCTTGTTATCGGGAAACAAGTGTCAACGACTTACGGAGGACGAATCGATCTATTAGCAATGGATATGGATGGTAATCTAATCATACTAGAGTTAAAAAAGGATAAAACACCTCGTGACGTAGTATCTCAAGCACTAGATTATGCATCTTGGGTGAGAGATCTTACATATAATGACATTGAGAAAATTGCTACTAAATATCTCAATTGCCCCATTCGTGAAAGGTTTTCTAATAGATTTCAAAGCGCTTTTCCTGAAGAAGTTAATAATCATCACAGTATCATTATTGTAGCTTCAGAATTAGATGCTTCTTCTGAACGTATAGTTCAATATCTTTCGTCGGAATATAAAATAAACATAAATTGTATATTCTTCGAGTTTTTTCAAGACAGAGACAATGAATACCTTGGGCGTTCATGGTTGATGGATCCGGAGGAAGTAACAGAGAGAAGTTTAACTAATAAAACAGCGCCTTGGACAGGCTTGTATTTTGTCAATGTTGGAGATGGAGAATATAGGAGCTGGTAAGATTGTAGTAAATACAACTTTTTAAGTGCGGGACAAGACCCTAAATATAGCAAGCCAATTAAAAAGTTAAAAGTTGGCGACAAGGTATTGGCTTACCTTAAAGGGAAAGGGTACGTAGGTTATGGAGAAATAGTAACTACTGCGGTAATGGCTAAAGACTTTAAAGTATCGGATGGATCTTATTTATTTGAGAATCCACTTTCGCAACCAAAAATAAAGAAGGATAAAGATGATCCTGAACGGGCAGATTGGACTGTTGGAGTACATTGGTATAAAACTGTTAATAAAAATAGCGGAATATGGAAAAAGGGACTGTTTGCAAACCAAAACATTGTTTGTAAGTTAAGAGACAAGGAAACGATAGAATATTTAAGAGTGCCATTTTCAATTGAATTCGATTAAGGGAAACAATTTTATTCTTTTAACCAGTTTACCTAGAGGTTTGAGGTGCCTTACCCCCGATGTACTGAGCTGGGGGCAGGCACCTTTTTATCAGATATCATTTATGGCGGTAAACGTAAAGGTGCAAAGCTAGCATAAGATACAAAAGATGTTGAAAGCACGACAGTTGATTGGTTTTTAGATAAGATCGCAAAAAGGATAAATGAATACGAATGGAAAGCATAATAGAGCGAATGTAAAGGAAAGTGATGATATATGAAAAAGAGAAGCTCTGCATTAAGCAATAGAAAGCGGTTACTTTTATTGATGGAGATACTAAAGAAATATACAGATTCTGACCATCAATTAACAATACAAGAAATTGTCGAGTTGTTTGAGGAGGACTATGAATTAGAAGTTAACCCTGTTGGAATTAGAAATGATCTTAAAGATTTAGAAGCGATTGATAGTTTTTCGGTGATCCCTGATCAAGAAGCGAATGGTTTGCCAATCTACTATAGTTATCAAAATCGCCCTTTTGAATTTCATGAATTACGTTTAATGATTGATGCTATTTCCTCGGCTAAATTTATTACAAAGTCTGATACGGAAAAAATTATTGGGAGCCTCAAAAAGCTAACGAGCACCTATCTTGCAGAACAACTTGAAAATCGGATTTTGCTTGCCGAACACTCTAAATCTGAAAATAACAATGTTAAATATATTATAAGTGATCTTCATGATGCGATTTCTAATCAAACCGTTGTTGAATTTCGCTATGGTCGTTACAACATGAACAAACAATTTGCATTAAGTAATAATGGAAATGTCTACCGTGTTAAACCTTATGCGCTAGTATGGAATCATGATTATTACTATTTAATAGGCGAATACATACCGAAGAAACAAATTCGGCATTATCGTGTTGATAGGATTTATAAAGGGATCATTAAAACGGACGAAACGTTTCTGGCAGATGTGAATTTTGATATTACCGGGTATACCGATAAGCTCTTTCATATGTATTCTGGTGAGGAAACTGCGATTGAAATGGAATTTGCAGCCGATCTTGTAAATGTTGTTATTGATCGATTTGGCAGAAAGGCCGATATTCGTCCAATAGATCATTCGAGGTTTAAGCTTTTTACCCGTGGCATCATTAGTGAGGGTTTAGTTCGTTGGATTCTAACATGGGGTAGTGATGCCAAGGTATTGTATCCACCAAAACTAGTAGAGATGATAAAAGTTGAAGTTGAAAAAATGCATCACAAGTATCAATAATACCCTGCATTTTTTTGTTAGGGGTCATACAGGTAGGTTTACTATAATAGAAGGTAAGAAGGAAAAAAGGAGGAGTTTTGATGCGTTATCAATCAACTAATGAGCATAATGAAAAGCTAAGTATAACCATTTACAATGATCATTTTGGCCTTGTGAAAGAAGAAAGACAAATTCATTCCAACGAACCATGTGAGGAAATTCAATACTTAGATGTTGCGAAAAAAATAGAAACCGATTCGATTATAATTAGCGGCGTTCATGTTCTTGAATTGAACTATGATTTTGATCTGGTTAGTAAGGCTAAGTTATTAGAAAAATATTTAGACGAAACTATCTATATCTATGACAAAAAAACAAAGGAAAAGCTCAATTTAAGGTTATTAAGTGTGAACGACGGTATTATTGGAGAACGGATAGACACAAAGGAAATAATCATCAATCCAGAAGGAGAACTTGTCTTACCGTCATTACCAGCAGGCTTAATTGCTAAACCAGCACTTTTGTGGAAAGTTCCGAAAGCCCCTCTTAATCAAAAAATTAACGTCTCTTATCTTACAAAAGGAATATCTTGGGAAGCTAATTATGTATTGAACCTAATGGAAAAAGACTTTGCCCTTACCGGTTGGGTAGCAATCAATAATCAATCAGGTACACCGTATGAAAATGCTGAACTTAAGCTTATTGCAGGTGAAGTAAATCGAATAAATGAAGTAACATCTCTCTATGAAAATAACCGCAATTATCATGATGAAATGGTTGTTTACAGTTCAGAGCCGAGCTTTGAAGAAAAGAGCTTTGCGGATCAACATATGTACACCTTAAACCGCCCTGTAACAATTAAAGATGAGCAAGAAAAACAAATAAACTTCTTAAATATCACAGGTGGAAATTATCGAAGAATCTATGAGGTGAACCGGTACTCGACTAAACCTGAGATTAAAATTGAAATAGATAATAATCGAGAAAACAACCTTGAAATACCGTTGCCAAAAGGAATTGTGAAAGTGTACCAGGCTGATTCTGACGATCTCTTAGAGTTTATTGGTGAAGATGAAATTCCTCATACAGCCAAAAAACAACCACTTATCCTCACACTCGGAAAAGCATTTGATATCGTGTGCGAATCAATGGAAACGAACCGTTATGAAGAGGAAAACTTAGAGTTCGTTGAATATCATTACTATCTTAATAATCAAAAAGAAGAAACAGTAACAATCAGGATAGACCATTCGATTATTGACCGTGGATGGGAAATGGTAGAGACAAGTCACAAATATGAAAAGACCACTTCAACAAATGTTTTATTTAACGTAGAGGTGAAACCAGACGAAGTGGTCGTTGTGTCGTTTAAATATGTCATTGATCGTACAATTTATATAAAAAATAGAGACTAGAATAAAATACACACCCAGACACCCACTTCTTAGACAAGAGTAGGTGTCTTTTTTACCTCGAACAAAATTGTTTGGGGTCCAGAACAGCCCTTTTAATACAATTTAATGTAAAGCATCGTATTAAAAACTAATCGAGTAAAGGAGAATGGAAATGGAGTTTTTATCAGCTGCGAAACTGAAAAAAGAATTTAAAGTGGAAGCTAGTTTTTATCAAATTAAAGTAGGTAATAAAAAATATCAGTGCAGAAACAATGCCGTAATTATGCGACATGATTTTTTAAGAGATGATCAACCAGATGCAGTGATTGTAATGGCTAATCCCGGTAGCTGTAGTCCTAGTGATAAGTCATATGAAGCACCAGTCGTTCAAGGAACTATTAAAAATGTTGATTATGTAAGTGTAGAAGATGATCAGACACAACGGCAATTAATGCGATTGATGAAGTTAATGGATTGGAATGTTTTATCCATTATTAATTTAAGTGACTTATGTTCAGGTAATATGAAGGACTTTCGTAATAAGCTTAATGAATTAGAAGGCTATAACTTCAAGGGACATTCTATTTTTTCAGAAGATAGAAATGAAGAAAGGGAGAAATTATTTGATACAAACTCTAAATTAATCTTAGCTTGGGGAGGGAATTCAATAATTAGAAAATTAGCTTGTGATGCCCTAGCTAAACTACCTAAAGCAAAATTAATTGTTGGATTGCCCGGAAGATCAAAGTGGTCATTTCGCCATCCATTTCCCATGATTAAGGAGAAATGTAAAGCATGGCTTAAAGATATGCTTGATCAATTAAATACTTCTGACTCCAAAACTCAAATTGCTGCAACTAAAGAGTGTAACAAATAATGAAAATCAACCCCTTTGAAAAATATATCAGGTGTACTCTCCTAGGATATTTATAATAAAAGTACAAATGAAAATGGAGGGGGTGAGGAATGGGTTGGTTTCTTTTTGCAATAGTGTGTTTTTACTTTTGGCAAAGGTATCAAAAAGAGGCTAAAGATATTGATAGGCGTGGAGAGACAATAGGCCAAGAGATTAAAAAAGATGGTTATATTTATCTGAATATTGGTGATCTAGATAATAACGAAAACTGGATTCTAGCGGGAAAATATGAACCGATTTATTATGTCAATATCTATGGAAAAGTTGGTAATTACGAAATTAAAATCGAAGAAAGTAATAGATTAGAAGCCGTTGAATCAATTCAATGTGAAGCAGAGCGGGAAACATATATAACCGTAAATTTATATAAAAATATTTACTCGAAATATGGAACGGTTGTAATTGATGATGAACAAATGGAATGTCTAAAAGAAATCATGAAAACAGATCCTTATTTCAAAAAGCATTACGATTCATACATGGATAATAACTAGGAGGAGAGTGAATAAAGCTATGGAAAATGACTGGCAAACGATTCTTTCGTTAGGCGCAGAGGGAGGAAGTATTACGTTGCTGGGGAAAGAGCAACATTCTGGAGAATGGGTATTTAAAAAAGCTGTTAATGAGATGAACTTCGATGATCTAGAGGACGAATCCTTTCAACCTACAAAGTCAACGGAAAAAGTCTGCACATTGAAATCTCCTATATCTAATCGTGGTAATGAGGCTACCTCTTGGGAAAAAGCTATCAAGCTACTAGATCATTATCCGTGGCCAATGCTTAATCCTCGTGAAGTTCATCCTGCTTTTCGAAAACGTGTTTGGAGTGCATTACAAAAGGAGGTTAAGGGGAAGTACGGTGACCGTATTAACTCTTATCGATTAAAAAAATGGTCTTCATTATGTCTACCGGAATACTCACCAAAAGTTGATACTTTATCCAAATGGCTCCAAAACTCAACTCACACAACGATACTAACAGGTGCAGGTATGTCCACCGAATCAAATATCCCAGACTTTCGTTCCAAGGAAGGTTGGTGGAATAATATTGATCCGAGAACGGTTGCAACTACCGATGCACTGAGGGACGATTATGACTTATTCCATGAATTTTATAGCATGCGGATCAATGGACTTAAGCAATGCAAACCTAATATAGGCCATGATATATTAGCAGATTGGGAACAAAAAGGACTGATTCAAGCGATTGCAACACAAAACGTTGATGGATTTCACACCCTAGCTGGTAGCAAGAATATCTATGAACTTCATGGTTCGATTCACAAATTTCGTTGTGGAAATTGCGCTATGTCTGCGGAAGAGGAGGATTTTTTAAGTGAAAGTAATTGTAAGTATTGTGGTGGAAAACTTCGCCCAGGTGTCGTTCTTTTTGGGGAAATGTTACCTGAAGAGAGCTGGAGGGATTCACTTACCCATATTCAAAAATCAGACCTTGTAATAGTGATCGGAACAAGCCTTGAAGTTTATCCAGCTAGTCAACTTCCCAAAATGACAAATGGTAAAACCGTCTACATTAATGCCGAGGTTGATACTACCCATCACAACTTTGACCTTATGATTGAAGGTAAGGCCGGAGAAATATTGAAGCTAGTAGATGAGTTGGTCTGACAGCATTTCTAATTAGAACCATCCATTTGTTGTTCTGTTAGTATTTACGTTTTGAATTCCTATTGCTATTTTGGGGTTGTTCAAGTAAAGGTAGCTTATGTTGAATAAGAAATACGAAAAACAACAGAGCAATTCGACTGCAGAGTACAACAATACTGGTAACGAAATATATATTCTTTATGGCGGTCACTTCAAAAGTGATCGTTTTGTCGTATAAGGACCCTTACTGCGTAGTAAATAACTTCAATGCTAAAAATCTCCAAGTACAATGGGTTTATGAGTTTAAAAAAGTTGCAATAATTGAAAAATAAGAGACAAATTAGGTTCACAAAAAAGACCACTAAAATTGGTATTCCCTCCACTGTAATCCTAAGCTCCTCCCCTTCCCTTCATAAAATGTTAAAAATGTTTCACAATATTTCCCACCTCCTTTTGGATGTTCCTAGTATGCTAGAAGTAGTTTTAAAGAGGAGGGATGGGTATGTTACATCAAGCAACGGAGATGGAAAAAGAGTTTATATTAACGAAAGCAGCAGATTCATTAAATGAAGGAATGAATAAAAAGCCTGGTATTAGTAAGGAAAAAGCAGAAGAACTTCTCACATCTGTTTTAAATTCTGGAGCTTATTATCTCGTCCATTGTAATGAAGAAGAAGAAATCCAGGGATGGGCATTAATCGGTGAAAACATGGATTATATCTCTGAAAAAAAGGTGGGTTTTATTTTTGACCTGCATGTACTGACTGAGCACCGAGGGAAAGGGTTATCTAAAGTTTTAATTAAAGAAAGTGTAAATGAATTAAAGAACAAAGGCTATAGTGAAGTTCGTCTAAATGTGTATGCTTCTAACTTCGCAAAAGATGTATATAAAAGGCTTGGTTTTTCAGAATTACAATCGATCATGTATTTAAAAGTTTAATTGCATAGGACTCGGGGTGTCGGGGACAGGGACAGGTTGAGACCACTGAAAAACGACTCCTCTTTGAGGTGCCTGACCCCCGGCAAGGTGCTGTATCACCGTACTGGGGGTCAGGCGCCGTTTCTCGCTGTCCCTCCCTATATGAAACTTATCTCAGGATCATTCGTAAATTTAGATAAAATATAGTAAGGGGGATAAATATGGGTGCACCAAAGAAAAAGAAACTTGGAAAAAAATATGTTATTCTCATTATAGGACTAGTAATGTTATTTCTGTTGCCGTTTATCATACCACATCCAGGAATGAAGCAGTTAGAGCAACTAGAAGAGAATGTCATTGAACCATACTTGAGCAGTTTTTTAGATGATTTTGAAATCGTAAGGATTGCTCCAGATAGATATTCTGATACAGAAGGTACTCGCACGTATATAGTAACTGTCAAATGGGACGTTGAGCCTTACACTGTTGGTGACCAAACATTTGATTACGAAACAGGCGATTATATAATAGTGATAAAGGATGGAGAAGAAGTTATATCTTCCAATCGAAGGACGATAATTGGCTAGAATAGAACAAAACAAGAGATTACTAGTTAAAACGATGGTGATGGGATTCTGAAATAATGTGAGCCCC
Organism: Evansella tamaricis; assembly: GCF_019042215.1. GTDB lineage: Bacteria > Bacillota > Bacilli > Bacillales > Salisediminibacteriaceae > Evansella > Evansella tamaricis. The sequence continues at coordinate 21,607 of NZ_JAHQCS010000077.1, read as the reverse complement.
AAAATAAGTAGTGTTTAATAAATTTTGTGACTATTGGGTAACGTTTGTTCAAACAGATGAATAAACGTATAAAGGACTTCCATACATGATGGAAGTCCTTTATATTTTCTGAAGTTTAACACATTCTTCTAATAGAGAGCTCCATGAAAGGGGAATTTTGCACCATTGAGAATGAAAATATGGCTAAGCCTAGTTGGTACGAGACAACTGTAACGAGTATCAACGGAACATAGTTATTTTCAGGATAGCCATTTATAAAGGAATCCAATTTTCCTATTAAAGGTTTGTTATGACTAAGATGATCCCTAACAGGATAAGTATGATACTTTGATTCGATTCATCAGTAATGAGAACTAAAATAACAGAGTAAATAAGAGCTGGAATAACTTCTGCTTCTAATAAGATGGATATGATAATGGTCAATATAATTAACGAGCTGGTAATCACTAACTGATCTGGTTGTTTACTTTCCTCCTGTTCCATTATTCTCACCCCTCTTTCTTTCATATGTCGATGTGAAAAAGAAGGTACATACTTTTTGAAAATAGGGTGTAGCCCCAATGGGGACAGTCCATCTGAGCCTAGGCGCTTACGCTTTTCTTATTTAAGTGTAGTACATTTCTATTTTTTTACAGAAAATCATGCTAATATATTTAGAGTTGTATTGTATTGACTTTACTTGTGAGAGGATGAATTTTTGTGAAAACAATTGCAGTTTACTGTGGTTCTAGTAAAGGAATTGATCCAATGTATATGGAAGAAGCTGAAAAACTGGGGAAAGTATTAGTAGATAATGGGATGGACCTTGTTTATGGAGGAGCCGAAGTCGGTTGTATGGGGGCAGTTGCAGATGCTGTACTGAATGCAGGTGGTAAAGTAATAGGTGTTATCCCAGAGAAGTTAAAAAACGTTGAGATAGCTCACCAACAACTATCTGAATTACATGTTGTTAGCACAATGCATGAAAGAAAGGCAGTTATGGCAGAATATGCTGACGGATTTATTGCATTACCTGGTGGTACTGGAACTTTAGAAGAATGGTTTGAAGTATTTACATGGGCTCAACTCGGGTACCATAATAAACCGTGTGCATTACTCAATATTAATGATTATTACTCTCCTATAATATCGCTTTTTGACCATATGATTGAACAAGGGTTTGTTAAAGAAGAGTATAAAGATTTAATAGTTATTGATAGAGATTCAAAAGAGTTAGTTAATAAGCTCAAAACATATGAGGGTGCATATATACATAAATGGTAATAAAAAAATAAATTAAAAGAGGACAAAAATCATGGAGCAATTGCTAAAAGAAATAAAGTTACTTAGTGAAAAAGAACCCAAAACGATAGAACAAATGGCATTAAAGTTAACCGAGGAAGTTGGAGAAACAGCTCAAGCTGTATTATCCTATCATAACGCAAGTGGAAGTGACTATAAACAGTTAGGAATCGATGATGTAAAAGAAGAATGTATCGATGTTGTTTTGGTCGCCTTAGCTATGTATTATAAGTTATCTGAAGATGAAGAAGAATTCGGAAAGTTAGTTAGCAAAAAGTTGAATAAGTGGGAAAGTAAAATTAGTTACAAATGAATGATAATGTAATGGTATCAATGTAAAAAACAACAGGAATGCTAACGGGTTGCGACCGTGGAAGAAGCCGTTGTGTCCGTTATGCTACTAAGGCTCCACTCTTTTTTGGAGGGGTGGGCTCGAATCATGCAAAAAGATTGGTTTATTAAACAAGCAGGAAGCGTTAGTTCGTTCGATAACGTCAACATTAAAAGAAGAGGGCGAATATACAAAAGGTTTTGCTAAAATGGATTTACTCAAGGATGATTCCTCTTTTAGAGATAAAGAAAAAGGAAAAAAAAATGACTAACACTGGTCAAAAAGGAGTTGGGTTCAACGTGCGGCCAATAAAAGGGAGAAAACGACGGGGTAAAGGAGACAGGACAACTACATATACCGCAGAAATTACGACGAACTTAAAAGAAACCATTATGAGGGCGCAGGATAATCTCAACAAATTAGAAGGGCATTTAAAGGAAATGGATGGGAGAGTGGAAGATTTAAAGAGAGAATTTAAAGGAGATTAATCTGTACAAAATATTTAGTAATCGAGAGAAATAATGTTAATTAAACTTCTATTGCTCCAGATAACGCCACGAATTAACTTCTGTTTCACTTTTGTTTCATTTTTATGCAACTTAACTAACAAATTATATGTCCACACGCCTTTATGGAATTGATCCAAATTTTTCTTTTGATGAGCGTACTATTATGAGAGTTTATATTTGTAGTTTAAGGATAGAAAAAAACTGTTGATTTAAGAAAATCAACAGTAATCGTGCATATATTCATTTCGTTTTGTTAATTTGTGAATAGTCACAACAGAAAAAGAGTTACAACTATACCCACCCAAAGTATAGGGAGTAGACGATTTTGTTTTTTTATCTACTCACTTCTAAACTATATTTGGATATTAGATTATTAGCAAGCATTCCATACTGTTGGTATAGGGGCACCGATAGGAGAAATGGTTATTACTCTTAAATTAACACCACAACCTTGATCTCTTGATATAAATAACCAAGCCCCGAGAAATGCTATAGCTGTAACTGCGGAAGTCACCCAACCAGGAGGGGAGATTTTGAATGCAGCTAAAGTGACTAACAGAGCAGTGTTAATTCCTTGTACAGTTGCTCCAAATAATAAGATATTGTCGCTAAATGCTTGAACAAAACTGGAAGAAAACCATATGTCGAAACCATACCATCTGTTTGTTGCTCTAATGTGTGCAGACGACATTGGAGCAAATTCGTCCGCAGACTCTAGCGTGGCTTCTAAAGCATTTCCATCTGCTGAAATAGAAAACTCGTCAAGTTGGTGCTTTAGTTCTTTGTTTCTTTCATTAAGGAATTTTTGAGCCTCTTTTAGTGTAGCTCTATCAAGGTTTTCTTTTGCATCCTTAGTTAACTGGAACTTCTTGTTGCTTTTGTTAACTTCAACATAAGGATCTACTTTGTCTACGAACTCTTGAAATTCCTTTTGTTCAGGTGTAAGAATTAGTGATCCATCAGGTAAAAATTGAAGGTCTAAATCATTTGCTTTTGTTGCGTAGGGTGAAAATACAGTCGTAAATGCCATGAGAAAAGCTAACAGTGACAACGCGAGACCGATTTTAGAACTTTTCATTTTTTCCGCCTTAATATTTTTTATGTGCGCACACTCTCACTATTCTACGTTCATGCGTAATAACCTTGTATTTTTTTCTGAATTTTCCAAAAATGATAAAAATATACTATTAATATTTTCCAGTAATGGCAAAAAATAATCATCATTGCTCTGTTTAATTGTGTGAAAGTGGTAAAAATATACCATTAATATTTGTGTGGATAAAGATAATACAACAATATACAACAATAAGATAAATGATCATATAAGGATGTTTAATACCAAATATGGAAGCATATGATAAACTAAGATTATAAGAGTTTACCAGATTATAGTCTTTTGCTCGTTTGACTAACTTGAAGATTGCACAATGAGTACATTAATAAAAGGAGGTAGTAAATTGAATGATTGGATTATTTTAATTTCACTTTTCTTTTTAGGTGGCTTAACTGAATTTTTTGCTTCGAAATATATTGAAAATAGCAAAACAAGAAGTTTCGTCACAATTTCAGTCTGGTTTGTAGTAGGGAGTATATATTTAATATTGTGGTTCTTTATCCGATAATGCATTAACTTTATAAAAATTTACTTAAGCAGACAGGGTACGTGAATGAAACCTAAAAATAGAAAGGATATTTTCGTTATAATAATCAACACCTTATAATAATACTAATCAAAGAAAAAACAAAGATGACTAGAGATAAATCCTAGTCATCTTTGTTTTCGGCTAGCTTTAGGATATGTTCTTCAAGAGCTGCATTAATAATTTTCGTCTTTTCTCCTTTTTCATTTCCAGCAATCTTTGTTAATGCTTCAAGGATATCATTGCGTATCCAATATGTTTGTCTAGTATGGGTGTCAATAAAATTTATTTTTTTCTTTTTGTTTTTAGAAACAACTTCAGCCGCATCGAGAAGAGGATTAATATCATTAGTTTTAGTATTATTAGCACTGTGGGGTCTCACCCTTGCCTTTAATCCCGCAGGAACGAGCGTCTACTTCCTTGCTAATGCTTCGAGTTGTCTCGACGGATACACTTCGTCAGCATTAGCTTTTAGAGGAAGAGACAGTACGCTCGTATATTTCCTTTGCTATCGATGTGTATTGTTCGGATTTTCAATTAAACACTTTAGTTATGTCCCAGCCTCTTCTTACAATTTCAAGCTTCCGTACTTGGGGTCAGGTACCGAATTTACGTATTTCCCTTCGTCGGGATGGGGTGCTCTTTAAGCATGTTGGCGAAATGAACTAAATTATAGGCCATCTTTTTTGTATTTTCCTTAGTAAACTCGTTATCCTTGTTTGTATCCATATAAGATGGTCCAGGACCTGCTTCTCCCACCCAATAGGCGTCTACATTTGGTGGTACTGTAAACCCTATATGCTGCAAACCGTATAAAAGGGACTTAGCGGATTGTTTCGCACCGTCTTCATTACCTGTTACGACGGCTCCTGCCACTTTATTGTAATAAATTCCTTGCCCCTTATCATTTGTTTCTCCACTTGAGGCAGAAAGTCTCTCCATGACGAGAGTGGAAATACTGCTTTTCTCCCCAATCCATATGGGAGTTCCAACAATTAAAATTTCAGCATGAAGAACTTTCTTCATGATTTTTGGCCATTCATCACCATTTCCCATATCCGGCTCCATGCCCGGGAGAATATGATAGTCAGCGATTCGTAATTCTTCAGTTTCCACGTTTTCACGTTTAAACCACTCTGCTGCTTCCGTTAAAAGCGCACTTGTGTGAGAGGCTTCATTACTAGCTTTAAGAGAGCAATTTAAAAATAATGCTTTCACTTGAGTTCATCCTTTCATAGCTTTCCATAAATAAGGGAACTAACAGTCTTGAAATCCCTTCTATTTTTCTATAACCTAACTAGCAATTTTGAAACAGGTAGTAACACATATAACTTTTTGGAGGGCTTTTTTTCAGTTGATTAACGAATGCTGCGGGAGGCGTGGTATAGTTAGATGAATGAATGACATTAGCAAAAGATACAATGATCTTAAATACCAATTCCTTATGAGGAATTATTTAGTGTTAGTTTTTGAAAAGCTTAGAAAGCGTCTGAATATTTGACCGGTTAGAGGGTAATCGTGCACTATGACATTCAGGCACTTAGCAAATAAATCAAAACAAAATGTATGAGGGAGTTTAGTCTATCGTGGATAAAGTGGAAGTATTTATATTAGCAGGTTTTTTAGGTAGTGGGAAAACAACGTTACTTCAAAATTTACTAATCGAAGAAAGAGAACTAGGCAGAAATGTAGCAGTAGTAATGAATGAAGTTGGTGATTTTTCTGTGGATACTAATCTTATAGGAGATAAGACACCACTTAAAGAATTACTTAAGGGATGTATTTGTTGTACGATGAAAGATGAGTTGGAAATTCAACTACTTTCCTTATATCAAGAACATAAATTAGATGTTATTTACATTGAAACAACAGGAGTAGCACATCCCATGGAAGTACTAGATGCATGTATGTCACCGACTATAGCACCTTATATCCATTTGAAATCAATCGTAACGGTTGTTGATTTAAAAAGGTGGCAGGAGAAGAGTCAAATGAAACAACAGTATGAAAGACTATTGGTTGAGCAGGTGAAGCATGGAGATAATCTAATTTTAAACAAATCAGATATGTTTTCTATCAAAGAATTAAATACATTGAAAGATGAGATTCAAGAAGTAAATCCATCTGCGAACGTTCATATGACCAATTATTCAAATGTAACCTTATCAGCACTTAGCTCAAGGGAGAGAACGTTTGACAAACAGCCAGATAAATTTCATCTAAAAGACAACTTACGGGTTCAGACAATGACTTATCAGTTTACAGTCCCCATTGAAAAGGTACGTCTTGAAGAGTGGTTTAAGCAAATGCCAGATTCAATATTAAGAGTGAAAGGCTTTATAAATCTTGATTCAGACCCGAATGGAACCTATATTGTGCAGTATGCTTACGGTGTTTTGAACTATATAAAGGAGCCAATCCATTTTCCCACAAATATTGTCATTATTGGCTCTAACCTTAATAAAGAAGAAATAAATCATCAGTTAAATCAACTAGAGACGTTTAGCAAAAAGTGAAAGGTGTAAGGTAAAGAGGTTTGATTGAATCACAGGGGAACAAAGGTGTTCCACGATCAGGCACTTTTTGCTGGTTTTGGAACACCACGATACCATTTTTGAAAAAGGTTAACGAAGAATAGTACAGATGGGCCTAAACCTAAGGCGATGACAACTGTCCCTAATCCAACGGGGCCTCCTAACAAAAATCCAATAAAAGCAATGGTCACCTCGAATGTAGTTCTAGCCGTACGAACTTTCATTTTTGTCATTTTTGCTAGCGTGTACATAAAATCGTCCACCGGGATCCTTGGGAGGTTCGATAAAATGTAAGAACCTAACCCAATCCCCATCAATAGTAGTCCAATAATAACTAGGGACCATCGAAATACTAGATTTATAGGATGAAAGGGATCGAGAATATATAGCCAAAAATCAACGGTTATTCCCCTTAAAAAAATTGGGATAATACAAAACGGGTTAGGGATTATTTTTCCAAGGATGGAGTTGGATAAAACAACTAGTAGATGAAGTGTCATATACCCCACCCCTACTGAAATAGGGAGATGAAGCGACAATCCAATAGCAAATACTTCCCCTGATCCTACTCCGACATCCGCCCTTACAAATAGGGCAATTCCTAAACTGGATAGTAAGATTCCTGAAAAATACAAAAGAAAACGAAACATGGCTTCTCCTCTCTCAGCTACATGCACAAAGGGAAAAATTACTCGTATTCCCATAAACGAAGCATTTTGTTAGCACCAGTAGCTAACCAGTTCGGGTTAGCAGCTGTAATCATGATTTGTTCTTCTAGTATCGAGCTATCATCAACTCCATCTAAATAACGCCCTAAAAAATGAACGAAGACATCTAGTCTCCGAAGTTGAATTAACACAGGCAATGCTACCATTTCCTCGTCCAACAAACTCGTGTTCGTTGATAAACCTGAGAAAAAGTGATGAATTTTATTTAAAAACACGGTTTCGTTCGTTTCTTTAGAAAGGATTTCTGAAATACAAACGGCAACTTCCATGATACGAACATCTCTCGTTGCAAATTCGAAATCGAGAATGGCATGGATCGTTTGTTGCCCGTTTCCTAACACATTAGATTCATTTAAGTCACCATGGATTAACTGGTGAGGTAGAGTTTTTATTTTTGGAATACCCCGTTTGAAATCGGTAAGTTGGGTAGCAATCCACGAAAGTTCCTTTTTAAATGTGATGAACGGTTTTGGCGGGTTACTACACCACGCTTCTACTTTGCTGATGGGGCAGCTAGGATGCGTATGCTCAATTTCATAATAGGGCCTGTAGATGACGGGCTGCTCTAACTCAACACTACCCAAAGCATCCATTAAATGCCCCACACTTTCCCCATAGGAAAAAAGAACATCTTTCGTATCAAAAACTGGATTCTCTCCCTCAATATAGTTGAAAATGCATCCGATTTTATTGGATGGCAACCTCAGGAAAGATGAGCCATCCTTCGTCAACGGAACAGGCACACGAAACGGGAGATCATGTATATCATTCAATTTTAACAATACCTCATGCTCTAAACGGACTTTTGATTCGTCTTTATGCGTTTCATAGATACGCATACTATATTTTTTAGCATCTCGTTCCAGAATACGAGTGGAATTGTTGTATCCCCTTGCACCTTCATACACATGTGCTGATTCTTTGTTGTGAAAAAAATAGTTTATTAGTTCGTCAAATTCAGTTTTTACAGGCAAGATAACTACTCCTTACATCATTAATCATACGTTCTCCACCCAAGGGTAAACGAAATAACTGCTCCTTGCAATGGCAAAAAAGGTCTCCTTTATACCAAAGGAACAAGCTATTTTGGGACTCCGATCAACCTACTCCAGAATATCCTTCAAAAATTTCTCTCGATTGTTTAAGAAATAGCTCGTGATTTGAAAGTGGTCCGTCCGCTCGTATTCGACCGACTCTATTTTTTCATCATCAAAGCTCAAGATTGTTGCACCGGGATATCCCAAAAGAATTGGGGAATGGGTGGCAATGATAAACTGGCAGTTCTCCCGAGTGGTCAGGTCATGGATGATTCGCAGAAAGGATAGTTGTCTCTGCGGGGACAGGGCGGCCTCTGGCTCATCTAGTAAATAGATTGCTTTCCCACCGAACCGATTCGTGAAAAGGGAAAGAAAAGATTCGCCATAGGACTGTTGGTGCAATGATCGTCCACCATAACCATCAAGGACAATCGGATCCTCCTCTGCGACCTCATCGATGTGGGTAGCAAATTGATAGAAGGATTCTGCCCGTAGGAAAAATCCATTTGTGATCTTCGGCATCCAGGAAAGTCTTAAAAAATCGGCAAGATCAGCGTCTGCGGCGTGGATGTTGTAGCTATTGTTCCGCCCTCCACCAGCCGTGTTGAACCCGGTCTTTTCGGCAATCGCCTCCAGTAAGGTCGACTTCCCGGATCCGTTTTCCCCCACAAAAAAAGTCACTTTGCCAGTAAAATGAATCGTATCTAGTTCCTTTATGGAAGGAATCGAAAAGGGATACTTCTCAAAGGAAGGAATGTTTTCACGTAAAAGGGTTATTCTCTTCAAATACATCGAATCACCTACTTTTTATACGATTATATCATTTTGGGACAGGAGGGAACTTTGTCCCGTGTGGTGTCGGGCGTGGAAGGATTTAACCTGACTATTTCTCAATATTTATGCAATGGAACAAAGTTGAAATGATTAGCGTCTACACTATATAGAGGAAATCGGGTATACTCCATGGTATTTTCCACACCCCCTCCTTTAGAATGAAAAGGAGTATTTTTAATGAAGAAAATTGGAATAGCAGTTTAATGGGGGAGTAACTAGTGGCGGTAAAAGTTCCAGTCAATTATTTGTTATAAACAAAGGTGTCAAATAAAAATGGAACGGAGAATTAATATGAAAAGGAATAGACTTTTGTTGAAAGGTGTTATCTCCACTTTGTTGGTTGTCCTGTTTCTACTTCTATTCTCAACTGGCTTTTCTCTTTGGTTATCACCAACAGGAAGAATTGCACGGGAAACTGGTTGGACATTTTTGGGATTTGATAAACATCATTTAATTCAAATTCATACGTTTTTTGCATTTACTATGACAGCTCTGATATTAAACCACCTCCTATTAAACTATAAAACACTTTTCCATGAAATGAAGTCTCTCTATTCTCGTAGAAGTGCCAGTAAATAACTCAGTGGGCAGCAGGGATAAACGTTACCTTTAATGCCTCTTCAAGTAAATGCTGAGTACCACAACTCAGTTGTTGGAGCCTTGTCCCCGTGTTTCCTATCTTATGTGTAGGGAACTTTGGTGAAACCTCATTTCCCTTGATTCGTATGGGAAATAAAGTGCATTTCTGAGGAGGTAATTCGCATGGGCAAAAAAAGAAAACGGGATAAAGATTCTTCTGCTTGGTTGTGGTTTGATTTTTTGATAGACATCGCTTTATTTTTCCCGAGGGTAGTGGCTAGTTTCTTTAAGGGGATATTTTAATGATTTTCGATAAGTAGCCCTAATTAGGGATGGCACTGAAAAAGTGGTGCTTTTCCACTTTTACAGTCCCTCTAAGCAATGAGCGTAGCCATTGCCATACAAATAAAAGGCACTGAAAAAGTGGTTTTAAACTTTTTCAGTGGCCTCTAATTAGGTGGAGTCTCAGTATAATGGCAGTGACCGTTACTATGCCTTTATAAGGCCCTATCCAGCTTGGGTAGGTTATTGGAATTCATATACGACTGATTATTAAAAATATTTTCGAAAATGGTACGAAGATTATTCGTGCCATTGTTTTTATGTTGCTAAATATTCACTACACACTACCACTGGTTGCTAATTTGCTTATCGCTTTCATTTTTTGTTCAGATATTGCTCATCTATATTCAATAATATACCACTCCAATTTTTCAATTTATTTCATATAAAAATTATTTAAGGAAACATTATATTCGATTAACTTTTGTGGGAGGGAATATTTATGGACGAGCAAATGAATTATGGAAGTGATTATAAATCCATTCCGACAACTTCTATTGGGAGTGGCGTAGGTTTAGAGGTACTATCAGACCTTTACAGTTATACAGTAAAAATAGTTAATATTCATTTGATTGGTAACCCCATAACAAATGAATTTGTATTAGTTGATGCGGGGATGCCAAATTCAGCAAAAGAAATTATATCAGTGGTTGAAAGTCGATTCGGTAAAAGCAGTCGCCCACAGTCAATTATATTAACGCACGGTCACTTTGACCATGTGGGGGCTATAATTGAACTAGTAGAACATTGGAACGTACCTGTCTATGCACATGAGTTAGAAATGCCCTTCTTAATTGGGCAAAAGAGCTATCCAGAACCAGATTCCACTGTCGAAGGGGGGATGGTTGCTAAATTGTCACCGCTGTTTCCTAATGAACCAATTAACTTAGGAAACAATGTTAAACCTTTACCTTCTGATGGTTCTGTACCTAATACGCCTGGTTTTAAATGGATACATACTCCTGGCCACTCACCAGGTCATGTCTCTTTGTTTAGAGACAATGATAAAGCGTTAATCGTAGGTGATGCTTTTGTTACTGTTAAACAAGAATACCTCTACAAAGTTTTAACCCAAGAATTAGAGATCAGTGGACCTCCAAGGTATTTGACACCAGATTGGAAATCTGCCAAGGAATCTGTCATTAAGTTAGCCGAATTAAAACCATCTGTCGCAGTTACAGGACATGGTCAACCTATGATTGGTGAATTGTTAACAAAGAGTTTAAATAAATTGGTCAAAAACTTTGATGATATTGCTAAACCTGATTATGGAAGATATGTTAACTAGGGAACAGATAATAACGTATGGTTAGTCGAAAAGAACCCCCACTATGCCTGTCAAAGTATCCTAATATCACTTAGGCCATAGGAAGGAAAAGCTACCTTACTATGGCCTAAGTGATATTTGACTTAAGGCCCTCCTTTTCCATTTCTTAATGAAACATTTACATTTCCTTTATCTTTTGTTTAATTTAGCATGCTATCCTTATGATGACATATTTCGATATTTTTCTTGTAGAAAGGTAATTATATTAATGAAAACAATAAATATTTACCAGCCCGTAACGGATATCTTTTCCTACATTCGCTCAAATCAACTCAATCGTATAACCTCTATTGAAATAAACAAATATCTTACATTAATGAAGATTATAAGATATAAGCGTATGACTACTTTTTTTCAGCCGATATTCTCCCTTCAAGAAGAGAAAACACTTGGATACGAAGCGTTAAATCGACCACCATTGTCAAAATCCTTCCCATCTACTGAGAAATTTTATGATTTTATCGGCAAAACTAACCAAGTATTTAAGATAGATTTGCTTTGTAGGAATCAAGCGTTAACAAAGTTTTATCAAAGTAGTCTTTCGAATCCATGGCACAAAGACCGACTATTATTCTTAAATGTCCACCCTCAAGTGCTAATGGATTCTGATTATAAAACCGGGGAAACAATGAAACTACTTCAAGATTACAACATCCAACCTCACCAAATCATTTTTGAAATTACAGAAAAACAATCGGTTACTGACTATTTGATGTTTGAACGTGTCCTATCAAACTATCGTTCCCAAGGATTTCGCATTGCAGTAGATGATGCTGGAAGTGGGTTTAACAGTCTCAAAGCACTAGTACACCTCACACCTGAATTTCTCAAAGTTGATCGTTCGTTAATACATAACATTCACATAAGTAAATCACAGCAGAAGATGGTAAGCTTACTACTGGATTTTGCCAACGAAACGGGAACAAAACTCATTGCAGAAGGTATCGAGCAAAAGGAAGATTTGCTTTATTTAAAAAAAATGGGCGTCCATTATGGTCAAGGATATGCCCTTGCTAAGCCTAGTGAAATCATTTTCTCATAACAAAATGGAGGACCAAATATGAATAATATAATTGGTGATTTGGCCATTCCAGCGCCTGCAGTCACAGTTGAATCCACCAACCATGACATTGACCAATTGTTTAGTAGTGATTCATTATGCCAAGGAATTGTTGTCAAAGATAAGAACAAACCAATTGCCATTACTACAAGGAACCAGTTTTATCAAAAAATAGGAACGTTGTATGGATACAGTCTGTATATGGGGAGATCTATTAGTTATATTATGAATGATTCCATTTTAGTGGTGGACTTCACTACACCAATCGTGGATGTGAGTCAAAAAGCAATGGCTCGAGATAACAAGGAACTGTATGACTATATTATTGTAACGAAAAATGATGAGTACTTTGGTGTGGTAAGTATAAAAGATTTACTGATAAAAATGGCAGAGGTTCAAGCAAAACTAGCTAGCTATCAAAACCCACTAACTGGTCTGCCAGGTAATCAGATGATTGATAAAAAGCTGAAGGAAACCCTGACTTGTAATCAGTTCTGTGTAATATATGTGGATATTGATCGATTCAAATCCTACAATGATACGTATGGATTCTTAAAAGGAGACCGAGTTATTCAAGCAACTGCTGCACTATTGCAAAGTTGTATGGAGAATGTGGATGGATTTCTTGGTCACATAGGGGGAGATGATTTTCTCATTATTCTAGAGCATTATAAGTATCAAACGATCTGTACGGACCTCATTCGCGATTTTACAAAAATTGTGGAAAATGCCTATTCCCCGATTCATCTGGAGCAAAAATATATCATCTCCAATGATCGAAACGGAACTAGAAAAAAAACGAATTTATTCTCTCTATCTGTTGCTGTTGCCACAAATCAACATCGCACCTACTTTAATGCGGATGAATTAGTAGAATACGCTACAAAAGTAAAGAAATACTGTAAATCCTATCAATACAGTTGTTATTATGTAGATCAAGTAAAGGGTTGTTAATGGAGATTAATGGTCTTTTGCTAATGGCTATATTCAAATAGAATCAAATTCCTCGCTTCTATTGTGCTCGTGGTGCCCAGTTGAGGACAACAGAATCCCCCCGATTGAGGTTCCTGATTGAGGTTCCTGACCGCCGACGAAGGAATATTTGTGTCTGTATAAATGGATGATGGCCCAGAGTACAGGAATTAGCACTGCGCTATGGACCATACCTTATTTATGTCATCCCCTTTTGGGAATCAACTTTATACAGGTGGTGACGGGGACCCACTCTTTATTTTTCCACATGGAATGGGCATTTACCCTTAATTGGTTCAGCATCATCCCCTATAAAAAACTGTTTCCACTCGTTATGGGTTGGGTCACCGTAATGACTAATATCCGGATGTGTAGGCAACTGATCCCACGCTTCTACCCTTTCACGCACTTTTTCTCTGGACATCGCTCCACCAGGTTCTGTTCCCTCGAGGCCTTCAAAGATTCTTCTAGGCTGAAATCCAAGGATAAGGCTATTTCCTAAATCCCGTGTCTTCCTTTGTTTATAGGCAGGGGCATTTCCGAAAACAAAAATAGGTTCCTTTTGAAAGTGGAAATCCCATAAATAATGATCTGGGTCTGTCGGTTGATCAGTTGGCCAGCCAGCTTTGTCTTGTCGATGAATGTATTGAAGGATCTCCCAAAAATACTCTCGATAGTATTCAATACTTCTTGCGTGCTTCTCTGGTTCGACGAAGACAAACAAGCCATGACGTGTCTTGTGAGTACCATCGAAAAGACGTAAAAACTCACCTAATGTATCTGGAAGTGTTGACCAATCGTCTTTGGTAATATAGGAATAACGAAGCTCTCCTTTTCTCTCCGCACTTTGACCAAAATAGCAGGGAAAGTCTTTTTTCGTAACGACTTCACGAAAATTATCATATTCAGAATAAAACCAGCTAGGAAATGTTTGTTTTTCTCGGATATCTTCTTGAGACAATAGTAGGGATTGGCTTGTTTTCACGATAAATCCTCCTAGGAAAAAATTCTACTCTACTATTAACTCTATACCCGGTTATCGTTTAGATAACCATGTACTACTGTGTATGTTAGAATGCAAATAAAGGTAAAATAACTATAAAAAAATGGGGTTACGGTATGAATGGACGTAGTTTTAAGGAGTATCAGTTAAGTGAGGAAATAAATCGAGCACTGACATTAATGAAATATGAAATGCCAACAGAGGTTCAAAGGGAAGTCATTCCACTTGCCATGAATAAGGAAGATCTAGTAGTCAAATCTCAAACGGGAAGTGGAAAGACAGCAGCCTTCGGAATCCCTATTTGTGAAATGATGAGTTGGGAGGAAAGAAAACCGCAAGCACTCATTCTCACACCAACAAGAGAGCTTGCCGTTCAAGTGCGTGAGGATATTGCCAATATTGGTAGGTTTAAGTTGATCAAAACCATGGCTGTTTTTGGAAAAGAACCTTTCGCGAAACAAAAAGAGGAATTGAAACAAAGAAATCATGTTGTTGTTGGTACACCAGGTCGGGTGCAGGACCATATGGAAAGGGAAACCCTTGCCTTAGAGGAAATAAAATATCTTATTATCGATGAAGCCGATGAGATGTTAAATATGGGTTTTATTAATGATGTGGAAGCGATAATAAAAGCACTTCCTGCAAACAGAACGACGATGGTGTTTTCAGCGACCTTGCCTAAAGATGTGGAGAATCTTTGTCATAAATATATGGAAAATCCCCAGCACATTGAGATAGTGTCTTCAGGGATTACCACTGCTTCCATTGAACATCATGTCCTGGAGGTGAACCCAAAAGGGAAGTTATCACTCCTTAAAGATTTAACCGTCGTGGAGAATCCAGACAGTTGTATCATTTTTTGCAATACGAAAGAGCATGTGGATACGGTGTTTTCCGAATTAGAGAGGGCCAATTATTCGTGTGAAAAACTTCATGGTGGATTAGAGCAAGAAGACCGGTTTTCCGTCATGGATGGTTTTAAACGGGGGAATTTCCGTTATCTTGTAGCCACGGATGTTGCAGCAAGGGGAATTGATGTGGACAATGTAACGCTAGTCATTAACTACGATGTTCCATTGGAAAAAGAAGGTTATGTTCACCGAACTGGAAGAACGGGCCGTTCTGGCAATAAAGGAAAAGCCATTACATTTGCCACACCAAACGATGGGAAGTATCTCAAGGCCATCGAGAAGTACATTGGTTTTCCCATACCAAACATGGAAGCACCTAGTAAGGAACAAGTGGCAAGGGGACAGGCTGCTTTTGACGAAAAAATAAGTGGCCGACGTGTTGTTAGAAATAATAAAACGGCACGGGTAAATAAAGATATTATGAAGCTCCACTTTAGTGGTGGAAAAAAGAAGAAGCTTCGACCAGTCGATTTTGTTGGAACAATTGCTAATATCGCTGGGGTGACTGCAGAGGATATTGGAATCATTACTATTCAAGATACGTTAACCTACGTTGATATTCATAATGGGAAAGGTTCGTTAGTGTTAGAAGCAATGGAAAATACAACAATCAAAGGAAAGAAACTGAAGGTTAGCTTAGCGATTAAATAGTTGAAATTTGTGTACTTGTGTAAGCTGTTCATAAAAAAAGGAGTTGCCACTATGAGGTATTCCCAACCACAAATGCAAAAACTAATTCAAAATAATAAGGAATTGCAACAAAAGCTAAAGGAACTAATGGCTGAGCACGAACTGGAGAAGATTTACGCTGTAAAAGCACTGTATCATGCAGAAGTTGCAGACGGAGGGAAGTACCAGAAAGAATACCGGGCACTTGATTAGTTGGTCTGATTCTAGGTTCTAGTCATTTTCTCACTAAGTATTTAATAAAAATTTGACTTTATGAATATTAATTGGTATTCTAAATAAGAATTATTTTTGTTCGTGTCGTTAAGGTAAGAATTAGTATTTAAACTTTTCCCCTTTGATAATTGAGCAATAATAGTATTAAAAAGTGGAATAGATCCACACAGGAGGAAACAAACATGCAACAAGGTACAGTAAAATGGTTTAACGCAGAAAAAGGATTCGGATTTATCGAGGTAGAAGGCGGAGACGACGTATTCGTACATTTCTCAGCTATCCAAGGTGAAGGGTTTAAATCTTTAGATGAAGGCCAAAGCGTTACTTTTGACGTAGAGCAAGGTCAACGTGGACCACAAGCTACTAACGTAAACAAAGCATAATTATTAAAAAGGACTCTATTATAGGGTCCTTTTTTTATTGTTCGGAAAAGATATATATTTGGCTCTATACCGAATGTGGCTAACTGTTGTTGAATTTTCGACTAGCTCCAGCATTTTTTCCTATATCTGATCGCTGCCAAGAAAATAAATAAGGATCAAAAAAGCTGACTAATGAATGCCGTATCCTATTTAATACTAAAATAGACGAATGAAAGTCTATATTTTCGTATTTAATGGATTAGACATATTAGCCAGCCTCAGAGAAAACATGATACAGGTATTAAATGGTTAGATAGAGCATACCATGTACTCGCCAAAAAACCTAATAAAATTTTAAGTAGTGGGAAATGCGTCCTGATTAAGAAACTGCGATCACTACTTATTGTAAACTACCGGAGTTTTAAAATGCCAATCTTTCCATGTTTCACCATCCGTGACAAGTTCAGTCATAAAATGACTTACATTAATTCTGCTAGTTTCACCTGCATTAAATATAGGGCTTCTTACAGGAGATTCACATACTTTATATGGATTTTCTTCATCTTGATTGATTAATGTATCGGGTCGTACTATTACCCATTCTATATTTTCTTCCTTTTTACCTATTTCGGTAATCAGATAATTTGCGGCCTCGATGTTATCTCGATGAGGTGGGATCAAAAGCTTCAATAAAGTAAGGATTATTTTTTCCCCCATTGAATTTACCTCTCCTAATAAGGTGTTCGTATACGCTGTTGTCCCCATAAGTATGAGCTTTACTTTTTGATTGGCCTTGTCTTTAACTGTCTCACTTATTCTTTTAATTGCATCGAATACTAAATAACGAGGTTTACCAAACATCCCTCTAAGCGTACCATTGTGACCAAGACACGAGATAATCACATTACATTCATGGATAAGATCATTGAGCTCAGACTCCTTTAAGTCGTTAATATTCCCTTTTACCATTTCCACTAATGAATTTTCTTTTATTTCTTGTGGTAGAACTGCCGTTTTTCTAATGAGAATCCGAGTAGTAATTTGTCTTTCAATTAAATGTTTGACTACTAGTTTACCGGTAGCGCCGCTTGCTCCAAGAACTAATACTCTCATCGTCTATCCCTCATTTTCTTTAAATGTAATTGTAGGGCGGTTGAACCCTTTGACTATTAGAAATATAGCTAGAATTAGCTCACCAAAAGCTAATGGTGCATTTAGAATAAAGTAGACTGGACTCACTAATTCTATGATGTTTAACATTAACATTAACGTAGCTAGGAGAGTAAATGTAGAACCTAGTATACCCCATATCGATAACCATCTTGGGATAACTCTAATTTTATATAGACAATAATAGAGTATCAATCCACCTATGCTCCATGGCAAAATCATAACTATATGATTTAGAAAGTCTCTGCCTTGTCTTAGTAATTCACCTGATGTATAAAAATAAGATAAGTTAACCTCACTGGAAACTACATAATTCTAACTCAAACCTAATATAAGAAGAAGTGGTCCTATGCCAGCAAAGAGAAACCCGGCCCCGATTAGTCTTAAGCCTAAGTATCCTGTCGCTAGATTTTCATTGTAATTTTTTAGTATTGGATAGAATAATACTGCTATACATACATATACCAAGGACATTGCTGCCTGAAAAAAACTTGCAATCAATACTTGCATTTCTAGTTCAGATAATTTTGCTAGGTAATCTGGAGATTCTAACGCTGTAACTGAACTAAGTATTCCAAATACAAAACTTAATATTAATAATACCCCTAGAATCATAGCTGTTCTTCTGTCCGATTTAATGATATTCACTCCTTTTTTTAAAAACAAGTTAGTCCTAACGCGAAGGGCTTTATGTTTCTTTCAACATTCTTTTAATTGATTCAAATAGATAATGAAACATTTGAGTACTATCTATCGAATTGAAAGTGGACGATGAATTAAACATCCAGTCACAATAAAAAGCTACTCCCTGCATACTAATTTATCAAGTAAAGTCAAAAATCATTAGATACTTAAGTACTAATAAAAGTATTGTTGAAAGATCTTATAGTAATACAGAAAACCTTCTATGTAATAAAATAAGGTACCTCAAGTAATAGAGGCACCAAAATAAAAAACAACCTATCTATTATAATAATCCCAACTCGCGAGCTCTCCCAACAGCTTCCGTTCTTCTTTTAACTTGGAGTTTCCCAAATATATTTTGATTATATCCTTTCACTGTACTTAATGCTAAAAACAGCCTATCGCCAATTTCTTGATTAGAGAGGCCTTCAGCAATTAGCTTTAATACCTTTAGTTCACGTTCACTTAATGGTTCCAGTAATTTTGGGGCCGATTGAGAAGAAGAGGCTTCTATGGCCAATCGTAATCTACTTACAAAATCTGGATTTGTTTCATAGACTAATGGCTCCAATAATAACTTGTAAATAGACATCCCTTCGTCCACAAAAACCTGTAAATACCCCATAGGCTCTGCTAGGTTGATTGCTTTCTTAAGGCTTACCTTTGCTGATTCTACATCATCATTAGCCTCATAAGCAAGAGCCTGTAAAATAAGGATTTCCACTATTTTTCCTATTCTGTTACCCCTATCAGCTTCTAGTAGTAAGGATTCTAGCAATTCAATTGTCTCAATGAAGAGTTTTCTTTTTCTATATTGTCTAAAAGACGCAATTTTAATTCTGACTAAGGTGATATGCTTAAATTCTTCGAGATAGCAGAATTCTTCTTCTATAGACTGACCATTTTCTCTAATACATTCCTTCGCCTGATAGATGTTTCCCTGTTTTATTAGTGTCCTAGCCTTTAATGCATATAGTGGCTGGATATCTGGGATAGGACCCTTTATATAATACTTTTCAGCTTCGTGAAAATTATTTAGGGCTTTGTCAAATTCACCATTACTTTCCAATAATTGTGCTTGTTGAAGATACCATTGATATCGCCAACCTGGTAAAGCTCTATTTTTACCCTCCTCTAAGCTCTGTTGAAGGTACCGTTTAGCTTCACCTAAATTACCCATCATATGCTTCAATTTACTTAGACCTAAGAAATAATGACTGAGCGTAATTCCTTGGCTCTTAATGGAAGTCTGTAACCCTTTCTCATATAGCCTCATAGCCTCATAAAGTTTACCTTGTTCTACCCGAATCTCTGCTAAAAGAACTATCAACATTCTATGATCCACGGTACTTTTGGTTATTGTAGTATAGGCAGTCTCCAATTCTCCCTTTGCCCATTGTGCCAAGCCTAGCAAAACACTAATAATACCTTTCTTATCATTATTTTTTTCAGGGATGAAATCTAATGCTTCTTGCGAATACTTTATTGTAGCTTCCATATCACTCTTAACCACTGCATAGTAAGTACGTGCTGTAGCAATTGTAGCAGGTAGAATACTATATTCTTCATGGTCAAAAACAACAATATCCTGAATATCTCCTTCACCCTTCATTTCATCAGATGCTATTTTCAAACATCTCTCAGCATCTTGAAGTCTTTGTTCAAATCCTTCCATTTCACCTGTATCAAGAAGGGCCCAGGCATATCCTACGCTAAGGACTGGTCTATTTTTAATCATTTCATCAGGTAGCTTTTTCACCCAACTAAGCCATGTTGTTGCTTGTAGGCTTTTGTCCATCGTTGACCATGATAACTCGATTAAGATAGACGCTCTTTGAAAATCTTTTGCAGCCAATGCATGATAAATAGCTTCACTTGTCAGGCCATTATTTTCAAACCACTGACTTGCACGAACATGTAGTGTAGCAACACTTCTGCCTTCTATAGAAGTACTATTAGAGTAATTTTTTGTTAGTCTTTTTCTAAGAAAATCGACGAATAGATGATGATAGCGATACCACTCCTGTTCATCATCTAAAGGAATAACAAATAAATTTGCCTTGTGAAGATATTCTAGGTTTTCCTGTCCAGAAGTTCTCTTGTCTAGGAAAAGCGCATCACATAGGGATCCGCATAATCGATCTACTATGGAGGTTTGCAATAAAAATGATTGTATCTTCGGATCAAGTTGTTTAAGAACTTCTTCTAAAAGATAATCAGCTATAAAACTGTGGTTGCCGGTAAAGGATTCAATGAACCCTACAATATCCTTTCGTCTTTTCATTGAAATAGCGGCCAACTGTAACCCTGCAATCCATCCTTCAGTACGTGCTTCTAAAATAGAAATATACTTATCAGCCAAGTTTAGACTCATTACCCCATTAATAAACTCTAATACTTCTGAATATGTAAACCGTAAATCCTTCGTGCGTATTTCTATCAATTGATTTTGAGCCCTAAGACTTGTAATGGGCAAAGGCGGATCTTCGCGGGTTGTCATAACTATATGCATATTGGCTGGCATATGATTGAGTATATATATAATAGAATCATTCACCAATTTATTTTGGATGACATGGTAATCATCAAGAATAAGCATGAACCTCTCAGAAACAGTTGCTATTTCATTAATTAATAAAGTCAAAACTGATTCTAGGCCGAGTGTTTTCAGATTTTGAAATGCTTCCGAAAACTCTTCAAATAAGCCCACCTTAAGTGTTCTCAAGGATGCAACTAAATAAGTTATAAATTGTGTTATGTCATTATCCTTTTCATCTAGAGATAACCACGCTACAGAAACTTTACTATTTGTGATCCACTCTGTCACGAGAGTTGTTTTCCCAAAACCAGCAGGCGAAGATATGATGGAAAGTTTTCTGTTTAAACCCTCATTCATCAATTCTAACAATCTAGGTCGTAGTACCAGCTTTGTTGGATTGTGTGGCATATTAAGCTTAGTAACTAGAATTGGAGTAGTCATTCCCTTTCCTCTTTTCATACCATATTATATCCGACTGGATATTAGTCATATGAACCACTATTCTTTATTCTACATAAACAATCCTGCATTACTTCGTTCTTTTTCGCAACTCCCACAATTCTATGTTAAAAACTCCTTCAAAACACTTATAACTAAT
This sequence comes from Evansella tamaricis, assembly GCF_019042215.1. Taxonomy (GTDB): domain Bacteria; phylum Bacillota; class Bacilli; order Bacillales; family Salisediminibacteriaceae; genus Evansella; species Evansella tamaricis. The sequence continues at coordinate 263 of NZ_JAHQCS010000077.1, read as the reverse complement.
CCAACCTGATTTCCACTTGTCTAATGAGTGATTTTCTACTATTTTATCAATATGTGGTGTAGGGTCATTACCTGGCAAAGGAATATGCTGAAACATTTGTTTGTAAAATAGCCAGTATATTACTTCTTTTAATAAGGCTCTGTTATCGTTCAATGTTGATTTTTGCGGAATTCACTCCCTTTCACCACTGGCACAAGTGCGACATCTGCTCATTCTTCGCAGTGTCTTCTTAGCCGCGGGCGGTTCGGGAGCCTCCTCGGTGC
>NZ_JAHQCS010000076.1 GCF_019042215.1 Evansella tamaricis | reverse complement strand
AATACAAAGCGAAATGGTATGGTAAAACAATCGTGAAAATAAGCAGATGGTTTCCGTCTAGTCAAATATGTTCCGATTGTGGACATCAAGATGGCAAGAAATCTCTTGAAATAAGGGATTGGACTTGTCCTGTTTGCAACGAACATCACGATAGAGATATAAATGCCAGCAAAAATATCCTAGCCGAAGGTTTAAGAACCTTAGTTTTGGCTTAAACAAAAAAATAGAACCGTAGGAATCTACGGGGATAGCTTGGTCAATAAGAGAAACCTCTGTTGGCAAAGAAATACGCTAACAAGTACGCTCTATTCCCAAGAATCTCCCACTTCTAACAACCCGAAAGGGTGTTAAGTGGTGAGTAGTTCAAAGTATACTAGTTTCATATTTCTAATCTAACATTCTATTTAGGGGGCACTACAGATGTCATATAATAACCGCATTTCAAAGATTCTATTTGCAGTAGGAATTATATTCTTTATCATTGCTTTCTTCACTGGAATTGTCCAAGCTTCACAAATTAGTTACTATGTTGTCTCCGGCTCAGAAATATGGGTAGCTTTACTATTATATTGGTTTGGGGGATTCGCTCTTGGTATGTTTTTTATTGCCTTAGCAGAGATTATAGAACAGTTATCCAAATTAAATGGAAAGATTCCATCAGAACAAGGGGAACAGGAAAAGAGTGCTGCTAAATCTATCCATTCGGAATCACTCACGAATGATGAAGATGAATCAGAACCTGGTGATGGTCGAACACCAACAGCCATGGATTATCAAGGGGCATGGATGGTAACAATCGGAATATTCATCGTTTTAATTCTTATTATTATTTTTGCTAACTCAAGGTAAATATTAATAAAAACTTGAGGCTGGACATAACTAAAGTGTTTAATTGAAAATCCGAACAATACACAACAATAGCGAATTATTTTACTATCACTTTATTCGGAATTTGCATTCATTGATTAAAACACTTTTGTCCCAGCCTTTTTATTATGGTTAGAATTACTTTCTACCGAATGACAAACAAGTAGACACAGATAATCCCCATATCTGCCAAAGCATGACTCACAATGGAACCAACAATGGAACCTGTTTTTTCACGCAAGTACCCCCAGAAAATTCCTGCGGCAAATACGGGGACTACCGCAGCAACGTTTAGCGGCACCTGAAACATTGGGAGAATGGATAGAAAATGATAGAGTGTATAGAAAAAAGCAGTGATGAAGATGGCAGAATGCCGGTTCCATTCGCCCATTTGTTTTTTTAACATAAAATTACGCCAGTAAACTTCCTCAAGAATTGGATTAATGACTATTAATATAAAAATTAGCCAAATGATTGACTTACCAGAAAATCACCAAACGTCAAGTAATGAACGAAGATGCTCCATATTAAAGAAAAAATCATGTAACAATGAAAGTCCACCAAATATAACTACAAAAAAGAATACTCCACTAATTATTCCGTACGTCATGCTTTTATTTGAAAACTTCCAACCTAGTTTTTCAAGTGTAATTCTAGAAAAAGATGGTACACCACCGTTCAGGAGAGGGATTATTAATAGCCAGCTGTAGAATAGTAGAAACGTCAGTGGAACATTTGAAAAGACATGTAATCCTATATAAATTAAAACGGTAGGTGTAATCAAAAACAGAAACTGTCGCATTGTATTACCCGTCCTCCCAAACTCTAATACTCTTATTCTACCCTTTCCAAAAGGTAGATACATGAGAAAAACATATTAATTAAATAGTTTCCCCCGATCTGTTGAAAGGGAATTCATACCTACTTATTAAGAAAAGCGCAAGCGCCTAGGATCACGAGCGTAGGGCAGTGCAGGAATGACAACAGAAGTACGCTCTTTGACTTCGGTTGTCACTTCCGAAGTGCCCCGCAGCGAGTAGGCGATGGAGCTAGACAACTTGCCCGAAGGTGCAAAAACTTATACTTTCTTACATTTTAAGAAAAGCGCAAGCGCCTAGGATCACGAGCGTAGGGCAGTGCAGGAATGACAACAGAAGTACGCTCTTTGACTTCGGTTGTCACTTCCGAAGTGCCCCATAGCGATTAAGAAGCAACTGAAAAAGTTTAAAACTACTTTTTCAGTTGCTTTTATTTGTATGGGAATGGCTGCGCTCGTCGCTCGCATGATAGGAGAAAACCACTCCTATCAAGCTTTTTAAAGATTGCGTCGGCTACGCTCATTGCTTAGGGACTGTAAAAGTGGAAAAGCACCACTTTTTCAGTTCCCATGCGAGTAGGCGCTGGAGCTAGAAAATGCCCGAAGATGCAAAAACTTATGCTTTCTCATCTTTTTAAAAAGGATGCCCCTTTCCGGACGGATAAAGGAGGCATCCTTTTTAAATAACAAAAACTAGTTCTTGTTCTTATATAAAAACATCGTCAGTGGAGCAAAAACGAGAATAAGTAATAATGAGGCAATAATGACCACACCAATTTGTTCTGTTGTTGCTACTCCATGCATCAAACCTCGGACTGCCGTCACTAAGAGAGAAACGGGATTAATGTCCACAAAAGCTTGAAGCCAAGATGGTAGAGTAGAGGGATCCACGAATACGTTGCTGATGAAGGTTAATGGGAATAAAACCATCATACTTACGCCCATCAGGGATTTTTCGGATCTCAAAACGAGACCAAGTGTCGTCCAAATCCAGGAAAGACTAAAAGAAAAAAGGAGCAATAGCCCTACTGCAGAGATGACACCAATAGTTCCACCATCTGGTCGGAAACCTAGGATTAGTCCAAGTCCAATCATGATCAGAGAGGCGATCGAATATCTAACTGCGTCCACGAACAGTGCCCCTACCAGGACAGAAGGTCGCCAAATGGGAAGTGATCGGAACCGGTCAAATATCCCTTTTGAAATGTCATTGTTTAATTCCATTCCAGTATACATAGTGATGGTGATGACGGTCATTACTAGGATACCTGGTAATAAAAACTGAAGATAATCCCCTGTGGATCCTGCAATTGCCCCGCCGAATAAATAGGTGAACATGAGCAGGAACATAATTGGAAAAACAGTGACATCTAAAAGCTGTTCAGGGATATATTTAAGTTTCAAGAGAGCTCTCCAGCTGAATGTCATTGTATTCGAGAACCAATTGGCCTTTTTCGGTCGGGACCGGGTTAAGAGTGCCTGTTTTAATTTTACACTGTCAATAGAAGATGCCTGATTCGTGTGTGAGGAAGTGGATGATGTATTCATCGATAATTACACTCCCTTCTCATCTTGTTTGCGTTTGGATTCTGCCGGTTTCCCAGTCAAAGTCAGGAATACTTCATCCAAACTTGGCTGTCCAAGGGAAAAGTCTGTAACAGCAATACCGGAATGGCTTAATTCCCCAATGGCTTCCGCCACAAGCTGAGTATCGGTTACTCTAGCGGTTAATGCAGTTGGTTCCGATAAAGCCTGAATTGGCACCTTTAATTTTTGAGCAAGAATGAGTTGCGCTTTAGACCTTTTCTCCGGGTCGAGAACCCTCACATGCAGTACACCAGAACCGACCGACGCCTTCAGTTCAGCACTCGTCCCTTCTGCAATGATTTTCCCATGATCAATGACGGCAATCCGATCAGCAAGTTGATCTGCTTCATCCAAATATTGTGTGGTAAGAAGTACTGTTGTCCCTGCACTAACCAAAGCCCTGACTATGTCCCATACTTGATTTCGGCTTCTTGGGTCTAAACCGGTGGTCGGTTCATCCAAAAACAAAAGTTCAGGGGTGACAACAATGCTGGCAGCAATATCTAATCTTCGTCTCATACCCCCGGAGTAATTCTTTACCTGTTGCTTTGCGGCATCCTCAAGTCCAAAGGCGCTGAGGAGTTCCCTTGCCCTTTCCTTTGCTGCTTTTCTGGAAAAACCAAGTAGCCGTCCGATCAAAATAAGATTCTCAAGCCCTGATAAATCTTCATCCACAGAAGCAAACTGGCCCGTCAAACTTACTTTACTCCTTATGGCATTTGACTCTTTATTTAAATCATGTCCCAATATAATAGCGGTACCTTCATCAGGATTCAACAAGGTAGAAAGCATTCGTATCGTCGTCGTTTTCCCTGCCCCATTTGGTCCCAGAAATCCATACACTGTACCTGCCTTAATCGCCAAATCCACCCCGTCTACAGCGCGTTTTTCACCAAATACTTTTACTAGACCAGTGGCTTCAATTGCTAATTTTGTTGGTTGTTTTATGGAAGATTCCATGTTTGTGGTATCTTCTGTAGATTTATTTGAGAGATTTCCTTTCCTTGCTATAGCTACTGATACTGGCTCACTTTCTTTTACACTTTTAGAGGTCATCCTATCATCCTTTCTGTTCAAAGGTATATTTATTTGAAAAACGAGTTGTTATTAACCTTTACCTTAACAAACATATTAGACTAATTGATAGAAAATTCATCCGACTTGAGACTGAATTTGAACATTGTGGTAAAAAATAATTAACTTAGGTTTCAGGATTCTTTTTTCCCTTAGGTTCAACATTAGCCCCTAAAAAATAGCCAAACAAAAAAAGGAGTCCCTGCATTTGTCAGTCAACAGAGACTCGTCCTTACTTTCTATCATTCTTATAAGTTTTGAATAAACAATCGTATGACATCTGCTCCGCCAATAAATGTCCCAAGAGTACTACCCACATTAGTTAACACAACAATTAAGAGAATTCGGGTCACCTTATTATTCCAAAAACCTTTGGCAGAGTGGACATCATCGGACAGTGCTTCAAAATCACCAACATTCGGTCTTCGGACAAATGCTTGAACAGCACCTGCAAACCACCCTGCAGCCATTAACGGATTTAATGAACTAAGTGGTGCCACGAGAAATGCCGTTAAAATTGTCAATGGGTGTCCATAAGCAACCGCTGCACCGATAGCAGAAAAGGAACCATTCCATAAGATCCAACTAACCGTTTGTTGAAACCCTGCAGAAGGATTAGAATAGAAGGTATAGCCAATAATACCAAGGATAATTAAAGGAATCATCCAAGCAATTACTTTTGGTGCCTTTGACTTTGGTGGCAGTTTTGATAAAGCACTTAAATCATGATCCTTTTTAATTTCCTCTTTAATACCTGGTACATGGGCAGCTCCAAGTACTGCTACCACTTTGTTTCCAGGGGCCGTTTTAATCTTTTGTGCCAAATAACGGTCCCGTTCATCAATTAATGGCACCTTCAATTTTGGAAATGCGTCAGTGAATTCGTGCAGCATGGAATTAAGCATATCCTGAGATTTCATTTTTTCCAATTCTTCTTCGGTCACAGTCTCTTTGCTAAAAATACTTCCAAAGATTATGGTAAGAAGTTGTGCTTTACCCCATAAACCCATCCCTCTCCATATTCTTGCAAAGGTTACCTGAATATTTCGATCCGCAAGAACTAATTCCGCTCCATGTTCCTTCGCCGATTCAATTCCTTGAATCATTTCCTGACCCGGTTTTACACCAAATTGCTTCGCAATCCGTTTTTGAAACGAAGACATTATTAAATTCATTAAAAGTAAAGTAGCTTTTTTTTCTTTTATTACTTTAAAAATATCCATGTCTTTCCACTTGTTGCCTGCCTGAATGGACTGATATCGTTGCTCGTCCAATTCCACACAAACGGTATCAGGCTTTTCCCTCTCAACAACGGCCTTAACTTGTTCCGCACTTTGTTTAGAAACATGGGCTGTCCCAATCAGTATAAGCTCTTTTCCATCTAAATGTATTCTTGTTATGTTCTCTTCTGACATGTTCGTTCTCCTTTAAGTAAAAGTAGAAAAAGTTTTATACAGGAGGTTTTGTCTCCTGTTTCTTAAACGTTCTTTAAATCGCACACTTTGCACTAGAGATGCTATTTTCAAAAATAATTAACCATTTTAATTATGAACTAGTCTCGGATAAATTTCTATTTAATTTTTCTAGTTTCCCTTTCAATTTTTACTATTGATGTAGAGTATACTGTCTCCTTCCTTCAACCACAAGCTTTAACCACATAGTATAGCTCAATCCTCTCTTCTGACAAAAGTTTCTAATCATAAATTACTAATTAAAACAATAGTGTAAAAAACAAAGGAAGTCTTTAAAAAAGTAAGATCGGTAGGGTTATTCTCTTATAACGAACAAATTTGTTCTTTTTTAAGAATTTTTTGCCGTTATTTAGGTTTTATTTCTTATGACATTCGGACTATACTAAGATTAATTCTTTATATAGAACAAAATTCTCTTTTTTTACGTTATTGGTTCTAAATAGTGTACATCTTGTTGATGAATATTAAAAATCCACCAGAAATGAAGGGGTTCCTATGAAAAAAGATATAAAAGTGTTTTCTGTCTTTTCGATGCTGATTCTTCTGTTTAGTACTTTTGATTCCCTATTGGACAAGACAGTCATGAACATTTTCCCAGGTACGAGCACAAGTTTTTCCAAAAAAAATACCACAGATTATCTTGTTCTTCGCCCGGCTCAACCAATTATTTCTGAACGTTTATTAAACCATAGTTTAATCGATTCCTCAAATGAGCCCTACTACCACTCCTTTAAGAAGGATGGGTGGGAACTGATCTGGCAAGATGAATTTGAAAAAGAGTTTTTAGACGAAAAGAAATGGAATACCGAAGATTGGGCAGCGGAAAAAAACAAGGAACTTCAGTTTTACACCTCTGACAATGTTCTTGTAGACGATGGGCACTTAAAACTAGTTAGTAAAAACGAAGACTTCAACGGGAGAGACTACACTTCTGGGGCAGTTCATTCAAAGGACAAGTTTTATTTTAAATATGGAAAAGTGGAAATGCGTGCAAAACTTCCAATTGGTCAAGGAATTTATCCAGCGTTTTGGATGATGCCTAATGTGGAATCCACCTGGCTTCCACAAATAAGTATCATGGAATTTTTAGGTCACCAGACCGAGGAAGTCTGGTCAGTCTTACATTGGCTCAACGAACATTCTGAATTGAAAACGGTAGAGAGTAAATACTCAAACACCGATTTTTCACAGGGTTTCCACATTTTCGGAATGGAATGGGATCCAAATACGATTATCTGGTATATCGATGGTGAAGAGGTTTTCCGTACGGAAGCCTATATCCCTGACACGGAAATGTACTTATATATTAATACAGCAATTGGGGGCGATTGGCCCGGTAGTCCAGATAAAACTACCGTTTTTCCTCAATCCTTTGAAGTGGATTATGTAAGGGTCTATCAAAAATCCGGAGGGGATCAATAATGTTGTTAAAAATAACACTCGCCTTGTTTTCGATTTTCATTCTCTTCCAATTAATATATATATTCGTACCGTTATTTACAGTAAAAAATAAGTTAAACACGAAAATGATAAAGGAAAAGGAAAAAGGAATTAGTATATTAGTACCAGCTTACAATGAAGAAAAAGTTATTTTAAATTGTGTACAAGGCATTTTACATCTCGATTATGAAAATCATGAAACGATCATTATTAACGATGGTTCAAAAGACAATACATTGCAACTGTTAAAGGAGAATCTGCAGTTGGAACCAACTTTTAAACGATTGCCAGCAGTAAAGATTCCCCACGAAGATGTTCGAGAGATATATCAATCGGCATTATACCCTAAAATACTTGTCATTGATAAGGAGAATGGGGGAAAAGCAGATGCCCTGAATGCTGGGATTGAATATGCAAAAAAGGGAATTGTTATCACATTAGATGCGGATAGTGTTCTTGATCCGAAGTCATTAACGGCTATCAATTCCACTTTTAACGATGATCTGGTACTAGCTGCAGGGGGAATGGTTCACATTGGTCAAGGATTTCGCGGGAATTATTCTAAACCGAAAACAACATTTCTAACCTCTGGGATTATTCGATTTCAAATCATTCAATATTTAACTGCCTTTTATTTGCATAAATTAACACAGACAAAAATGAAGTCACTAACAGTTATTGCCGGGGCCTTTGGTGCCTTTCGTAAAAGGACACTGTTTGAGATTGATGGGTTCCGGAAAACCGTCGGTGAGGATATGGACATTACTTTACGAATTCAGCGGCTTATTAAGATGAAATACCGTAAGCATAAATTGGTGTTCGTCCCCAATGCCCTTTGTTATACAGAATGTCCGGAGACGTACCGTGATTTATTCAGTCAAAGGATTCGTTGGCAGAAAGCCTTTGTGGATTGTGCATTAATGTATAAAACATCATTTTTTAAAAAACTTGGGTTTCGCCTTTCCGCTTTCTTCCTATTTGAATCGTTGTTACTTGGGACCATTAATGCGTTTACTGTTATTCTGATCCCTGTCATTCTCATATTAAATCATCAATACTATATGATTGCACTAGGCTTATTTACAGCTACCTTTGTTCTTTCCCTCTATCAAAGTATAGCAATGCTCATTGTAAGCAAACGGTTTGACTTACATTTTTCCAACAAAGATTATCGGAGGATTCTACGATTCCTCCCATTTGAAATCCTCACCTATCGTTTTATGGGATTACTGTTTGTCATCATTGGTACTGTTGCCTACTTTATTAACAAGGACCAATGGAATACCGCTACCCGTACTGGTAAAAATTATCAAGTGTTTGGGGACGAAGAAGTGGTCCTTAAACCAAGGCGCATATCTGCCTAAAAAATTGTGGAGGGAAAACCTATGAAAAGAATATTTTCTAATATGACTTTTACTATATCCTTTATTGTAATTTCCACCATTGTTGTCCGGTTCTATTTTAGTGATTTTGCTGAAGCCCTTGCATCCGAACCGGATTTTTTCCCTCCAGATGAAGTTCTGCCAATTGCATCCTGTCAGGAGTGGACCGAAAATGTGAGGAATTTTGACGTAACGGATGAAGAAAAGGCAGAACAAATTACTGTTTTGATGTACCACCGAATCATTGATGATGAGGATATTGAAGAATTTCATTTTGATGATAACGGAAATCTCTTTTCCACGATCCTAGTAAAATCAGAATTTGAAAAACAGATGGATCTATTATTGGAACATGACTATACGACATTAACTTCACTAGAATTACAACTTTTCCTGATGGGGCAGTTGGACGTTCCTAAAAATAGTATTGTATTAACCTTCGATGATGGGTTTAAGGATAATTACAACGAAGCATACCCGATTTTGAAAGAACACGGATTTACGGCTCTAAATTTTATGATCACCAGTGCCATTTCATTGAATGATAGAAAGTATAAGGCAAATGAATTTCAATATTTAAGTGTTTCCGACATTGAATCCAGTTGTGATGTATTTGAATTTCAAAGCCACACGTATAATTTTCATCAGCGGACCTTTAATCAGGCAGCATTTATGGAATTTAAACCAAGGGAAGAGATTCTAGAGGATTTAGAGAAAAGTATTACAAATCTTGCAAATCAAAACCGTTCCTTTGCTTATCCATACGGAGCATATAAGGATGAAAGTATCGAGATTTTAGAAGAAGCAGGTTTTGAAATGGCGTTTACGGTGGAATATCGCGATGCTGTTCCAGGGGATTCCCTTTACGAAATACCGAGGAAAGAGGTTTACTCTGATACAACCTTAGATGTGTTCAAAGAGAAGATTAATTTAAAAGATTAGTTGGATTGAAGTAGATGAGATGTTGAAAGCTGGAACTTATAGTTAGAATAAGAAGGGGGGAGGTCGTGTTCACATAGACCTTCCCCCTTCCCTAATGGTAATAATAATCATTAGACTTCACAATTCGTTCTAATTAGTGAACATTCAGCCGTAATAATCTACTTCCAGGCGCCTAGCTGTTATTTCTTTATGTAAAACATCAATAAACTCAGAAGATAGTTCATATCGAATAGCATCTTTATAAGCTTTAATGATTAATTCATCACTTAAGAGGTGCATAAATCTCCACTCCTTACAAAAGTAGTATAAAACTATCATAAACCATTTTACCTCCCCCGTGTGTTACATTTATCACTAATTTTTGAATATTTTGTGTAAAATGCAGTTTTTTTGGGATATATTGCTTATAAAAACGAAAAAAATAAGTCGAATAATAGGAATTTTTACGATCGAATTCTCACCCTAAATACCAAAAGTTATGGAGGATTACCTTGAACTAATTCTAGGAATTGGGTCAAAGAGCACATGACATCTTCTGTTCTCGTAGTACGATATACATAATCGGAAAATACTAGGAAGGAGAATCGTCGTGGGAATGACCTTTATGGAAAAACGAAGTGAAAAGAAGTCGTTCATTGTTAAGGTCTTCATCATTCTGTTCTTTTTCTCAGTCGTAATAGGATTTCTGTTTTGGAAGGCTGGGACCTTTTTAGTTATTCATAATTCTCCCATTCCTTCTGATGCGGTCATAGTCCTCAGCGGTTATGATAATCGAATGGAAACAGGAGTCTCCTTAATCACCGCTGGCTATGGAGAACATTTAATCTTATCCGATTCTAATTTCTTAGATGTGGATATTGCGATAGATGCAGGAATTCCAGAGGAAAATATTATTTATGAAACACTGGCAGATAGTACTTATGAAAACGCCGTATTTACAAAGGAAATCATGCTGAATTTAGAATTTAATTCTGCCATCGTTGTTTCTAGTGAATTTCACATGCGCCGAAGCAAATTCATCTTTGAGAAAGTATTTCAAGGGACTAATATGGAACTAACCTATGTATCAGCCCAAAATTCTTTTTTTAACGCTAATCAGTGGTGGGAAAATGAATTCAGTCGAACCATTGTTTTCCAAGAGTACATAAAACTCATTGGTTATTGGCTGAAATATTAAAAATTAAGATTCCCACGCCTAAAGTCGCAAGCCCCAAACCTTTCAGTTTAACGGGTGGGTGGGGTTCTTGGATGATTTGAATGACTAAACGTTCGCACGCCATTTCTGTGGATTGGTTACACTGTTTTGAACAGCCTCCAAGATGAGGGTATTCCATTCCCCCTCCTAAGTCAAAGACGAGGCCACTGAAAAAGGATAAAACCACTTTTTCAGTGCCCTTTACTTGTATGACAATGGCTTCGCTCGTCGCTCGCTCTTTTGTCGCTTCCTCCTTCAGGTTGCGACAAAAGACGAGGGCATTGATGTTGTTTTGTCGCTTCCTCCTCTAGGTTGCGACATTTGACAAGGGCAATGATGCTCTTTTGTCGCTTCCTCCTCTAGGTTGCGACATTTGACAAGGGCAACGATGCTGTTTTGTCGCTTCCTCCTCTAGGTTGCGACAAAAGACAAGAGCAATCATGCTCTTTTGTCGCTTCCTCCACTAGGTTGCGACAAAAGACGAGAGAAATGATGCCGTTTTGTCACTTCCTCCTCTAGGTTTGCGACAAAAGACGTGAGCATTGATGCTCTTTTGTCGCTTCCTCCTCTAGGTTGCGACAAAAGACGAGGGCATTGGTGCTGTTTTGTCGCTTCCTTCCTCTAGGTTGCGACATTAGACAAGAGCATTGATGCTCTTTTGTCGCTTCCTCCTCTAGGTTGCGACAAAAGACGTGAGCAATCATGCTCTTTTGTCGCTTCCTTCCTCTAGGTTGCGACAAAAGACAAGAGCAATCATGCTCTTTTGTCGCTTCCTTCCTCTAGGTTGCGACAAAAGACGAGGGCGATGATGCTGTTTTGTCGCTTCCCCCTCTAGGTTGCGACAAAAGACGAGAGCATTGATGCTCTTTTGTCGCTTCCTTCCTCTAGGTTGCGACAAAAGACGAGGGCGATGATGCTGTTTTGTCGCTTCCTCCTTCAGGATGCGACACTAGGGCGAGGCTCAGCTACTCTTTTGTCGCTTCCTCCTCTAGGTTGCGACAAAAGACGAGGGCTCGCACTCTCTTTTGTCCTTCCCTTCCCTTCCTCCTCCAGCCTTTAAGAGTGCCATTTTCAGAGACTTGAAGTACTACAAACTTTCCGTTTTTAGTGGCACTCGTATCTGACCTCACTCTTATCCCACCTCTAAAGGGCGTGCTATCGCACCGTAGAGTGTTTTCCTTTCGGAAAATCTATAAATTTATATTTTGTTAACCACTTTTCCTTATATAAAGTAAAGTCGTATTCACTTCACTTAAGTATTGCTTCCATTTCTTCTGCTGTAACGGGGGAACTAATGAATCCTCCCTGTGCAAATTTACAATTCGTTTTTTTCAAAAACTCCAGTTGCTCTACCGTTTCTACTCCCTCCGCAATAATTGTAAGGTCAAGATGGGACGCTAACGTAAAAATAGCTTCCACAATCGGTCCGTTTCGACGGTCTAAAAACAAGTCTGAGATAAAAGAACGGTCTATTTTTAAATTTGTAATCGGAAGATTTTTTAAATAACTTAAGGATGAATAGCCTGTGCCAAAATCATCTAAAGATGTTTTTACACCAATTTTTTTCAAGTTGGTTAGCACTTGAACCGTATCTGATGTATGTTGCATGAGAGTTCCTTCAGTCATTTCCAACGTTAAGAACTCTGGTGGAAGATCTAATTCGGATAAGAGTTTCTCCACATTATGCACCAGTTCTTTATTGTAAAATTGCCTTGCAGACAGGTTAATACTCATTGTTAACGGTTGATATCCCTTTTCTTTCCAAATGGCATTCTGCCGACACGCATTCTCCAGTACCCATTCATCGATAGCATAAATCAATCCTGTCTCTTCTGCTAATGGGATAAAGTGTATTGGCGAGATGAGTCCCCTGGTTGGATGGTTCCAACGAATCAATGCCTCCACACTGGATAATTCCCCTGAATGAATATCAATGATAGGTTGATAGCATAAGGTAAACTGATTTCCACTTAATGCAAACTTCATTTCCTGTTCCAGTTGTTTTTTTAATAGGATCGAGTCGTAAAGCTCTGTTGTGAACAATTGAAAATTGTTTTTCCCGGATTTTTTGGCATTGTACATGGCATGGTCTGCCTTTGCAATCAACAATTCCGGATCATCACCGTGGTCTGGGTAGAGACATGCCCCAATACTAGCAGTTATTTGGAATTCCTTTTCTTCCACGATAATGGGAGACTGGAACGAAGCCAAGAGACATTGAGTAAACTCGGTCACTTGCTGCATTCCATCCACATTCCACAATATAAATGCAAATTCGTCACCAGAGACACGGGAAACCATTCCGTTATCCGGAACACATTTTTTCAGGAGCTCTGAGACCACCATCAGCAACTGATCCCCGTAAAGATGCCCCATTAAGTCATTAACATCTTTAAAGTTATCGAGGTCTAAAAATAAAACAGCCACTTTCGTATTTTCCAGTTTTGCCTTGGAAATGTTGACATTTAGGCGTTCCAGAAATACTCTCCGATTTGGAAGATGTGTTAATGGGTCATTGTCTGCGAGGAACTTTATTGTTACCTCCGCTTCCTTACGCTCTGTAATATCGAGTATCGTCCCTTGATAATGAGTGATAACTCCTTTTTTGTTTCGCTTAATGACTGTTCGGTCATCAATCCACCTGATATGTCTATCTTTTGTAAAAATCCTGTACTCTTGGGTAAAATCGTCGATCCAATGTTCGGAGTAATATGTTACTTCTTCTCCGACTCTCGTAAGATCATCTGGATGAATAATCGATGCAAAAACAATGTCTCCTGATAAGAACTCCTGAGGGGTATACCCTAACCGGTTCACATTGTTTGAGACATATTCTAACGGCCAGCCTTCTTCCGCCTTCCACCTCATTAAAATAACAGGACTGTTTTCTACTACTCGATTAGATAAATATAAGGTTTCTTCCGTTCGCTTTTTAGAGATAATCAGTCCGGCTAAGTTCGTAAATGTATCGATTAATTCCCGTTCCTCTATGGTCGGTTCTTTTATTTCATTGTAATAAAATGCAAGCGTTCCAAGAACTTCGTTGCTGGATGAGATAATTGGTTTTGACCAGCAAGATTTAATATCGTATTGGATACAGAGTTCCTGAAAGTTTTTCCAGCGTGGGTCTGTCCGGGTATCAGCTACGATTATTGTCTCCCGATTATACACAGCAGAACCACATGACCCAACATTCGGTCCTACTTTTAAACCATCCAGTGCCTCTAAATATGACTGCGGTAGTTTCGGTCCAATTCCATTACCTAATGTATTTGTTTGGGCATCATATAGAAGTATAGAAGAATTCATTTCTGGCATCAATAAATCAATGGTTCTAATCAATTCTGCAAGAATGTGGCTTAGGGGCAAATTTTCCAATGCTATCATTTCAATAATCTTACTTTGTTCCTTAAACACAGTATGAAGACCTAAGCTTTGCTCCATTTTTTTCTTTTCACCCCAGTCAACGTTTATACAATTATATTTTAGTACTAGGTATAAGTTCTAGAAAACTAGCAACTAATTTCCATATATTCTATTCAATTATACCAAATAATGAAGTATTAAATGTATACTTATTATTATCAGAGTATTTCGGAAATGGGGGTGCGATAGATGAAACGTTTTTTCATGAATTATGTGGAAAGGGATCAGCAAATAGCTGACAGACTTGCAAATGATCTTGAGCTAAATGGCATACGAATAGTAGACGAAGAGATGACACCTAAGATGCCAACAGAGGAAAACTATTTTTTGCAAGAACAAAGAGTTGAAGAATCCCGGCATTGTGATTATCTAATCATCGTTTTGTCAGAAGAAAGTGTTCAATCTTCTTTTTTGAAAAAATTAGTCGCGGCATTTGATTCAAGAGTTACGGATAATAGGATTATCGCTATATTACTGGAGGATGTTGACATTTCTGTTAACCTCCTCGTGAACATGGTGGTGTTTGACTTCCGGGATGATTACTCAAGTAGTTTTTCCAAACTGAAGGACTATCTTTTAAAGGAAATGGTCCTACCTAACAGGAAAAGGAATAAGCAGTCCCTTTTTCTCCCAAGTAGTTATCAACGGGCGTTTGCTTTTGAAAAGGGAGAAGTTGCCGTTGAGGTTTTTGGAGATGCTTCCAATTTCAAGACTCTTCCTGATTTCACAGATACTGGTTATCTTCCACCTGGAGTTCATACTGCTGAGATAAAAAATATATTGGACCGGTTTGCTTCAGGACCTTTTCGGGGTAAATTTCGTGATGTAATAAGAAATATCGTGAACTTTTCAAAAAGAAGGAGGGGTTCTTCCCTTTTATTTGGAGGGGCTTTTGTATCTTCTTTTGAACAACCTGTTGAAATAAATATTGTAATTGTTTTTAAAGAAGCGAAAGATATCCCTGGCAGACTTCGAAAACTGGTTATTGAAAATACTCCGATTCATCTTTATTATTCATCTTTAGACGAACCAGCAACTATTATGAATCATCTCCATTCCTTTTCTCAGACTTTACATGGGGACTATACCGGGATTGTAAAGCTTGAATTAAATGGTGAGATTGGAAACGAAAAGGAAGAAGTAAAAGGTTTTACAGGTTTCCAGTCTGGTTCCACTGCTCCATTAAAGAATAGTGAGAGTGGTGGCAGTGCTCCTTCTACCATTGAACCTCAGGGAATGCTAGTCACGATGCACGGAATACTCACGAATGCAGAATGGAATACAGAAATCGCTCCAATCGCAAGTAGTCAGGGATGGATCTTTGCCCCATATGTTTACAGAAATAATTGGATTGATTTGTTGTTTTTGAGTAAAAGAAGACGACGTATCATTAATCACTTTCGAAATTGGATCTTTGATATGCAAATGCGCTATCGTGATATTCCCATTTCAATCATTGCCCATTCCTTTGGCACATTTATCATAGCTAGTTATTTAACTGGTTTTGGATCGAATATTCCCGTAAGATTTCAATCGATTATCTTGACAGGATCCATTATTAACCGTAATTTCGACTGGGAAAAACAATATGATGAAGGAAAAGTCATAAGAGTGAGAAATGAAGTTGCTGCAAATGATTCATGGGTTCAACGCATGCCTGTCGGTCTGTTACGGCTGGATCCTTTGTTTGGACGATCTGGAGTCAATGGGTTTGATCAGGAGACAGCCGTTTTGACACAAACGGCTACAACAATTTTTAACCACCATAATGTTATTAGAAGGGATGTCGTGGAACAGCACTGGCTCCCTTATCTTAACGCCAATGCAAACTTGAAGTGGTAAGGTGACAGGCACTTGTCGACGTTCGACAAGTGCCTGTCACCACCCGATTGTTTCATTCTAGCTTTTCTAACGCTGTTTTTGCCCTTTCTCGAGAGACATTAAAGGATTGCCATCTCCCTTCTTCCTCGGAAAGATACTTCTTTTTCATGAGGAGCATGTCTTCCAATTCCTGTATCTCCGGATCACGGTGGTGAAGTTCAACAAGTGGTGGAATCGCTGAATAGGACAGATTTGTCAAATACTCCACATCCAGCTTTTCTGTTTGTTCATATCGCTCAATATTGTTCGTTACAATAATTAAATCTATATTGATCATGTTCAATCCAACGTAAAATAGAATCGAAAATAAAATGTAAAATCTGGCCAGAGAAAGTTGTGGTGCCCATACTTTCACTAACGTAAATGCAAAGGCCACAAATAGGTAAATCATAAAAGCGTGTGCTAGAATTCTAGATGTGGTAAAGCCATAAGCTTTTTCATACAACATTAGGCGCATAAAAGCGGATGACAACATGATGACACTAAAGGTAATCAAAAAGGTTAAAAGACCATTAATCAGCCGTGATTTTTGACGGTGAAAAGTCAATGTACATAAGAGAATAATATAGTTAATCATCGTAACTAAAACTAATTCAAAAAAGCCACGCCGCGCATATTCCGCATACGAAAATCCCTCCTGTAGTGAACCACTGAAAAAGTATTGAAACTGTACAGCTACAAAAAGAAGATACACAAGATTAATAAACAGTAGTATCGTCGAAAGGACGATCCCATCCCACTCCCTGTCCTTCTTCCCATAAAACTCGTAGCTTTCCACTTCTGATTTCTTTTTAATGACTTTGAAAAAGCAAATAAATCCAACTGTAAGGAGAATGACTTTTACGGCAGTCCATACAATGTCCAGTTCCAATGAAAAAAGTTTTTCCGGAATCAACATGAGAATCCGGGCAAACTCCTGGTCTGCTGAGGATAATAAAACCGTCACCACAAAGAGTAATGGCATGGATAAAAGGACTCCAAGCCCTATCCTTTTTCCTGTTTGGTAAGTGGAATCGGTCATTCTCCGTTTTATTTTACGACTTTGATACGTGAACATAACCACGGAACATTTCATCATTTGACCTACTTTTTCAAACAGAATCATTATAAATTCACTTCTGTACCATTTGATCGGAGATGAGTTTGTTAATAGAACGATATGGACAAAAACGAGGATTGGTACTAGAAGAAAATTAAGTCCATTAAATAAAGAATTAGAATAGATGGCGAAGGCTAACGTTAAGGCTAAAATCGAGAAGAACACTAATCCACTAATCTGCTTGTGATGGAAAGTGGTTCTCCTGAAGGACGTAAAAAAGAAAGTGTAGAATACGGCCAAAAAGACACTATAGGATATTCCCACTGGTCCACTGAACAGGCTGTAGTCAGCGAAGATAGCTAAAACAAGGCATAGTGCTGTAAATAAGGTTTCTTTTTTAAAATTCATTTTGTCTCTCTCCTTTTAAGGTTGGTTGATTGGAACTTCAGATCTACTCCTACAAAGAAATTCTATATAGTTTAGTAAAAATTTTCCTAGAAAAGAAAACTATATTGATCTGATAATGACCATACGGTTGTAGATTGCGACCTTTCGGGAACTATCCCCCCTCGATTCCGACCAAATGAGGTAGGTGATAGCTCCACATCACTACATAGTAATTCTACTTATCCATCCAAAAAAATAGTGTGTTTCGTGAAGGATCTAATGTTATGATACATAGTTATTCTAAATAGTTGAAGAAAATTTTTTAGAAACGATTCGAATTTTTCAAGGAAATTGCAATTGCCTTTACCTTGCAATATTAATCAAACGGATCGAATCGTTCCCCAGCGAAAGCCTGCGTAACTGATTGGATAAAGAAAGGCAGTACACAGTATGCATACAGCGATAAAAGACGGTGTTAGTAATGGATCAAACCAACTAGAGGGCATGATTTGAAAAACAACTAAGCTCATTAAAATTAAATTAGGTAGTAAGGCAATATAAAAAGTTTTGAAAAGGAGGGCTTTTCCCCCTAAACCAAATTCCTTACCAATTTCATAGCCAAGCAATACCCAAAAAAACATATAAAGTATTATGATAAGGGTTGTAATGCTAGTTAATCCAAGCCACAATTCATCAATGATTGTCACCGGAAGTAAATTATAGGTTACGGTCAATGCAATCCCACCAATGAAAAACAGAAGATTGATTGAGATAAACATCCACTGCATTTTTGTGGGAGTAACATCTGTTTCTTCCAGAAATTCTTTTGCCACTTGTTCCGGTGTTCCCAGTCGATCAACGACTTTTTCCATGGCAGTTGCTTCATCAAGCCCATCGAATTCCTTCAGGTCAAAAAGCATTTCAGTAATATGCATGTCAATTTCATGTATAAGGTCCTTTTTGGAGTGGGGGCTGGAACTGTTTCGGATTTGGTTTGCCAATGCATATAAATAATCTTCTTTAGACTGAATCATACCCTTTTCCTTTTCTGCTAATGACCTTATCTACGACTTTTACGAAACTCTGCCACTCTGATGTTTTTTGCTCCAGTATTTCTTTACCTTCCGCTGTAATACGGTAATACTTTCTGGCCGGGCCTCTATCAGGCTCTTTCCAATAGGACTCAATATAATGCTGTTTTTCCAGTTTGTGCAAGGCTGGATACAATGTTCCTTCCTTCACTTGCAAAATGTTGCCACTCCTGGATTCCATCTCTTTAACGATTTCATAACCATACATGTCTTTCTCATCTAAAAGCTGGAGCAGCATAAGTGAGGTGCTTCCTTTGACAAGTTCTCTGTTAAACATGAATTTTCTCACCTACCTAGAATACAAAGGTAATGTTTCCAATATTATCATAATCGTTTTCGGAGGAGAATGCAACTGGTATCTGAATCAAGTGATGACAGACTCTAGCCAACATTTATCTTAAAATACTTTCTAGTGTAACTTTTTTGAAGCTTATGACACTATATAATCAGGACTCCAAAAGGGTGATGCAATCCATGTCAAAAATAGAAGAATTATATAAATCATATGAAAAGCCTATTTTTCGCTATCTGTATGGAATGACCGGAAATTACCACGTGGCTGAAGAGTTAACTCAGGAAACGTTTTTTCAGGTAGTTAAGTCTTTTCACCGTTTTAAAGGGGATTCCCACATAACTACATGGCTTTTTAAAGTTGCCAAATTCACCCACAACAATTGGTCAAGAAAAAAATTTACGAAGGATCTCCCTTTGATTGAGATACCTCTTCAGAGTGAGGAATCAGATCCTTTAGATAAGATTTTAGAAAGTGAGCGAATCCGTCTGATGGGGGAAACCCTCCGGGATCTTCCAGAAAAACAACGTGAGGTCCTTATACTTAGGGATTGGGAAGAGCTATCCTATGAGGAAATTGGGATTATTACAGGACGGTCCCTTGCTTGGGTCAAAGTCAACATAAATCGGGCTAGGGGGAATTTTAAACAAACTTTTGTTCAAAAGGAGGGGTTAAATCATGGACAAGAAAAATAATTATCCTTGTAAACTTATTGAAGACCTACTTCCCCTATATGTGGAAGAGGAAGTGAGTGATATATCAAGGGAGATCGTGGAGGTTCATGTGAAGGAATGCGATTCCTGCCGTGAGCAGATGGAAAGTATGAGTGAAAACACGGACCCGGTTCTAGATAAGATGAAGGAAAGTTTACCTGAGACAGCCACCTTCCGCCAGTGGATGGAACGATTAAAGAAAGGAGCCATCCTATTGCTAGCAGTTGTAGTGGTGATAACGTTATTAGTCAGTGGTATTAGTTATCAGTTTGGATTAAATAGAGAACAGCCCCCTCCAGTTCATTATGTTGATACAGAAGAAGAAATCTATGCTTTTTTCCATGATAAGGTCCCTGGCTTACTCCGTGCGGAAGAAGCTGGATGGGTGATAGATATGCACCAAGAGATTGAAATCCCGAATGGTGCGGGGACTTTCGCTATTGACCGAGTCTGGTATACCAAGGAGCATATCTATATTTTTTACCAAATGGACGGGAGGATTCCGTATATGAGTCACCCCAGATTTAATTGGCTCACGAGTACCGGTGAAGTCGACCACAGTTCGGTGCAGTATTTTGACGGGGCAATGAGTACTGGTGAAGGTGTGGTTTTTGATAATGTTTACTATAGTTATTACGTTTTTAGCAACACATATGAGATGGCAGAACGTGCAGAGGAAATAGTAGTTCGTGATGTTTCTCTTGATTTGGAGGTAGCATTCCGTTCTAATCCAGCAGATGGGGAAAAAATTAGTGTTCCGGAGATGTTATTTAGTATCGAATACGATCCAAATCTCAATACCACCTTGATAGTGGATGTTGAAGGAAAGCTTAAGATCGATGAGATTGGGGAATTTATTTTTCACCAGATTGTACTGGAGCCACAAAAATCTTACTTGTTGTTTGATTTCGAAAGTAGTTTGGAAGGAAATGGATCCCGCAAAAATACTCTAGAATCGGAATCTGATCGTTTTGCTGATGATCAAATTTACCTCATGGCTGGAACATTAAAAACCGACACGGGAGAAGAGGTTACGTTATGGAGTTCCCCTGAACCAAATGGGACTGGTTCCCAAGCTAACGAAGATTCTACAGTTGATGTGGAAAAAGGTGGGGATCAAAATCCTCGTGAAAATCAGGAAATACCTTACTACCGTATACAATTTGAGGCACTTAACACCATCCCATCATCATTTGAACTTGAGCTGGAAGGGTTGAAGCTGATCACAGGGGAAAGTCTCACATTTGACATTGAAGCCAGTGACTTCCATGGGGAGATGGATTCACCTGGTCAGTCGAAAGAGTTAAATGAGATAATCGCCAATGTACGGGGTACTTCTATATATTTAGACCGTCTCTATTGGGATGATCGGGGCGTCATGTTCCAACTCTCCCATGAATTCGATTATTCAGGGGGAGATAATGCCATCGATCGTATTTCAACCAGCGAAATTTATGATGTTTGGTTCCAGGAAAGTATTCAGCAGTCAGCCAGTATGAATGATACATGGCGTCTTCCTAACCTTGTAAGTATAGTCAATGATACTGGTTTAAACGCAGGTACGGAGGACTTTGGATCCCGGGGCAGCGGAAGAGACGGCGAGTGGTCCAGACCATATATAAGTATGTTTATTGACAAAGACTATGTGGAGGCTTCCAAAAAAATGACTATTACGGTTTCGCAGCTAACCGATCGTCTCACAGGTCCTTGGAATGGGGATTTAAGGGTTATACATGAGGAATAAGAAACTCGTGTTGTGCTATATTAAACTTTAAACTTAATCTAGTTTTGGGGTTTTAGGGAGGGGAATTAGTACCCCATTAGAACCTCAAAAAGCTGTTCCTAAATGTCGTTAAATAACCTTTAGGAACAGCTTTTTTTTACCTTCTCATTTCTTTTATAGCTTTTCACTTTCTTTCATTCAGTTTTTCGAGCTCTGAGAAGACTTCATTATAATCCTCTTTCTTTTGCGCATCAAAGGATGTATTTCTAAAGGCAAGTTGGCCTTCTTTGTTAACCACAAATACAGATCGAATCGCTGTTTCATTCTTTTCATGAAAGACATTATACTTTTTTGCGGTTTCCTTATGCCAGTCAGACAAGAGGGGATATGGGAGTGTTCCTAGGCTCGCCGCAAAAACATTGTGAGCATAGATATGATCCACACTGATGGCGAGCACTTCCGAATCCAACTGCTGAAACTTTTTATAGTCCTCTTTCCAAGAGGTAATCTCCTTAATTCAACCAGGAGTGAAGTCAAGGGGATAAAACGCCACGAGAACATTTTTCTTGTTACGATAGTCAGATAAGGCAATTTTTTCTTTTTGAGTGGATGATAGTAAAAAATCCGGTGCCAATTCCCCAAGTTGTAAGTGAGAATCAAACTCCATCTTCTTCCCTCCTCCCGTCATGAATGCATTCATTAGTATCCCCTTGTGGAAGCATATTATTTATATACAGCTTGAGTCGACAAAAATCGGGTGGTGCCTGGCACCACCCGATCAGTATTTTTTCAGAAGATATCGTAAGGGAATAACCGATACTAAAATGATTAATAATGCTGCCGGGGCAGCTTGATGATACAGTGCTTCAGATGCCTCATAGTATACCCGAACTGCTAAAGTATCAAATCCAGGAGGACGAAGCATGAGAGTTGCCGGTAATTCTTTGATGGAACTGACAAATACAAGTGCTCCACCAGCCAGCACTCCCGGCAATATGGACGGAATGATTACTTTGATCATGACCTTCCATGGTGGATACCCTAAACTCCGTGCCGCTTCATCAATTCTAGGGGATACTAGACTCAAGGATGCCTCCCCTGCCTGCATCGCCTGTGGCAGGAAGCGAACAACGAAAGCAAGTGCCACCATGTAAAAAGTATTATATAAAAACGGTAAATGATTATTAAATATGAATACAAAGCCTAACGCCACAATTACGCCTGGAAGTGCATACCCAGCATAACTTAACTTATCAATTCCTGCAGAAATAAACGAAGGATACCGTGACTTTAGATAAATAATCGGCAAAGCCAATACCATACATAACAAGGCTGCAAATCCGGATACCTTTAGACTATTCCATGCGAATCCGAAAAAACGTTCATCAATCGCTCCCCGTTCAATCCCCACAACCGACCAATATCCAAGAACAGTAATTGGTAATAGTACAGATAACGCAAATATTACACCAACATAAAGCATCGTAACTGGCTTCCATTTCCCAAGGGGGAGAATGTCAGGAGCTTTATAGGAATTTGTTGTTTGATAATACTTATTTTTCCGTCGGGTACGGGCTTCTATCCATAAAATTAGTACGGTCAACACAATTAGCACTAAGCTCAATACAGAGGCAGATGCTGTATCAAAACTTGCCCGCTGAAAGTAAATTGCTGCAGTGAATGTCACATAACGAAGCATGGCAATGGCCCCGAAATCAGACAAGACATATAAGGAAATTAAAATGGCTCCAGCACCAATTGCAGGCCGTAAAAATGGTAAATTCACTTTCCAAAACACTTGAGCTGTATTCATTCCTTGTGACCGCGCCACTTCTTCAAAGTTTCGGTTCATTTTACGTAACGATGCACTAGCAATCAAAAACACATATGGATATGTAAACATCGTTAAAACGAAAAACACACCCCAAAATGTATATATATCGATGGGATAATTGCCAAACACCCCTTCTAACCATGGAGTATCACGCCAAAAATTACGAACCCATCCACTAGGACCAAAGACAATAATATAAGCGACTGCTCCCACATAAGGGGGGATCACTAACGGTAATGCCAAAAGCCACTGCCACATTTTTCGTCCTGGAATGTCTGTTCGGACTACGATCCAGGCTAACGACACTCCGATCACTAACGCACAGGCAGTCACCGCAAAAGTAAGAGAGAAGGTATTCCATAAGAGTTGTGGAATACGCTGATCAAGTAAACGCATCCATCTATCTACTCCTGCAAACATAGAACGCCAAACGACATAAATAATTGGAATGGACATAATAGCAGCGACAAAAAGCCCTAAAGAAACCAGTACAAAGCCCGGTGGATTCCCATTCCAAATATCAAACCATTTTCTCCGAAAGAAATGGAGAATGGCTGGGGGAAACTTTCCCCCAACCTTGGCATCCTGATCATTTAATTGTGACTTTTCCTTCGTCCCATTATCCTTAGTCATTCTGCCCTCTCCCGGTGTTTCAATTAATTTATCTTTATCTCAACTCAAGATCTAATCCAGATCTTTCAATAAGTTCTTTTGTACCTTCAAAATAGTTTCCAAGCTCCTTAATAGGCATATCTTGAACCTTTAAGTCAGTAAATTCAACCACATGAGGCTCTACTTCAGGTGGGTAAACCGCACCGTATTCTGAGTTGATCAGTAACTCTAAAGATTCCCCTACAAAAGCAACTTGATTTTCAGGCTTTAATACCCACTCAAGGAAAACTAACGCATTGTCGGCATTTGGAGCACCATTTACTAAACCAACACCTGCAGCGTTTGCAATGACACCCATTTGTCCATCTTCTTGATCAAGATAGATGAAGCCAACATTGTTATCTTCTGGTTCTAGTAATTGTTGATGGAAATAATAGTTGTTTACAAGTCCAAACGCGTGGTTTCCAGCACCTACTGCCCGACGGATATCCCCGTGTCCTTCATAGATACCAGCAGCATTTTCTTTAATGGCTGCAACCCACTCTTCTGTACGCTCATCACCCCACTCATAACGTAGTGCAGAAACGTTTCCTAACATTCCTCCGTTACCGCCACGAGTGATTGCATAACCGCCCTCAACGTCAGCCCATTTTGCATCAAATAAATCTTCGATACTCTTCGGCATTTCTTCTTCTGTAATTAAATCTTTATTATAGATAAACCCTCTTGATCTTGCAGAGATTGAAAAATACGAGTTATCATCCGCACGAAATTCTGCTGGGATTGTTTCAATTCCTTCTGGATTAGATCCAGCCAATAAACCTTGATTACCTAAGTACCCTAAAGCACCAAGATCGTTGGAGATAAATACGTCCGCCTGGACATTCCCAGCTTCTTCTTGAATCTGTAACGGATCTGCTCCATGAAGCGGCAATACTTCAATTCCTGTTTCAGCTGTAAACTTATCTAAAAGCGGTTGAACGAAGTTTTCATTACGTGCTGAGTATACTACAAGTTGACCACCTAGTTCCACTACTTCATCTTCATCATCAGAATCGCCATCCGTATCTTCTTGCGTTTCCGGTTCTGAATCGTCTTCTGCCCCCTGTGAATCATCAGAATCATTGCCGCACCCCGCAGCAACAAATAGCATAAGTGCAAGTAAACCAAATAAAATCATTTTTAGTGCCTTGTGCATTGTGTAAATCCCCCTAAGCATTCTTGTATTATGTAAATGAGGTGTTTTATTAAATGATTGCAGTTGGTTGAGAATGATTATCAACCTCATCCACAACTACGAGTATATCGGGAATGAGAATCATTGTCAATGAGGTTTCCCATTTTTTTTTACTAATTTTTTTGTGTGAAAATTACGGAAATTTGATATTACTACTAGGTTTCATTTCTAAAAGATAAACGAATTTTGCGATGTTATTACCATTAGTAAGTTATTTAAACAGGAATATATTTATACTACCATTTAATCTGCTCCCTTTCTTCTCGTAACCGTTACAAAGCTATGAACTTTGATTTTCGGAAAAAGGGATGAATTATTATATTACCTTGTTGGGATAACTGTAACGATTGCCTCATCCGGTGTAAACCCTTCCCTAACCACATCTTGTGAGAAATCACCATATAACCGAGAGAGTTCGACGTACTTAACTACCTCTCCATCCTCCATAAAGATAATTAAATTAATCGTATCTAAATAACTAATAGCTGTGGAATGATTCCACTCTTCACCTAGTGTCTCTGAGATTTGATCAACAGGGGTATAAGGGGTAAACACGTAAGCCTTATCCCAGTTAAAGTCTGTTAATGCATTGAAGTCAACCTTGTTTTCCTCCTCGCTGACAACAAACTCATCTGCCCTTTTATCCACGAAGGATTTTTTCATCTCGAGACTTGCTGAACATCCAAATAAAATTATGATCATCGATAAATATAGTAGTAATCCTTTCATTTTTTAAAAAACCCCTTTCCTAACATTTTTTATTTCTATCCAAAATCCCCTATATCCCCTTTATACCCTGAACAATACTATTTGGTAATGACGAAACGAATCCAACATTTGTCGCATTAACTTAAATTATCTAATGCGATAAGAAAAGCGCAAGCGCCTTTGGTCACGAGCGTAGGGCAGTGGAGGAATGACAACTAGAAGTCCGCTCTTTGGCTTCGGTTGTCACTTCCGAAGTGCCCCGTAGCGAATATGGAAGAAACTGAAAAAGTTTAAAAACACTTTTTCAGTTCCTTTTATTTGTATGGCAATGGCTGCGCTCGCCGCTCGCCTGATAGGA
>NZ_JAHQCS010000075.1 GCF_019042215.1 Evansella tamaricis | reverse complement strand
TTTCTTACCTACAGTCAAGTGTTTTTATTAATTAATAACTATTTTTTGGGTGGGAGGGGTACCACTCCCACCCAAAAAAACATTTTGGAAATGACAAATAGACCTGACGAGTTATGTTTTTTCGAAAGGTCATCTATGTTATAGTGTAAATAACTGATTACGAACAGATGGATGCTGTATTGTAATCATAGGTGATGTTGTGTGTGATTAGATGAAAGGCCACTTTCAAGAACTTATTCACACATGCAATTGACGCAACTTTATGGGGTTTGCCTTGAGGTTGCGTTTTTAATTTGTCATAATACTCTACAATATGATTGTTGGACTTCTTACGAAGTTTAATCATCGATTGAACCATGTAGTACAATAGTTTTCGTAATTTGTTATTTCCTCGTTTATTTATTTTATCTTTATAAAATGTATTACCAGATTGATAACGCATGATATCAATTCCAACATATGCATTCAATTGTTTATGGTTCTGGAAGCGTTGTAGATCCCCTAGTTCTCCAATTAGTCTTACAGCAGTCACCTCTCCAATCCCTGGAAAAGAAAGTAATACCTGATACTCAATACGATCTTTTGAAAGTTCAACCATCTGTTTTATAAGCATGTCTTTTTTCGCTTTAAGATCTGTGATACGTATAGCATAATCCCGAATTTGGTCACAACGAACATCATCTTTTGATATTGCTGGATAGGAATCTTGTGCTGCGTGAAGTAATTCTATTGCTTTTTCTTCTGCACGTTTAAGGGATATGTTCTTTTTTGTATTCCCTTTTATTTTATTTCGTATTACAGTTTTAGAACATGCCAATACTTCATCTGGGTGTGGGAAAAGCTGAGTGACGTTCAAAAAGAGAGCAGAACGTTTTGAAAAAAGACGCTCTAATTCAGGAAAACTAAGCTGTAAAATAGCGTGCAATCTACTGTATAGACTTATAATTTCACTATCTAGTTCATCGTAATAACGTGTTAGTGCGCGCATTTGTTTATAGTAGTTTTCTTCCTGGTATGTCGTAGAACGTTCTGTTCGAAAATGAGATTTAGCAAGCCCATGAGCATCACTTATATCTGTCTTATGACGACGCATCGAAGCCGTTTGTAGATTCGCTTCTAACGGGCTAACTCTATGATAGGTGTAGCCTTCTGCTTGAAAAAACTGTTCTAATGGTCTCGAATACACTCCTGATGCTTCAAATACAATTTCAGGTGCTTGACCATCCCGTTTAATGATTTCACAAATCCTTTCATTCAAGGCTTTAAAGGACGATTTATTATGTGTAATTTCGCCTTCATATTCACATTTATTATAGTGATTATAGATAACCATTGTACTTTTCCCCATACTAACATCGAATGCTAGAACATGTTTCATGTTCATTTCTCCTTCTCTTACCATTCATAGAAGCCTTCACATTGCCTTATCGATTCCACTTTCTTTTACTCGATCTCTTAAGGACCCAACATACTAAACTGATTCAAATAAGGGTGTGAAGTCGGCCGGTTTATAATACGGACTCTTAAATGGTCCTAGAGGCTGGTCGGCCTTACTTCACTTCTACTATAAAAAAATAGTAGCACAAACCCTGGCCAGGGTCTGCACTACTAATGTTAGTATGTTTTATTTGTCTTTCTAAGGAAGAAGATTAGATTTATTAGCACTTAGTTGTATTACTATTAAAAGAACAACAATGCAAAAACAGTTGCAACAATCAAGCCTGTGATTACTGGGAGGAAACTTTTACGGACAAGTTCAAGGACAGATATTTTCGCAAACCCAGCAATAGCGATGATCGGTGACCAGGCGACGAGAGTACCTCCTCCGACCCATATGGCGCCAATTTGACCGATGGATGCAAGTGTTGCCGGATCCATTCCTATTGATGCCGCCAATGCCTCTGAAAGGGACCCGATGAGTGGTAAGGCAGAAAATCCGGAACCGTCAAATCCGGAAATCATCCCTAAGATAAGAATACCGAATGCAGTGATAAAGGCATTTTCCGGAATGGCAGCCTGACTAGCTTCCACAAGATCAAATAAAAAGGATGGTGCATTGTCCGGGTCTGTTCTAAATACTTGGGCTGATAATTCTCCACTACCAATGAAGAAAAATCCAGCTACTGGTATAACTAGGCCCATGACTTTGAAAGCAAATACAAATCCATTCACTATATGGTCACTGACTTCCTGAAGAGTTTTACTGTAATTCCGGAAGGTAGATATCATCAGAATGAGGATAATGGCAGTGCCTCCTACTAAGGATGCCCCTGCACCATCCTCAATGGACGGAATAAAATCTGAAAACGTAGCAACAACAACATAGGTCACAATGACTAAAAAAACAGATGGGACGAGAAAAGAAAAAAGTGTACTGAATCTTCCTTCTTTGACTTCGAGGTTCTCGCCACTAATCTTCATATCCACATCACCACTGTTTTCCCAGTCCGTTAAGTTCTTTTCAGTTGGTTTCTTTATCGATTTACGAATCAGAAAATAAGCGAAGGTTAATGAAACACTTCCGGCAATAAGTGATAATATTAAAGTTTGTTCTCCTATAACATTAGCATCTAAACTGCTGCTTGAAGCGGTTAAGCCAGGTGCCACCTTCAAGATAAAGTCAGATGATAGTGCCATTCCGTGACCTGCAAGGGAAATGGCAATGGCAGCTCCTATTGGAGAAAGTCCAGCTTTAATAGCAACTGGTATTAAAAGTGCTCCAATGAGAGGCACTGATGGTGCTGGCCAGAAAAATAGGGATAGGAAGTAGGTGACTACAACCAGAATCCAAAAGGATAGATGACCGTTTTTCATTACTTTTTGGAATGGCATCACCATTTGTTGATCGGCACCAATTGATTTGATGGAGCGCAGAAGGGCCGTCATAATGGCAATGATCAGAAAGATGTCAAAAAGCTCAGTTGCAGCGGTTAAACTTGCATTAAATATTGAATGAATCCCATCCAATATGGAATTGCTGTATGCCCATGCGACGACAAAACTCATGATTAAAGCTGGAACAACAACATTCTGTCTAAATATCATCGTAACTATTATTAAGCATATTCCAGCCAAATATAGCCAGTGCGCTATTGATAGATCCATTGTTCTTATCTCCTTTGTGAAAAGAATGATGGAAATCAATAATCAGCGTATGTCATAGGCTAGGCCACTGTGTAAATTAAGAGCAGCTAATAAAAAGAGACGAAAATTCGGAATTTTCGCTCCTTAACGTAGATATTCGGCCGACGCTATGGGAGTGGATTTCCCAGAAAATGAACTAACTACACAGGTCTTATCTTTTAAATATCTCATCGATGTGTTTTTTCATCTCCTGAAATAAGTCAGGTATCGGGTTCATCCCATCAATTAGAGCCTCATACATACTTGTGTAATACCACTCCTGCA
Source organism: Evansella tamaricis (assembly GCF_019042215.1). Taxonomy (GTDB): domain Bacteria; phylum Bacillota; class Bacilli; order Bacillales; family Salisediminibacteriaceae; genus Evansella; species Evansella tamaricis. The sequence goes on along the minus strand of NZ_JAHQCS010000075.1, from coordinate 23,643 downwards.
AATCTCTTCTTCCTTTAAATGATTCCCAGATTTTGTCGCCAACCTGTTCCTTTGCTTCGAGCATGGACACTAAATTATGAAGTTTGTCTGCTAAGATAACATACTTTAAAGCTAATGATGCTTCCGGCACTTTTTCAATCGTTGCTGTCTTGCGTTCGTGCCATGTTTTGGTCTTATCCGCTTCCGATGCCCCTTTAACTAATTCCATGACTTCCTTTCCGAATTTATCTCTAAGTTCTTCAAGAGTTGTATCAGTATCTTCCCATACATCATGGAGTATGGTGGAAATAATAATATCCTCTTGCTCCCCTTCCGTAAAGCCTGCCCTATCTAAGCTCGGTTGAATATAGATTGCTGCTGTAATTGGATGAGTGACATATGGAATCGGTGTTGATTTTCTTGTCTGACCTTCGTGGACCTTGGTAGCAAAGGTAACTGCTTCATGGATTTTTTTAAAATTCATAGTAAATACCTCCTGTTATTGTATCTTTATGTATTTATCATCATCATTTTTGTTTTCTCTATAAAACTGTACCATCGTGGACAATGTTTTATCAAAACCAGGGCAATGAATCTGGCTTTGCATAAGATCCTTACGGGCCACTTTGCAATCGTAAGAAGAATCGCAGTTAAAATATGGCAATGCTTCCCTCTCTACCTGTAACCATTTCCGCAATGGAGGGAAACGAAGTGATGCATCCGCCAATGTTAATGGAATTCTCCCTTTTGGAACCTTACCGAGGTATTCGTAGGCAAGCATCTTATAAATTTCAACCATCTTAAAGGGAGCTGGGTCAGTGAGGTGATAAGTTTTTCCAGCACCAGACGGAAAATGACTTAAATAGATAGATGCTTTGATGACATAATCAACCGGGACAAAATTTCCTTCCACCTCTCCTTTTCCAATATAGGGAATAAATGGAGAATGGCGGAATCGATCCAGGAGGTGAAGTATAAAATATGGACCGTCAAACTTGATGGTTTCTCCAGTTTCAGAATGCCCCCGGACGATACCCGGTCGAATAATAGTGGTTGGAACCTGTGAGGATTGTTGTTTAACCAATACTTCTGCCTCATATTTTGTCCGTTCATAATGGTTTTTAAATGTTTGATTCATTTTCAGTTCTGCTTCATAAATACGTCCTTTCCGTTCTCCGGAAACATAGGCTGTACTAAAATAAACATAACGTGTTAATTGATCTAGCTGTCGGACAAAGTCATTCACGTTCTTCGTACCGTTCACATTAATCAGCTCCGCGGTTTCCTTATCAACAGCTAGATCATAAACAGCGGCAAGGTGAAACACATAATGGACAGATTCCATTAAAGTAGACGTTAATTCACGTGGAATCCCAAGATTAGGTTTCGTAATATCCCCCGTTATTGTGGAGAATTTATCAATGGGAAAAGAAACTTCCGTAGAGATGGAGTGTAATTCTTCAACAGCTTTTTCTTTCATATTCGGCAGAATTAGTAAGTAAATGTGCTTTATTGGTAAATCACCTTTGATTAGTTCCTTGATTAATTCTCTAGCGATAAATCCGGGAAAACCCGTGAAAAAGTATATCAAGGAAACACCCCCCTTTTCTGTTATGGTATTATTCTATTAAACTAAGAATAATAGGAAAATTAGTAACTTTACAACATTTTTCTAATCAATTCTGGAAAATATCTTTCAGGAAGGGGATTCTATGAAGAAACTAGCAAATCAAAGTATTATTATTTTTATTTATTTACTATTGTTATTGACTATTATTTTTCTCGTTTTTTTACCGAGAGGACTAGAATTTACAGCCTACGACTATCATGTGGAAAGGAATTATATATATGATTGGAGTTTACATAAGGAAAGAATGCAGCAATTTTTTCAAAATTTGTTAAATGGAAGTATGGGGACGAATATATACAATAATCCAGTAAAAGACGATGTCATTTTATACTTCTTTTCCAGGAGTTTTCCTGTTATTATAGGTTCCTTTTTCTTTTCTCTATTATTTGCAGTAATGTTAGGAACGTTACAATTCAAATATCATCATAAAGTAAGTGGAAAATTATTAAAAGGATTTACTTGGATCATTCAAGCTATTCCGGATTTCTTTTTGTATATCATTGTTCAAATAACGCTATTCCAGCTATTTCGGATTGGTTTTCCAACTTTTGCAGTATATGGTTATGATGAATGGTATAGCTATCTGTTCGCGATAGGATTGATATCTTTATTGCCAAGTACATATCTTGCAATGATCATTACTCCTTCCCTGTTGGATGAATCGTCAAAACGGTATGTCCAGACTGCAGAAAGTAAAGGTCTCCCTTCTTCTTTAATTTTATGGAAACACCAATGGTCTAACATAGCTCAAAAAGTTTCTTCCCATTTACACACGCTGATGCTCATGATCATTGGTAATCTACTAATTCTTGAATACTTATTCTTTTTAAGGGGAGCCGCGATGCGAGCTTATCAGGCCCTCGGATTTCATGGTGCCACTATTATGGGAAGTTACCGTTCCATGGTATCTGACCAAGTGTTTGAACCAGAAGTGATCGTATGGATGTTTTCCTGTTTTCTTCTTGTTATTTATATTACCCACGTCATCCAGGCATATTTAACAAATTATTTCAGAAGGAAGGTGGGATAATATGAACCGTTTCATTTATATCATGTCATTCAGTTGTCTCCTCATATTAGCCGTTGTTTGTTTCGTATTACCTTATACTCCTTTATTTACAGGGGAAGTGGAAGAAGTTGTTTATATTTTAACAGATGATGGTGAAATGTTATTCCCTCCATTTCCCCCATCATCCGAATATTGGTTTGGCACAGATGAATCAGGAAGGGACTTGCTTCAGCAGTTAGTCCAGTTTGGACAAAATACAATCGGTATCGTATTCCTAATTGTGTTTCTCCGCTTTATTTTTTCCCTGCCGCTAGGCTATTTAACGAAAAATAAATCTGGATTCACGTATTGGATGATGGAGAAATTGCATCATTATTTATCGGGGCTTCCGGTACTACTCTTTATTATTTTATTTATGAATTTACCATTCATTGAAGCATCTTCCAACCGGACCATTTGGGTCGTCCTTTTTATTGTCCTCCTTGAAGTTGGGAGATTATCCTATTTATTTAGTGATGAACTGAATAGCCTATACAAAAAGTCGTTTTATGAAGCATCTAAAATGACAGGCTCACGATTTCCTTATCGCTTTATAAAATATGATTTGAGGCATTTTGGACCATCATTAGGAGTGTTATTTGTATTAGAATTATCGAGAGTGATGATTCTTCTCGGACAAATGGGCTTTTTATCCATGTTCATTTCCCAACAGTGGTTTACGATGGAGGCAGGACCATTGACCATTCAAAATCGGTTTGGAACTTGGCCAACCTTACTTGCCGATACGAGACAATTTATCAGGGAGGATTTTTGGATTCCGCTATCTCCGGTATTAGCGATCACCTTTGCTATCATTACATTTCAGCTTTGTGCAGAATCAATTAAACGCTATTTTCAACAGTCACCATGATATATTTTACAAATAAAAGTTTGTGACCATAGTTACTTCTTTTTTAAAATTTTCGTGCTTAATATAAACCATGTTAGGCTATACATGTAATAGCGAGTAAATATGGAGGCACTGAAAAAGTGGTGCTTTTCCACTTTTTCAGTCTCTCGAAGCAAAAAGCATAGCCGTCGCAATCTTTAAAAAGCCTGATAGGAGCGGTTTTCTCCTATCAGGCGAGCGACGAGCGAAGCCATTGCCATACAAATAAAGGAACTGAAATAGTTGTAAGATACTTTTTCAGTGGCCTCTAAATGTGATGGAGGAGTCTCCTAGTATGTCAAAGAAATTTTTACTTAAATTATTTGTATTTATAGTGCTAGTGGTTTTCATCTATGTTATAAATGGGACTCTTGATCTTCATCCGGAAGATATCCACGCTCTCGTTATCTCATTTGGTTGGTGGTCACCACTTGTCTTTATTCTCATGTTTTCTGTCAGACCATTTATGCTTTTTCCAGCTTCTATCTTAGCGATAGCAGGAGGCCTTTCCTTTGGACCAATTGCTGGTCCTATTGTTACTTATATCGGTTCCCTATCCGGTGCCACAATCTCTTTTTTAGTGGCAAGAAAACTAGGGAAACGGTTCGTTCAGAGAAATTGGAAAGGGAAGGGGAAAAAGTTGCAGGAAAAAGTAGAAGAGAAAGGATTTATCTATGTATTGGCACTTAGACTTATCCCCGTTGTTAATTTTGATTTTGTAACTTACCTTTCTGCGTTATCTAAGATTACTTTTCATAAATATATAGCTGCGACGATGGTAGGGATCATCCCTGGTACACTAGCATTTAATTTCCTTGGAGCAACTTTTCTAGATTTGAGTTGGGAAATGATAGTTCTGACATGTGGAATGTTTATCCTTGCTTTCTTCGTACCGCTATTCATTCAGAAGAAAATGGCAGATAAAAATATATCGATTGACCTCTTTCCCGACGAAAGATATTAAAATAAGGCTCGGATAAACTAAAAACGTTACACAATCATAGCGAAGTATAGGAGCTAATGACAGTATCAACTATCATTTCATTCGGTTTTCTCATTGATTAACACACATGTGTGTTCTAGCCTCATTTTTTATACAAGTTATAACTGATAGGTATAAAAGAGAGGAGAACGAGATAAAGAAGACTGAACCCTAGCCAATTGAATCCTTCTAGAATAGGTATAGCAACAACAGTTACAAAGTTAACGGCCACTATGGGGATAACCCATTCCTTTGTGATACTTGGTAAAAATATGAAAAATAAGCCGATACTCATCATCAGGAAGAATGTGGAAACAGTAAAGTAAGGATACTCATGAATGTCTGTGAAATTATAAAACAGCACCACAAGTCCCCCGGAGAGAAGGAGGGTAAAAACGATCGCATCTTTATTCATTTTTTATCCTCCTTTCTTAAAACTATCCATCGTAAATGGATCTTGTTATACTTCTGCTTTAATAGCAGTGTTTTTTGAAGCGATTTCAAGGGCTTGTCGTTTTAATTTTTTTGATATTTGATATCTGCTGATGGTAAACAAAAGTAAAGCTACCCAGATAATGGTAAATGCTACGAAGTGGATGCTTGAGAATGTCTCTCTATATAGAAATATACCAAGAAACAGCATGATTGTTGGTGCAATATATTGAAGAAATCCCATTAATGATAACGGTATACGTTTGGCCCCAGCACCAAAAAGAAGAAGAGGTGTTGCAGTGGCTGCTCCTGCACCTATGAGAAGCCAAAATGTCCTTTGGTCACTGAAATAAAACATGGAAAGGGACATACTGTGTTGGATGATTAAATATCCGATGGCAAATGGTGCTACAATAAGTGTTTCGATGGCCAAACCAGTTAGTGCCCCCACTCGGACAATTTTTTTCAAGAGACCGTAAATGGCAAAGCTAAAAGCAAGCACGATTGCAACAGAAGGAAATGAGCCAAAAGAAACAGTCAATAATAAAACAGCAGTTCCTGCAAGGCCAACGGATAACCATTGCATTTTAGATAATTGTTCTTTTAGAAAAAATACACCCATTAAGACACTGACTAACGGATTAATATAATATCCCAAACTAGCTTCTAAAATATGATTGTTTGTTACTGCCCAGATATAAGTAAACCAATTTGCCGTAATAAATATTGCTGCGAGAAAGATTCCTAGCATTGCCTTCGGTTGTTGGATGATACTTTGACATTCTTTTATAAAGGAAGGTGATTTTCCAAGGAGGAAAAGCACTGCAAGTAACAGAATAAAAGACCAAATAATCCGGTGGGCTAATACTTCTTCCGGCGGGATGTGCTCAAGCCATTTCCAGTAGATTGGCAAAGTTCCCCATAACAGATAAGCACTGGCACCGGAGAGGATACCCCATTTTACCGATTGTGAAGATTCAACAGACATATATCATTCCCTCTTTTTCTTTATTCTAATTTAAGTTTTTTTACTTCTGCCAATAATTTTTCGTATGATAATTGAATGACTGGCTGTTCTTCCACAATACGTTGACGGATGGAAGATAAAAGCGACTTCTGCTTTTCCGTAAGTTCCTTTCCTCCCCATTCATGATGAAGGATGGCGAATAAATCACAATCCCGGAGTTTTAGAAAGAGTGGGAGTTTATGTAATACCTCTAATGGCATTTCACTCTCCGTAAGGTAGCCCTTTAAGTAGGAAGCGAAAAATGCTTCTCCAAATACTTGCAATTCTGATGGTGATCCGTTAAATTGCCATAAGCAATAGTACAGCGGCATGGCCAAGTCATGAATAATGTAGTGATACGCACAATCATCAAAGTCAAAAATCCAGAGGCGTTCCCCATCATAAAAAAAGTTTCCTGAATGAAGATCAGTATGTGTCAGCAAGTACGTATCCTCAGTTTTAGGTAAGGAATTAATTTCTTCAAATAGGATAGCGACTTTTTCCTGTACGATAGTATCGTCTGGCAGATAGTTAGTAAATACTTCACTAGACATGACCATATAATCTTCCCTTGGGGGAATTCCTGGTGAAGGGGTATATTTTTTAGTCAAGGAATGTAACTGCCCTGTAGCTTTTCCCCATTGGAAAAATAATTCATGATTAGTCCGGTTCTCGCTAATATTTATTTGGGTGCCCTGTGCTTTTTCAAAGGCGCTGACATAAAAACAAGTATCACCGGCAATAATTTTTTCCACAAATGATCTATTATTTGACAAAATCGGCCCACATACATGGGCTCCGTTCGTTTTTAAAAAAGATAGCCAATCCATCTCCCCTTGTATTTGTTTGATATTTCGATGGGAAGAGTGGCAAAACCGTAAGACATATTCCCCACTGTTAATAAAACCGCCATAAATATAATTTTCAAATCCAGCCAATTCCTTTAACGATGATATCTCCATATTAAAGGCATCTGCACCCATATGTAAAACGTCATTTGTAAAATACTTCGCTGCTTCCTTTTTCATCATGTCCACCACCTTTTTCAAAATAGGTTTTGTTAAAGCAATTGTTGATTTTCACCCCCTAGAAAGGGAGGGATATGGTAAAAATCGACATAAACATTAACAAATCCTCAAAATAAAGAATAGTATTCTAGTTAATTAGCTTAAAATCCTCTTTTTCAAAAGGTAATTTATAAATTTTTGCACCTTCGGGCATTGTCTCGCTCCACCGTCCTACGCTCGTGTTCCTATGCGATTGCGCTTTTCTTCTCGAAAATGAAATTTCGGAGTTTTTTATTATGAGAGTAAGAAGGAAAGGAAATCCATAAGAGGAATTGGATTATTGGATGAAAGGGATAGTAAAGATTTATAATACTTCCCGTTTCAAGTACAATAATGAATAGAAAGCTATAATTTTAAGGATTGTTCTGAGGTGACAAAATGGCAGTTTCATATTTTATAGGACGAACAGGTACTGGGAAATCAACATCCATTCTAAATCAAATAAAGGAAAGTATGCTTGCAGATCCAATGGGAAATCCAATTATTTATCTTGTCCCTGATCAAATGACGTTTCAATCGGAAGTGACACTCGTAAAGGAATCCCATGGGGGAATGTCTAGAGTACAAGTATTAAGTTTCTCACGGTTAGCTCTTAGAATACTGCAGGAAACGGGAGGAATTTCAAGATACCATCTCCAACGAACAGGAATTCACATGCTTCTCCGAAAAATTGTGGAAAGGAGAAAAGGGGATTTTTCTGTTTTTGGAAAGGCAACTGATACGAGTGGGTTCATTGATCAATTAGAACAGGTCATGACAGAGTGGAAGCGATATAATGTTTCCATAGAAGCGATTAACGATTATTATGAACAGTTAGTCAAGAAAGATAATAAGAATCCTCAGGAAATGGTTCTCCAGGGGAAACTCCATGATATGGAGATAGTTTTTCAGGAATTGGAACAGGAGTTAGGAAATCACTATCTTGGATCAGAAGATTATTTGGCCCTTCTTGCCGAACAAATTTCTAAGTCTTCTTATCTGAAACGGGCAGAAGTATACGTGGACGGTTTTCATAGTTTTACCCCACTTGAACTGCAGGTCATTGGGGAGTTGATGGTACAAACGGAAGAAACCACTTTTGCACTGACTGTCGATCGTGATATACAAGATGGGGAGCAATTAAACGAACTGGATCTTTACTTTGAAACAGCAAGGACATTTCAGGAGTTAAGAACCATTGCTCGTGAAAAAAAGGTGGAAGAAAGGGAGACAATTCTGTTTTCGATGCCACATCGGTTTAAATCACCTGAATTAGCACACTTAGAACAGTATTATGACACAAGACCGTCGCTTCCTTTTGATAATGGGGAAGAGATTCAAATGATTGGTGCCGTTAACCGACGCAGTGAAGTGGAGGGAGTGGCACGGGAAATTCTTCATCTTGTCCGGGATAAATCCTATCGTTATCAGGATATAGCCATCTTGCTAAGGAATATGGGAGATTATGTGGATTTACTGGAAACGGTTTTTGAAGATTATGCTATTCCATTGTTCATGGATGAAAAACGCTCCATGTTAAATCATCCTGTCATTGAATTTATCCGGTCTTCATTAGAAGTGATTCACGGGCATTGGAGGTACGAAGCAGTTTTTCGATGCTTTAAAACAGACCTTCTCTTTCCTGCTGACGGAGAGGTCAGCAAGATGAGAGAGCGTGTAGATCAACTGGAAAACTATGTCTTATCTTATGGAATTCAAGGAGCAAGATGGTATCAAAAAGAACCGTGGACGTATAGAAGAGTGCGAACTTCTGCTGATGGGGAACGGGAGCGGACAGAAGGGGAGGAACGGTTTGAACGGGAACTAAATACATTAAGGTCTCAGTTAACAAGACCCCTTATTCAGTTGGAACGAAAGATGAAGCGTGCAAAAACAATCCGGGAATACTGTGAAATCCTTTATATGTATTTAGAAGATTGCGATGTACCGAAAAAATTGGAAAAAATGGGGGCCGATTCCCATGGGATGGGAGAACTTCGCAGATCCCGTGAACACGAGCAAGTGTGGTCCGCAGTATTAGAATTGCTGGATCAAATGGTAGAGATGGCAGGGGAAGAGAAGTTATCATTTGATCTGTTCCGAAAGATGTTGGATGCAGGAATAGAAAGTATGAAATTTGCCATTATTCCTCCCGCCCTCGATCAGGTTATTGTAGCAGATATGGAACGGTCTCGCCTCGCTCAAATAAAATGCGCATTTCTTTTAGGTGTGAACGAAGGGGTCATTCCTGCGAAACCGGATGATGGAGGTATCGTAAGTGAAGAGGAAAGGGAAAGGTTACAGCAAAATGGATTTTCCCTAGCCCCAGGAAGCACGAGGCAACTATTAAATGAAAATTATATCATTTATCTGGCAATGACTACTGCATCTGAACGGCTTTACCTCACTTACCCCCTTGCGGATGAAGAAGGGAAAAGCATGCAACCTTCTATTCTATTAAAAAGGGTAAAGGATTTGTTTCCTAAATTGGAAGAAAATTTTTGGCTCCATGATCCTTCTGAAATGCCTTTGGAGGAGCAACTAGCCTTTGTTAATACACCAGGAAAAACATTGTCTTCATTAACTTCCCAATTGCAGGCTTGGAAAAAGGGATATCCAATCGGCGAGTTTTGGTGGGATGTATACAATTGGTATGCTAATTCTACGGAATGGCGTTTTCAAGCAAAAACCATGTTGAAGAGCCTTTTTTACGAAAATAAAGCAGAGATGCTGCCAATGGAGATCAGTTCTGATCTTTATGGAACACATATTCAGACGAGTGTTTCTAGAATGGAACAGTATCAATCATGTCCTTTTTCTCAATTTGCCAATTATGGATTAAAGCTCAAGGAACGGGAAACGTACAAATTGGAAGCACCTGATATAGGCACACTCTTTCACGCCGCTTTAAAGGAAATGGCGGATCGGTTACGGAGAAACGGAAAGGATTTTTCTGCCCTATCTAAATCAGAGTGCAAGAGCTTAGCGAAGCAAGTTATCGATGAGCTTGCTCCAAAAATACAACGGGAAATATTGTTAAGCTCCAATCGCTATCATTATATAAAAGAAAAATTGGAGGAAGTGGTTGCGAGGGCATCTTCTGTTTTGGCCGATCAATCGAAAGCAACTGGTTTTTCCCCCATTGGACTAGAAGTGGGATTTGGGCCAGATCAGGATATGCCTCCTTTAACTTTTCAACTTCCAAATGGCTGCACGATGGAGTTAGTGGGCCGAATTGACCGGGTGGATCAGTTCAATAGTAATGGTGGCTTACTTTTACGAGTTATCGACTATAAATCTAGCAAAAAAGATGTCCAATTACTTGATGTCTATTATGGATTGGCTTTACAGATGCTAATCTATTTAGATGTGGTCATTACTTTCTCTGAAAATTGGTTAGGAACAAAGGCCTCCCCTGCAGGAGTACTATACTTCCATGTTCATAACCCAATAATTCAGGCAAAGGAAACGTTAACGATTGATCAAATTGAAGAAGAATTGTTTAAACAGTATAAGATGAAAGGTTTAGTAGCAAAGGATCCTGAAATCGTTCGTTTAATGGATGTGAACCTTGATGACGGAGGCAGATCATCAATCATACCTGCTGCATTAAAAAAGGATGGGACATTTTATTCCGATTCTTCTGTCATTTCTGATGGGGATTATGAAGCATTGCGAAAATTTTTGAGAAATAAAGTGGAACAGATTGCAACTTCCATAACAAATGGAAATATTGAGATAGCTCCAGTGAAAAATAAACAAAAGATCCCTTGTACTTTTTGTTCCTATAAGTCAGTATGTCAATTCGACCCATCGGAATCCAATGAATATAGAAAATTAGCTAATTTAAATAAAGATGAAATCTTAATGAAAATTCGAGAGGGAGGGGGAGAAAAAGATGAGGATTAATGCTAAACCGGAAGGGGCAACATGGACAGACGATCAATGGAAAGCTATCGATGCATCAGGTAATAATATTCTCGTTGCAGCAGCTGCTGGAAGTGGAAAAACAGCTGTTTTAGTAGAACGGATTATCCGGAAAATAGTAGATCCCGCCAGAGGGGTTGATGTGGATCGGCTTCTCATTGTTACGTTTACCAATGCTGCTGCAGCGGAGATGAGAAACCGGATTGGGGAAGCGATAGAAAAAGAATTGAAAAAAAATCCAACATCCCTCCATTTACGCCGGCAACTATCCATCCTCCAGCGGGCTAATATTTCAACCCTCCACTCCTTTTGTATGAAGGTTGTTCGTCAATTTTATTATGAAGTGGAAGTGGATCCAAAGTTTCGTATTTTAGATGATACGGAGGGGGAATTAATTCGGGAAGAAATACTTGATGACTTATTCGAAGAGGAGTATGGCAAAGAAAAGAATGATGCTTTCTTTGAAGTGGTAGATAAGTATAGTGGTGACAGAACAGATGAACCACTCCGTCACTTGATAAGAAAGTTATTTGATTTTTCCCGGTCTCATCCGGATCCTTCTGCATGGTTGGATCAGTTGGTCGCAACGTATGAGGTGGATCATGTAAACGAGCTCGAAGAACTTCCGTGGACTAGGGATTTGATTAAAGATGTGAGAATTCAGCTCGAAGGGGCGAAGTCTTGGCTGGAAAAGGGGATGGCGTTAACAAAAGAGTCAGGGGGACCCGCAAAATATAGTGAGAATTTTGACGTTGATCTGGAGTATGTAAATAGGCTGACTACCGCAAGAACGTGGAAAGAACTATACATTTATTTTCAGCAGGAAGGATTCGGACGTTTAAAATCAATCTCTAAAAAGGAAGATGTGGATGAAACCTTAAAGGAAAGGACGAAAGGGTTAAGGGAACAGGCAAAAAAACTGGTGGAAGGAATTAGAAAAGAGTTATTCTTGAGGGATCCGGAAACCATGCTGCAGGATGTAAAGGAAATGGCACCTTCCGTCTCGGTGATCGTTCAGTTAGTGAAGGACTTTACCGGAAGATACATGGATAATAAACGGGAAAAAGCTGTTCTGGACTTTAATGACTTAGAGCATTTATGTCTATCCATTCTTTGGAAAAAGAAGAAAGGGACCGGGGAATGGGTTCCTTCGAATGCTGCAAACGAGTTTAAAGAACACTTCACAGAAGTGCTTACAGATGAGTATCAGGATACAAATTTAGTTCAGGAAATGATACTTAGTCTTCTTGCAAAAGAGGATAACCGTTTTATGGTAGGAGATGTAAAACAAAGCATCTATCGCTTCCGGTTGGCAGAGCCATCGTTGTTTTTAACAAAGTATGCGACATTTCAAAAACAAGGGGATGGACCTGGCTGGCGAATTGATTTGGCCAAAAACTTCCGAAGCAGAAGCGAGGTTCTCGATGCAACGAATTTTATTTTTCGGCAGATAATGGACGCAACAGTGGGGGAGATTGATTATGACACTGATGCGGAATTGCGTTTAGGAAATGAAGACTATCCGGTTCAGGATGGATTGGAGACGGAACTGGCAGTGATTAATAAAGGTATTCCATTGACGGTTCAGGATTCCACTGATGAGCAAATAGTACTAGAAGAAGATTTGGAAACGTCCCAGATGGAAACGAGGTACATGATTAGCCAGATTAAAAAACTAGTTAAAAATGGGTATCCCGTATTCGATAAACAACGGAATACCACAAGACCAATAACATATCGGGATATTGTAATTTTAATGCGTTCCATGCCTTGGGCTGCAACCATGATGGATGAATGTAAAAAAGAAGGAATTCCGGTTTACGCAGAGCTTTCCAGCGGTTATTTTGAGGCTGTGGAAGTTCAAGTGATGATGTCTCTGTTAAAGGTAATTGACAATCCATATCAGGATATACCGCTGGCTTCTGTTCTCCGTTCTCCTATTTATGGATTAGATGAACAACAGCTTGCTCATATCCGAATTATGGATAAATATGGTACGTATTTTGAGGCACTGAAGAAGACAGCGTCGGAATCACCAGACAAGGAATTACGGGAGATGGGAACTGATTTTCTTCATAAAATGGATCATTGGCGAACTAAAGCTAGGAATGGCTCCCTTTCAGAACTGATTTGGGATTTATATAGGGAAACAGGTTATTTTGATTATGTTGGTGGAATGCCAGGGGGAAAACAGCGTCAAGCCAATTTAAGAGCTTTATATGACCGCGCCCGTTCTTATGAGGAAACATCCTTTAGGGGGTTGTTCCGATTTCTTAGATTTATCGAACGGATGCAGGAACGGGGGGATGATTTAGGAACTGCCAGAGCACTTGGAGAGCAGGAGGATGTTGTGCGAATCATGACGATCCACAAAAGTAAAGGACTTGAATTTCCTGTTGTATTTGTTGCAGGAATGAACAAAAGGTTCAATATACAGGATTTACACGGCTCTTATTTACTTCATAAGGATCTTGGATTTGGCTCTAAATATATTGATCCAAAATTGAGAGTTGCCTACCCAACATTACCTCAGCTTGCGATTAAAAAACGGATGCATATGGAAACATTAGCAGAAGAAATGCGGGTTCTATATGTGGCGCTCACCCGTGCTAAGGAAAAACTATATCTTGTGGGGTCTGTTAATGAGGCAGAAAAAACGGTGGAGAAATGGAACGGGTTTTTATCCCATACAGAATGGCTTTTACCTGCTATTGATCGACAAAAGGGATTAAGTTATTTGGATTGGGTTGGACCGGCCGTAAGCAGGCATCACTCATCCCGAGATCTTTTTACTGAGGGAGAAGAATCTGTCCAGTCTAAATGTGATGATGTACGAATGGACCCATCAAAATGGAAGGTAACAGTGGTTGATCAGGAATCACTCCAATCGTCCAAGGTTGATGAAGAAAAGGAAGAGACGTCCATTGAATCGGCTATTTACCACTTAAAGCCGATCCCATTCGGGTCAGATAATGGAGAAATGGTGAAGGGTCGTCTAGAGTGGAAGTATTCCTATACTAATTCAACAATACATCGATCCAAACAGACGGTCAGTGAATTAAAGCAGGAACTTCATGATGAATATAGTGAAAAACAATTTATATCAGGATTTCAATCCAAGTATGCGGACAGACCAAAATTTTTACAGGAAAAATCTTTAAGTGCAACAGAAATGGGGACTGTCATGCATGCAGTGATGCAGCATCTTCCATTAACGGAACAGCCAACAGAAGAAATTATTGAGAAGCAAGTGAAGTTGATGGTGGAAAAGGAACTTCTGACAAAGGAACAGGGAGAAGTGGTAGATGTGGAAAAGATTGCCCGTTTTTTTACCACTAATATCGGAAAGAGAATGCTCACTGCTAAAAAAATCGAACGGGAGATACCGTTTAGTTTAGGAATCTCCGCCTCACAAGCCTATTCATCTTGGAATGGAGACGAAGAGAACACGGTGATTATCCAAGGGGTAATTGACTGTGTGTATGAAGATGCAGATGGAAAGCTTGTACTCCTGGATTATAAAACAGATAAAATTGAAGGGAGATTTCCTGGAGGTTTTGAAGAAGGGAAGGAAGTTCTCAAGGAAAGATACAGTGTTCAGTTGTCATTGTATTTACAGGCGTTGGAATCCATATGGAAAGAGACCATCGATGAAGCACACCTTTTCTTTTTTGATGGAGCACACGTGTTAACCATGAAAGGGGGAGAATAGAATGCGATTATTGCATACGGCAGATTGGCACTTGGGACGCACTCTCGAAGGGAGAGACCGACTTCAGGAACATGAACAATTTTTTCAGGAATTAGAGGAGATTGTCGTCGATCAAAAAATAGATGCTATTCTTATGGCGGGAGATGTATTTGATTCTGTGAATCCCCCAGCAAAGGCAGAAGAACTGTTTTATGAGAGTATGTCCCGGCTCTCTGATAATGGTAAACGACCGATTATTATCATTGCAGGAAATCATGATCATCCAGACCGTTTATCTGCAGCCAGAAGCCTGATTAAAAAACAGGGAATTTATATTTTAGGATATCCCACAACAGAAACTGTTTCTATTAAGCTAAAAAACTTTGATTATCGGCTGAATATTGCAGCCCTTCCTTATCCTTCTGAGTCGAGATTAAAAGAAAGTTTTGTGGAAACAGGGGATGAAGAAACGTTAAGGGAGGCTTATGATGAGCGGATTAAAGGGATATTTGAAGAGCTGACGAAAGATTTTTCAATGGATGATGTGAATGTGGCCATGAGCCACCTTTTTGTGGCAGGGGGAAGTGGAAGTGAATCGGAACGCCCAATTGAAGTGGGTGGTGCTTATACAATTCGGGCCACCAATCTGCCAGCTAATGTACAATATACAGCACTCGGTCATCTCCATCGCCCACAGGATGTAAAGCGTGCACCAAAGCTTGCAAGGTATTCTGGATCTCCCCTCGCACTCAGTTTCTCAGAATCAGGGTACACAAAATCTGTAACGATAGTGAACGTGGAACCAAAGGGGGAACCGGTGGTGGAAGAAATATATTTACAGTCTGGAAAGCCGTTAGTCAGATGGAAAGCGAGAAACGGTTTATCGGAAGTGTTTCAGTGGATTGAAGAAAAAAGAGATGAAAATGCCTGGATCGAGTTAGAAGTCCATATGGAACATACACCATCGATGGAAGAGATTCATCAACTGAAAAAAGAATACCCTGGCCTATTAACGATTCGTCCTATCTTTCCAGATGAAGGGACGCCCTACGAATCAGAGGATAGAAAGCATGTACCAATTGATGAAATGTTCAAGAGATTTTATGAAAGACAAACAGGAGGGGCTGTTCCTGAACAAGAAGTAGTGGAATTATTTTTGGAATTGATCAACGAGGAGGGGGAACAATGAAACCCATAACCTTATCTGTAAAAGGTCTCCATAGCTTTCGCGAGAAGCAAACGGTAGATTTTGAAGCGCTCTGTGAAGGTGGTGTCTTCGGTATTTTTGGTCCCACAGGAAGTGGGAAATCCTCCTTATTGGATGCCATGACGTTGGCTTTGTATGGAAAAGTAGAACGGGCGGCGAATAATACCCAAGGAATTCTCAACCATGGGGAAGAGACATTGGCCGTTTCCTTTACTTTTCAATTAGGAAATGGAAACCGTAAAAAACGATTTCTCGTGGAACGGACTTTCAAACAATCAGGGGAAGGGAATCTACGGACTGCTACAGCAAGATTAATAGATATTACAGGGGAACCTATCGTTTTAGCTGATAAAGCCGGAGATGTGACGAAAGGTGTGGAAGACCTCCTTGGTTTATCCATTGATGATTTCACCCGTGCTGTCGTTCTTCCACAAGGTAAATTCTCAGA
This sequence comes from Evansella tamaricis, assembly GCF_019042215.1. Lineage (GTDB taxonomy): Bacteria > Bacillota > Bacilli > Bacillales > Salisediminibacteriaceae > Evansella > Evansella tamaricis. The sequence goes on along the minus strand of NZ_JAHQCS010000075.1, from coordinate 7,358 downwards.
ATTCCTATCTCTGAAAGGCAAAGACCGGCGGCAGATGCTCCAGCGTATTTTTCATTTAGAAAAGTACGGGGATGAACTCATGAAAAAATTGAAAAGTCGTTTAGTTGATACAAAACATCAAAAGGAACTAGTGGAGAAAGAGCAAGAAGGACTTGGAAATGCGTCTAAAGAAGCATTAGGGGAAGCGAAGAAAAAGCTAGAAGATATTAAGAAACAGCAGGAAGTGGAAAAGAAGAAGTATGAAGTATTGGAAAAACGATTTGACGAGGAAAAATTAGTTCTTAAATTACAGAGGGAAAAAGGTGCTGCAGAGAATAGGTTGAAGGAACTAAGCCTTCGTGAAGGGGAATTAAAGGAGTTAGAGAGAACCCTTCTGAAAGGGAAAGAAGCGGCTATCTTACTTCCCTATGTGGAAGAGTTGGAAGAAAGTTTCATGGATTCTCAACGTTGGGCCCTGGAAGGGAATCAATTAAAAGAAAAACTGGACGACATTTCTGAAGAAGCAAAAAAAGGGGAGAGTCTATTTCTGGAAGTGAAATCCCAGCGGGAAGAACAGGAATCACGCCTTCGAATCAAACTGGAAGAATATGAACGGATGAAAAGGGAGCAGGAGGTTCTCAATCAAGAGGAACAAATTGTGATGAATCTTGAAAAACAGTTAAAGGAACAGGAAAAACTTCTGAAAGAAAATGAGGAAAAACTTGATCAAGCAAAACAGGATAAAAAGCAGTACGAAGAAGCCCAGCGAAAACTAAAAGCAGAACTGAAGTCCATAGAGATTCCTGGGGAGAAAAAGAGGGAACTCACAGCAGCCAGGGACCAAAAACAACAGATAGATCAATCGATGAATAAAATAACGGAGTTAGACTCTGAAGAAAAAAGTCTGGAAAAGAAAATAAATGAGGTTAAGGAAAATGGAAATAGAATCTTAGAGGAAACTTCTAAAATAGAAGGGGATCTCTCTACACGTTTTCAGCAGATTTATGGTTGGTATCAAGAAGTTTGTGAGGCAGAAAGATATCATCAAGAATTAATTAGATCCTTAAAAGAAATCAAGAGGGCAGAGGAAGGAAAACAACAGCATTTATTAGCCCATGCTTTACGAAAGCAATTAAAGGAAGGGGAGCCATGTCCAGTATGTGGATCCTTTGAACATCCACAAACAAAAATAGAGTTAGAGGCAGGGGAAAACACAGTTGTTGAACTGGATTGGATGGACAAACTAATCGAGGAAATTTCGTCAGAAGAACGGAAATTGGAAAGATACCGTTGGAAATTAGATGAATATTCCTCCAAATTGGAAGATTTCGTGAAGGAAGACCAGATTGCTGCAGCATTGGAAGAAGAGAAAGATCCGTTTTTATCAAATGTCGGTGGTGATCAAGAAAAGTGGGCAGCGTGTTGGTCACGAACAAAAGGTAAATGGAATAAGAAAAAATTGGCAATCGATGAACTTCTGGAGACAACAGATAATAGATTAAAAGAGATGCAACAGACAAAGGAAAAATGGAATCAATTCTCCATTCAAATTTCTGGTCTAGAAGAAAGACTCACTGAAACCCGGAACAGAAAACAGGAACGGACAGAAGGGTTAGAAGGTCAGAAATTAGAGTGGGATAATACTTATCCAAGTCTAGCTTTTAGCAGGGTAGAAAAAGAATATCAAACTCTTCTCAAACAAGAAGAGAAAGCCACTGTCATCAGGCAACGGATTGAGAACAGTGTTCCCCATATTGAAAGGAAACTGGAGGAAGTGGACAAGCTTCAGAAATTACTACAGGATGTTCACTTAAAGAAAACCGGATTAATGTCGGAAACCGATCATCGTAAGAACGGAATGAAAGAGAAAAAACGATTAATAGAAAACTCTGTTGGTGAATCTAATCCCCAGGCTCTTTTGGAAAAGACGTCTCTTGCATTGCAAGAACTCGTTAACCGTTATGAAAAAGCAGAATATACTTGGAAAAAACTACAGCATGAAATGAATGAAATTGTTAAACGGGACACGATAATAAAAGAAGCGATTAAGAATTCCCAGGAACGGTATAATCGGGCAAGTAAAGTGTTCGATAAGCAAGTGAAGGGATCAAGCTTTACAGATAAGGGAGAAATAAAGGTTGCTAGTTTAACAAATGCAGAACAAGAAAGATTAACTGTTTCTATCAATGAGTTTAATCAAGAGAAAAAGGAACAGGAAGTAAAATTGGCCCAGTCTTTGAAGGAATTATCTGGGAGAAGCGTGACGGAGGAACAGTTCGATCAAACACTCCTGGAGCTTCAGCAATCCAAGAATTATTTAGAGGAAAGAAGTTCCGAACGTGGAGCAGCCCTAGCCACTCTTCGAGAGTTGGAACTTCGGGTAAATCGTTATGAGGAATTAAATCAACAATGGAATAAATTGGAGAAAGAACTTGATCGATTACAGAAGCTTGATCATGTGTTTCGGGGAAAAGCTTTTGTGGAGTATATTGCAGAAGAGCAGTTAGTTCAAGTTAGTAGACTTGCATCAGATCGCCTCCATTCCTTAACGAGGGGAAGATATGCCATCGAGGTGGACTCAACTGGTGGTTTTGTTATTCGGGATGATGCGAATGGGGGAGTAAAGCGCCCTGTCTCCACATTATCTGGGGGAGAAACATTTTTAACTTCCTTAGCACTCGCGCTATCTCTATCTGCATCCATCCAATTAAAGGGGGAGCATCCACTGGAGTTTTTCTTCTTGGACGAAGGGTTTGGAACATTAGACCAAGATCTTTTGGAGATCGTCATTACTGCTTTAGAAAAATTGCATACAGATCACCTTTCTGTCGGTATAATCAGTCACGTACCTGAGTTAAGGGAACGATTACCAAGAAAGCTTATTGTCACACCAGCTGAAGCTGGTGGCAAGGGAAGTTCTGTCAGACTTGAATCCATGTAAGGGGGATTTTATCATAATAATAGGATGAATCCTAGATTGAATAGGGGTATCGTAAATGAAAGGAAGATGGATCGGGTTTGTTTTAGTTTTGCTAGGGGCATCATTTTGGGGAGTTGGGGGAACTGTTTCCCAACGCCTCTTCCAGGAGGATGGAGTGAACGTGGAATGGCTTGTTTCTGTTCGCCTATTAATTTCAGGGATAATGATGATACTCCTAGCTATTCTATCAAAAAATAGAAATAAAGTATTTGGAATTTGGACAGACAAAGGAGCTGCTGTAAATTTGGTCATCTTCGGTATATTCGGAATGTTAGCAGTCCAGTATACTTACATGGCATCCATTAATTTGGGGAATGCTGCTGTCTCCACACTTCTACAGTATCAGGCACCTGCTTTTATTATTATTTATTTCATTTTATCAAAAAAAAGTAATGTGACGAAGAAAGATGTTTTAACTGTCCTATTAGCCCTATTAGGAACCTTCTTTTTGCTAACCAATGGTTCTATTAATAATCTATCAGTTCCCTCAGCTTCTGTGGTATGGGGAGTACTTTCAGGAATTGCCTTAGCATTTTATACATTATATGCAGGTCCACTTCTAAAAAAATGGGGTTCCTTAAATGTTATTGGGTGGGCAATGATTATTGGGGGAACGGGTCTTGCTATTTTTAATCCACCGTGGAAGGTTACGATAACTAATTGGAATATGGGAACACTCTTTTTTCTGATTTTTGTTATCCTATTTGGAACAATGTTTGCTTTTTGGTTTTATCTCGAAAGTCTAAAATACTTAAAACCTCAAGAGACGAGCTTATTAGGGAGTATGGAACCACTGACGGCTGTTTTGACATCTGTTCTTTGGTTGAAGATTCCATTCGGCGCATATCAAATGGCAGGGGGATTAATCATTTTATTAATGGTAATCTATTTATCATTGGCAAAAGAGAATGATTCAGCGGTAAAAAAAGAGATGATCGAAAAGGCAGGATAACTATGGATAACTATGTGAACTACTCACGACTTATATGTTACGAGATTTGATGTGGGAGGTTCTTAGTTCCATGACGAAAGCAACTGTTCATCTCCCCCTTACCGTTGGTGTTATTACACCTTCACATACTTGAAGAGGGAGACTTCTTTCAGAAGTTGGTTAAAGTCGAGGTTGGGACGAAAGTGTTTAATCAATGAAAAACCGAATGAAATGACAGTTGATACAATCAATTGCTTTGGAAAAATACTTTGCTTATCCGAGGAGTGCTGGTGGCGGTACCCCTCCTCTTTCCCTACACGTTTCTTCCTCCTTTTCTTATGTCTTTTTGTATTAAAATAGGATCAATACTATTTAAGTAAAATTCAATAAATTGTAACATTTACACAGTAAAAACGATGATATCATATGAAAATCATACACTTTCACTCAAATTCGTTTTATAATACACTTGGATTACTAGTAATATTGAGGGGGAATATGACAGATGATCTTTCATTTGTTAACAAAATCAGAGTGGGAAAAAGCTCAAAGAGAAGGGGTCTATTGGCCAGAATCATTAGATATAGAAGGATATATTGACTGTTTTACAAAGGAACAATTAATCAAAGAAGGAAAAGATGTCTTGCCTGGAGTAGAGAAAGTAATTCTTTTAGAGATTTACTCCAATGACTTGGAAAGTCTTGTTGTTCTTGAAGATACAACCGAATCAGGGAATTTATACCCTCATGTCTATGGACATATTAACTTGAGTGCTATAAAGGGAGTTCACGAAATAAAACGGTCACAAAGTGGTACTTTGGAATTTTCAATATCATAAAATCAGTTAGGATAGGGAAGTAGTACCTACCTGACAAACTGAAAAAAGAGAGATCTTTTCGATTTAGTGAAAAGAGGCTGGAACACAATTAAAGTGTTTAACTGAGGGCGGACAATACCATAGTGATGTATATATCCGGAGCGAATGATATGCACTAACTATTATGTCCCATAACACTTTTGTTCCGGCCACTTTTTTTTAGAGGTAAGGATGTATAAGTTTTGGCAGCATCGGGTTTGTCTAGCTCCAGCGCCTACTCGCATGGGAACTGAAAAAGTGGTGCTTTCCCACTTTTTCAGTTCCTTCATATTCGCTGCGGGGCACTTCGGAAGTGACAACCGAAGTCAAAGAGCGGACTTCTAGATACTTCTTCGAATTCGCTGTCCAACGAGCGTTTACTTCAGTGGCAGCACGTGAGCGATGCTGCCCTTCGAATATGCTTCGAGTTGCCTCAACGGACAGGACGTCCTAATATCGGGAATGCCACAGGACGTGGCGTTTTGCCCGATGAACGGACAGGACGTCCTAATATCGGGAATGCCACAGGACGTGGCGTTTTGCCCGATGAACGGACAGGACGTCCTAATATCGGGAATGCCACAGGACGTGGCGTTTTGCCCGATGGACGGATATACTTCAGCGCGATGCTTGTAGAGGAAGAGGCACTGCCCTACGCTCGTGATCTTAGTCGAATGCGCTTTTCTTATAAAATTAACCGAAGTATCAGTTTTATTTTTTTGTCTTCCATTCCACATATTCATCATAGGTCATTTCTTTATCGAATACACCTGTATCCTGAATTTCAATAACTCGATTCGCAATGGATTGATTAAACTGATGGTCGTGTGATGTGAAGATAAGGGCTCCTTTAAAGTTAATTAATCCATTGTTTAGGGCAGTGATGGATTCAAGGTCCAAGTGGTTAGTGGGATCATCAAGCATTAAAACATTTGCACCACTCAACATCATCTTGGAAAGCATACACCGTACCTTTTCTCCTCCAGATAAAACACTCGCCTTTTTCTTTGCTTCTTCTCCGGAAAAAAGCATACGTCCTAAAAATCCACGTAAAAACGTTTCTGTTTGATCTTCAGGGGAGTATTGGCGTAACCAGTCCACTAAATCTAAATCGACTCCTTCAAAATACTTGGCATTATCCTTTGGAAAATAGGCCTGTGAAGTAGTAATTCCCCATCTATAAGTACCACTGTCCGGTTCCATTTCCCCTGCAAGTATTTTTAACAAAGTGGTTTTGGCAACATCCTTCGTTCCAACCAAAGCAATTTTATCATCTTTATTCATTACAAAACTAACATTATTTAAGATCTTAACTCCGTCAATTGTTTTTGTTAATCCTTCCACTTGAAGTAAGTCATTTCCAATTTCCCGATTTGGTTTAAAGTTAACATACGGGTATTTTCTGGAAGATGGTTTTATATCATCGAGTTCAATTTTATCCAACAGCTTTTTACGGGAAGTGGCCTGTTTTGATTTAGATGCATTTGCACTAAATCTTGCAACGAAAGCTTGTAGTTCTTTGATCTTTTCTTCCTTTTTCTTGTTTTGTTCCTGAGCCATACGAAGGGCCAATTGACTTGACTCGTACCAAAAATCATAGTTTCCTACATAAACCTGAATTTTTCCGAAATCCAAATCCGCAATGTGTGTACATACTTTATTTAGGAAATGTCGGTCATGGGATACTACAATGACGGTATTATTAAAATTAATCAGGAACTCCTCCAACCATTGTATCGCTTCAATGTCCAAGTGGTTCGTAGGTTCGTCCAAAAGTAAGACATCCGGATTCCCAAAAAGAGCTTGTGCCAATAAAACTTTTACTTTTTCGTTTCCAGAAAGATCTGCCATCGTTTTCTGGTGAAGATTTTCATCAATACCGAGACCTTTTAACAAAATGGCAGCATCCGATTCTGCCTCATATCCATTCATCTCTGCGAATTCCCCTTCTAATTCCGCGGCACGCATACCGTCTTCGTCAGAAAAGTCCGGTTTCATATAGATGGCATCTTTTTCTTTCTTTACTTCAAACAGGCGCTTATGTCCCATCATGACCACTTCAATAACCACTTTTTCTTCAAATTCAAAATGGTTTTGCTTTAAGACGGCCATCCGGTGACCAGGGGGCATGCTAACATTTCCTGTTTGGGAATCCAATTCCCCTGATAAAATCTTTATAAAAGTTGATTTACCGGCACCGTTTGCTCCGATTAAACCATAGCAATTTCCTGGTGTAAATTTAATATTTACATCTTCAAACAGCTTCCGATCCCCAAATCGCAAGCTAACATCTGTAACTGTTATCATTTACTCTCATCCTCTTCAAATAATGTCTTTGAAATTATACCACGTTAAAGAAAGATTGACGAGGGGAGAAGTCGTCACGTTTGCGTCAACCATTTGTGGGCATATTTTTTAGTGAGTTCAGGAATGCCTCTTTTTGTTAAGTTTTTGTTGACAACGCTTTCTTGATTTAATGAGTTGTTCAAATTACCTTTAACAAATTTTTTTAAGCAATAAGTTAAATGTTTATACTCGAATCCGTTACAGACGGACGCTTTCCGCGGGCACGGCCTCAGCCTCCTCGCCGCAAAGACCAGCGTCTGCGGGGT